>SCTM01000196.1 GCA_004297485.1 Rhodospirillaceae bacterium
CCCATGGCGCAGGACAAGCGCTTGGGCGAAGTCACACAGCCCGCCCGGCCCTGAAGACAAGAAACGACACAGGTTTGGACCGTGATAACGGTTTGAACGACGGAAATGGATTGAAGCGTCATGTTGCAACCGAAACGCACTAAATACCGCAAGGCCTTCAAGGGCCGGATTCACGGTGTCGCCAAAGGCGGCTCGGCGCTGAATTTCGGTCAGTATGGTCTCAAGGCGGTCGAGCCGGAGCGTGTCACCGCACGTCAGATCGAAGCGGCGCGTCGTGCATTGACGCGTTTCATGAAGCGCCAAGGTCGCGTCTGGATTCGTATTTTCCCGGATGTGCCGGTGTCCAAGAAGCCGGCCGAGGTGCGGCAAGGTAAGGGCAAGGGCACGCCGGAATTCTGGGTGTGCCGGATCAAACCCGGCCGCATCATGTTTGAGGTCGACGGCGTCAACGAAGCGATGGCGCGCGAGGGTTTCGCGCTGGCTGCTGCCAAGTTGCCGATCAAGACCAAGTTTGTTGCACGTATCGGCTAGGGTGACGGATATGGCCAAAGCACAGGATTTGCGCGCAAAGAGCGCTGACGAGTTGGTGGGCCGGCTTGCCGACCTGAAGAAGGAGCAGTTCAATCTGCGCTTTCAACGGGCTTCGGGCCAGCTTGCGAATACTGCTCAGTTCAGTCACGTCCGTCGCGAAATCGCTCAGATCAAGACGATCTTGAGCGCAAAACGCGCCGAAGCATAGGACAGAGGAACCGCATAAATGCCGAAGCGAATTCTTCAGGGTGTTGTTGTTTCCGACAAGCAGAACAAGACGATTGTTGTGCGTGTCGAGCGGCGCCTGATGCATCCGATCTACAAAAAGTTCATCCGCCGCAGCAAGAAATATGCCGCGCACGATGAGAACAACACCTGCAAGATCGGCGATACGGTGCGTATTCGCGAGTGCCGGCCGATCTCGAAGAACAAGACGTGGGAACTGGTATCGGACCAGGCCGAATAGCCGGCTCTCGTCGAAAAAAGAGACGTTAAGGACTTAAGTCATGATTCAGATGCAAAGCAATTTGGACGTCGCGGATAACTCCGGGGCCAAACGCGTCATGTGCATCAAGGTGCTGGGCGGGTCAAAGCGCAAGTACGCCGCCATTGGTGATGTGATCGTGGTGTCTGTGAAGGACGCTATTCCTCGCGGTCGTGTCAAGAAGGGCGATGTCCATCGCGCCGTGATCGTGCGTACCGCCAAGGAACTGCGCCGTCAGGATGGAACCGCCATTCGCTTCGACCGCAATGCCGCCGTACTCATCAATAAGCAAGGCGAGCCCATCGGCACCCGTATCTTTGGGCCGGTGACTCGCGAACTGCGCGGCAAGAAGTTTATGAAGATCGTGTCTCTGGCGCCGGAGGTGCTGTGATGGCCAAGCTCAAGATCAAAAAAGGCGACAAGGTCATTGTCCTCGCGGGCCGCGATAAGGGCCGCACCGGCGAAGTCGTCAAGGCGCTGCCGGAGGAGAACAAGGTCGTCGTTCAGGGCATCAATATGGTGAAACGCCATACGCGTGCGTCTCAGACGTCGAACGGCGGCATCGTCGAGAAGGAAGCGGCGATCCACGCCTCCAATGTGGCGCACCTCGACCCGAAGGACAACAAGGCGACACGGGTTGGATTCAAGATCATCGACGGTGACCGCAAGGTACGCTTTGCCAAGCGTTCCGGCGAAGTCATCGACCAATAAGGACGACGGCAATGGCGCGGTTGCGGAAACATTACGACGAAGTGGTCACGAAGGCCCTGACGGAGAAGTTCGGGTACAAAAACCCGATGGCCGTTCCGCGCCTGACCAAGATCGTTATCAATATGGGCGTCGGTGAGGCGTCCCAGGACAAGAAGAAGATCGAAGGCGCGGTCGATAACCTCACGGCGATTGCCGGCCAGAAGCCGATCATAACCAAGTCGAAGAAGGCGGTCGCCAACTTCAAGCTGCGTGAAAACCAGATGGTCGGTTGCTGCGTTACGCTGCGCAAGAGCCGGATGTACGAGTTCCTCGACCGCCTGATCAATGTTGCCATGCCGCGTATCCGCGATTTTCGCGGTGTCTCGGGCAAAAGCTTTGACGGCGCCGGTAACTACAATATGGGCCTCAAGGAACAACTCGTGTTCCCGGAAATCAACTACGACAAGATCGATAAGGTCCGCGGCATGAACATCACGATCTGCACCACGGCCAAGTCCGACGCGGAGGCGCGTGCGCTCCTCGAGGGCTTCGACATGCCGTTCCAGAAATAAGCGGACAGGGAGAACGCAATCCCATGGCTAAGACGTCTACTGTTGAACGCGATACCAAACGCCGTCGCATGGCGAAGTCGCTTGGTTCCAAGCGTGCCAAGCTGAAAGCGATCATCATGAATCGTGAAACCAACGATGAAGATCGTTTCGCGGCGGTTCTTAAACTTGCGGTGGTGCCGCGCAATTCGTCCAAGGTACGCGTGCGTAACCGCTGCGAGCTGACCGGTCGGCCGCGCGGCGTGTATCGGAAATTCAAGATGGGCCGGAACAAGCTGCGGGAGTTGGCCAACAAAGGCCAGATCCCCGGCATGGTCAAGTCGAGCTGGTAAGGAGACTCGCACGTGTCAATGACCGATCCGCTTGGCGACTTGTTGACCCGCATCCGTAATGGACAGCGGGCGGGCAAGTCCGTCATCACGACGCCGGCCTCCAAGCTGCGCGAAAATCTGCTCCGTGTGCTCGAACGCGAGGGCTATATCCGCAGCTTTGAACGTTATGGCGTGCGCGCCGGCGTCGAAGAGCTGCGTGTTGAGCTGAAGTACAACGAGGGCGAGCCGGTGATCAACGAGATCATGCGCGTATCCAAGCCGGGACGGCGGGTGTACGCGAAGATCAAGGATTTGCCGAAGGTCTATAACGGGCTTGGTATTTCGATCCTCTCGACGCCGCGCGGTGTCATGTCGGACCATGAGGCCCGGCAGGCCAACGTCGGTGGCGAAGTGCTCTGCCAGATCTTCTAATTCGGGATTTGTAGGAAACGAAAAGATGTCGCGCGTTGGCAAGAACCCGGTCGCAATTCCGTCAGGTGTCACTGTTACCCTGAACGGTCGGCTGTTGAGCGTCAAAGGCAAGCTGGGCGAGCTCAAGCTCACCACCTCTGATGACGTCGAAACCTCGGTCGTGGATAACAAGGTTTGGGTAAAGGCGAAAACCGAGACCAAACGTGCACGGGCGCAGTGGGGAACAACCCGCGCGCTGGTGAACAATATGGTCAAGGGCGTCAGCGAGGGCTACAAGCGCGTCCTCGACATCAACGGCGTCGGTCTTAAGGCCGCCGCCCAGGGCAAGAAGCTGAACCTCAATCTGGGGTTCTCGCACGAAGTCAATTTTGAACTTCCACCCGGTATCGAGGTCAAGACCCCGACGCCGACGCAGATTGAGATCATGGGGGCCGACCGGCAGGTTGTCGGGCAGGTGGCTGCCAATATCCGTGGATACAAGCGGCCGGAGCCTTACAAGGGCAAGGGCATCAAGTACGCGGAAGAGACCATCCTGCGCAAGGAAGGCAAGAAGAAGTAAGGATCAGGGACATGGGTACCGCCTCCAAGCAAACCAATCGCCGCCGCGCCCGTACGCGGTTCTCCGTCAAGGCCGCCGCCCACGGGCGGCCGCGCCTGTCGGTGTTCCGTTCGGGCCGCCATATCTACGCGCAGGTCATTGCCGATGAAGAAGGCAAGACCCTTGCGGCGGCTTCAAGCATCGATACCGATCTTAAGGGTAAAACCAAGAGCGGAACCAAGGAAGCTGCGGCTTTGGTCGGAAAGCTCCTTGCCGAACGCGCTGTCAAAGCCGGCGTGACTACGGTTGCGTTCGACCGCGGCGCTTATATGTATCACGGTCGTATCAAGGCCCTGGCGGATGCTGCCCGCGAAGCTGGTTTGTCGTTCTGATCGGGTGCGGGCGTTGCGCCCGGTTGAAGGTAAAGGAAGAGAGTGATGGCACGGACTCCCTCAGGGGCACGGACACCCGCCGGCGGCGAACGTAGCGAACGCGGCCGCGGACGTGGCGGTGATCGCGAGCGTGGCGGCGAGCGCGGTGGCGAACGCGAACGCGATGATGAATTCATCGACAAGCTTGTCCACATCAATCGCGTGGCCAAGGTGGTCAAGGGCGGTCGCCGCTTTGCATTTGCCGCGTTGGTCGTTGTCGGCGATGCCAAAGGCCGGGTTGGTTTCGGGTCAGGTAAGGCACGCGAAGTGCCGGAAGCGATCCGCAAGGCGACGGATTCAGCCAAGCGCCACATGTTCCGCGTGCCGCTGCGCGAAGGCCGCACGCTGCACCACGATCTTTATGGCCGTTTCGGCGCCGGCAAGGTGATCTTGCGCGCTGCGCCGGCGGGCACCGGAATCATCGCTGGTGGCCCAATGCGCGCGGTGTTCGAGACCATGGGCGTGCAGGATATTGTTGCGAAGAGCGTTGGTTCCAACAATCCGCACAATATGGTCAAGGCGACTCTGGTGGCCCTTAAGTCCATGACGTCGCCCCGTGCCGTTGCCGCCAAGCGCGGTAAGAAAGTCGCCGACATTGTCGGCCGCCGCGAAGAGCCGGCCAAAGATGCGCCGAAGGAGGCCTGATCCATGGCGAAGGCAAAAACCACGAGCGGCAAGAAGACCGTGACGATCACCCAGGTGCATAGTGCGGCCGGGCGTTTCGCCAGTCAGCGCCAGACTCTGATCGGGCTTGGGCTGAACAAGATCCGTCGTTCATCCACCCTGGAGGATACTCCGGCGGTACGCGGCATGATCAACACGGTAAGGCATCTCGTCCAGGTGGACGAAGGCTAAGGTAATTCTCTGTCTCGGCGGCGGCATCCCAGCGCGGAAGCATCGCCCCCGAAGGCGGCAATAAAGGACGAAGGATCATGAAGCTCAATCAACTGCGCCCGCGCGAGGGCTCAACCCATACCCGCAAGTTGCTCGGTCGCGGGATCGGATCCGGGTTGGGCAAGACCTCCGGTCGCGGCGTGAAGGGCCAGAAGGCGCGTACCGGTGTTGCGGTAAACGGATTCGAGGGCGGCCAAATGCCCCTGTTCCGCCGCTTGCCGAAGCGCGGTTTTACGCCCATCGGCCGGCGTAAGTTCGTGCCGATCAATATCGGAACGCTGCAGGCCGCGGTCGACTCAGGCCGGATCGATCCGAAGGCGACTGTTACTGCCCAGGCACTGGTGGATGCGGGCGTGTTGCGTCGTGCCCATGATGGCGTGCGTCTCCTCGGTGACGGCGAACTCAAAGCCAAATTGAAAATCGAAGTTGCCTATGCCTCCAAGACCGCATTAGCCGCGGTCGAAAAGGCCGGCGGTTCCGTCACCATGATCGAAGTTGAGAAAGCCGCAGCCCGTGCCGCTACTCCCATGAAGGGTCGTAAGGCGCCGAGCAAGAAGCCGGCGCGGAAGGTGGCTCGTATCGAGGCACGGACCGCAGCCATTGCCAAAGCCGTGACAGAAGCCGCCACGGCCGAGAAGGCACCGGTGGTCAAGGTTGCCAAGGTGAAAGCTCCTAAGAAAGAAAAAGGCGCCGCTGTGTAACGCGCCGCTACGGGCATGGCCTGTAGGTCTGCCTGTAGCAAAGACTGGTCGCTTATGGCCGGGTGATTGCGTCGATGCCGAGGAGCGATGAGGAGGACGTCGGTCTTTCTTCGCCCCGCTAGAGTGCTCTGGAGATGGCTATGGCTTCAGCCGCCGAACAGTTGGCCGCCAATATAAATCTTTCGGTTTTCTCGAAGGCGACTGAACTCAAGCGCCGGATCTGGTTCACTATGGCCGCGCTGGTCGTTTTCCGCGCCGGAACCTTTATTACGCTGCCGGGCATCGATCCGGCCGTGATGGCCGATATCGTCAAGACTCAGAGCCACGGTGTCTTGGGATTGTTCGACGTCTTCGCCGGCGGCGCGCTGCGGCGCATGAGCGTCTTTGCGCTTGCGATCATGCCCTATATTTCGGCCTCCATCATCATCCAGCTTATCTCCGCGGTGAATCCGGCGCTGGATCAGATGAAAAAAGAGGGCATCACCGGCCGCATCAAGATGAATCAATACACGCGGTACCTGACCGTGGCGATTACCGCCCTGCAGGCCTTGGGGATCGCATCGGGTCTTGAATCGGCAACCGGACACAGCGGTGTCTCGGCCGTCATGAATCCGGGACTGTTCTTTAAATTCACCACCGTCGTGACCTTGGTCGGCGGCACCATGTTCATGGTCTGGCTCGGCGAGCAGATCAATGAGCGCGGCATCGGCCAGGGCATTTCGCTGTTGATCTTCGCGGGCATCGTGGCCGGCCTGCCCGGCGCCATCGCCAACACTTTAGAACTCGGCCGTACCGGTGCCATGTCGCCGTTCGTCATCCTCTTTCTGTTGGTTGGCGCGGTTGTGGTGATCGCATTTATTGTCTTCATCGAACAGGCGCAGCGCCGGATTCTGGTGCAGTATCCAAAGCGACAACAGGGCAATAAGGTCTTCGGCGGCGAGAGTTCGCATCTGCCGCTCAAGATCAACACGTCGGGCGTCATTCCGCCAATCTTCGCCAGTTCGCTGCTGCTCATGCCGCTGACGATTGCCGGCTTTCAGAGCAAGGGCAGCGGCGAGGGGATTCTCAACACCATCGGCGTGTTGCTCGGTCGTGGTCAGCCGCTTTATCTGTTCCTGTATTCAGTCCTGATCACGTTTTTCAGCTTCTTTTATACGGCGGTGGTTTTCAATCCGTCGGAGACCGCTGAGAACCTGCGCAAGTACGGTGGGTTCGTGCCGGGTATCCGGCCCGGCAAGAATACGGCCGAGCATCTCGACTACGTATTGACCCGGCTCACCGTGATTGGTGCCGCCTACTTGATTATCGTGTGTCTGATTCCGGAGTTTCTCATCTCGCGTATGAGTGCGCCGTTTTACTTCGGCGGCACCAGCTTGTTGATCGTGGTCAATGTGGCCATGAGCACAATGCAGCAGATTCAAGCCCATTTGCTCGCCCATCAATACGAAGGCCTATTAAAGAAATCCCAGCTTCGGGGCCGCAGGTAGGGTCGTCATGGCAAAACGTCTGATCCTTATGGGCCCGCCCGGCGGCGGCAAGGGCACCCAGGCTAAGCGCATCCAGGAGCGCCACGGCGTGCCGCAGCTGTCCACCGGTGACATGTTGCGTGCCGCGGTGGCGGCCGGTAGCGACCTCGGCCGTGAGGCCAAGGCCGTCATGGAAGCCGGTAAGCTGGTGTCCGACCAGCTGATCGTGGCCATGATCGCTGAGCGGATCACCAATGCCGACTGCGCCAAGGGCTTTATTCTGGATGGCTTCCCGCGCACCGTTCCCCAGGCCGAAGCTCTGGATAAGCTATTGAAATCGAAGGGGCTGAAGCTGGACGCGGTGATCGAGGTCCAGGTCCCTGATGAACGCCTGATCGAGCGCATCACGGGCCGGTTTACCTGTGCCAAGTGCGGCGAGGGCTACCACGACCTCTTCAAGAAGCCCAAGAAGGCTGGGGTTTGCGACGTTTGCGGCGGAACGGTCTTCAATCGCCGGGCCGACGACAACGTGGAGACAGTCAAGTCCCGGCTTACGACCTACCACGACCAGACAGCGCCCCTGCTGCCCTACTACGAGCGTCAGGGATTGCTCCGGGTGGTCGATGGGGACCGGGATATGGACGTGATTACGGCCGATTTGGAGGCCATTTTAGGAACCTGAGCGCCGTGTTGACTCGAAGGGCTAACTGCATATAATGGCCCGCTTTTCGGGTTGCCGACGGCGCTCACATACAACCTTAAGATCAATGAAGGAGTACGCGCCTTGGCACGTATCGCTGGCGTTAACTTACCGACAAACAAGAGGGTGGTCATCGCCCTCCGTTACATTTACGGCATCGGCCCGACCAACGCGCGACAGATCTGCGATCGCGTCGGCATTGATCCCGCGCGTCGTGTCAATCAGTTGACCGAAGACGAGATCATCCGCATTCGCGACAACATCGACCGCGATTGGACGGTTGAAGGCGATCTCCGCCGTGAAGTGGCCATGAACATCAAGCGCTTGATGGATCTTGGTTGCTACAAGGGGCTGCGTCATCGCAAGGGGCTGCCCGTGCATGGCCAGCGCACCCATACCAATGCGCGTACCCGCAAGGGACCGGCGAAGCCGATCGCCGGCAAGAAGAAAGTCACCAAGTAAGGCGCGTTGCATCACGACAGCGTTACGTAACAACGGAGTCCGATGGCTGTGCTTTGAGCCGTCGCGAATTCCAGGGACGAGAGAAGACCGAACACCATGGCCAAGCCAGAAACCGCCGCCGAGGCACCGACAACCGCCGCCCCCCGCGCCCGCAAGCGCGAGCGCAAAAATATCAGCTCGGGCATCGCGCACGTGAACGCGACTTTTAACAACACTATGGTCACCATTACCGATGTTCAAGGTAATACCATTGCCTGGGCTTCGGCCGGTGCGCAGGGATTCAAAGGATCGCGCAAGTCGACACCGTATGCGGCCCAGGTCGCTGCGGAGAACGCCGGGCGCAAGGCCATGGAGCATGGCATGAAGATCCTCTCCGTATTGGTGAAGGGTCCGGGTACCGGCCGTGAATCTGCGTTACGCGCTTTACAGGCCGTGGGATTCACCGTGACGTCGATTCAGGACGTGACGCCGGTTCCGCATAACGGTTGCCGTCCGCGCAAGCGTCGGCGCGTCTAAGGATTTTATCCGGCAATCGCAATCGGCCACCCGCGCATTCTGGGGCGCAGAGGGCCGGTTCAATTGCCGATGTTTGCTTTTGGAATAACACCTCCAGCGTGGGATTGAGCCGTGATTCAAAAGAATTGGCAGGAAATGATCAAGCCGTCGAAGCTTGCCGTTGAGACGGGTGATGACCACCGCCGGCTGGCGACGATCGTTGCCGAGCCGCTTGAGCGTGGTTTCGGCGTAACCCTCGGCAATGCTTTGCGGCGCGTGCTGTTGTCGTCCCTCCAGGGCGCGGCCGTCACGTCCATCCGCATCGATGGCGTCTTGCATGAGTTCTCGTCTGTCCCCGGTGTTCGCGAGGACGTCACCGACCTCATCCTCAATATCAAGCAGCTCGCGTTGACCCTGCATGGGGACGGCCCGAAGCGCATGACGTTGAAGGCCAAAGGCCCCGGTCCTGTGACCGCCGGCCAGATTCAAACGCCTGCCGACATCGAAGTCATGAATCCCGACCTGGTGATCTGCCATCTCGATGACGGCGCCAATCTCGCCATCGAGTTCGAGGTCAATACCGGCAAGGGCTATGTGGCCGCCGCCACCAACCGTCGCGAGGACGATCCCATCGGGCTTATCCCGGTGGACTCGATTTTCTCTCCCGTGCGCCGCGTCGCCTACAAGGTCGACAATACGCGCGTCGGCCAGCAGACCGACTACGACCGCCTCACCATGACCGTTGAAACCAACGGCGCGGTGAAGCCGGAAGATGCGGTCGCTCTGGCAGCTCGCATTGTTCAGGATCAGTTGAAGCTCTTCATCAACTTCGAAGAGCCGCAGGCCGCATTGGCCGAGCGCGTCGACGAGGATCTGCCGTTCAATAAGAACCTGCTGCGCAAGGTCGACGAGCTCGAGCTTTCCGTGCGTTCGGCCAACTGCCTGAAGAACGACAACATCATCTACATCGGCGATCTGGTGCAGAAGACCGAAGCGGAAATGCTCCGCACTCCGAACTTCGGCCGCAAGTCCCTGAACGAGATCAAGGAAGTGCTGGCGCAGATGGGCCTCCATCTTGGTATGGAGATCACCAATTGGCCGCCAGAAAACATTGAAGAACTGGCCAAGAAGCTCGAAGAGCCGTTCTAGTACTCGACCACCCCCTTACCAAAAGGGGGCTCTACCGGGCCATGGTGGCCCGCCGCGACGTACCCGACTCAATGAGCCGCGGCGTTCGCGATCTGCAATCGGTCTCGCGCGCGAGGCCAGGGTGAGAAGGAGACGATCATGCGTCACGGTATGGGTCAACGTAAGTTCAACCGCACCAAGGGCCACCGCCGCGCTTTGCTGGCGAATCTGGCGAACGCGCTGCTGAAGCATGAGCAGATCACCACCACCCTGCCCAAGGCCAAGGACCTGCGTCCGTATGTCGAGAAGCTGATCACACTCGGCAAACAGGGCAGCTTGCACTGCCGTCGTCAGGCCGCCGCCACACTGCGCGACGACAAGGTCGTCGCCAAATTGTTCAGCGTGCTCGGCGAGCGCTACAAAGAGCGTAAGGGCGGCTATACCCGCATCCTCAAGGCCGGGTTCCGTTACGGCGATGCCGCGCCTATGGCGGTCATCGAGCTGGTCGATCGTGACACGGACGCCAAGGGCCTGGACTCAGGTCCGAAGCCTGAGAAGGTCCAGGCCGACCAAGCCGCGGCGTAGTCTCCGCGACGCTGCTCGCGTCCGGCTAAACGGACTCCTGGTACACGTCCGACTTGAGTTGATAGGCGGTCAGCAATGTCCGCCTATTTTCTTTCGTAAGCCTTCACACACAGGAGCGGCAGATGCATTTCGCCATTGAAGCGGTCGGTTGGGCTGGCGGACTGGTCATACTTATCGCCTATGGTCTCCTGTCGGCAGGCCATCTCAGCGGTCGCTCGGTGATCTATCAGAGCATGAACATCGTGGGCTCCGCCGGGTTCGTCATCAATAGCGGTTGGAATGGAGCGATTCCGTCCGCTGCGCTCAATGTGATTTGGATGGTCATTGGCATATACACGCTCATCAAGCTGCGCGCGAGCGGACGGCAGCCACACGGTTGAAGACAGGCGTCTGATAAGGATGGCTTCCGGCAAGTCGCGACGGTGGAGATTGCTATTGGCCGTTTATGGCTCTCGCCGCTTTGCCAGGAATGTATTGTCGAGATCGGCGATGCGTCTGCATCCCATCAGCGTCATGTCGAGTTCGATTTCGCCGCGTAAGCGGCTGAGCACATGTTCCACGCCTGCCTGTCCCCCGCCGGCCAGACCGAATAGATAGGGCCGGCCGATTGAGCAGGCATTCGCGCCCAGGGCGAGAGCCTTGAGCACATGCGTGCCGCGGCGAATGCCGCCGTCGCAGATGATTTCCAGAGTATTGCCGATGGCGTCACGCATGGGCGCGATGCAATCCACTGGGGCGGGCGCGCCGTCGAGCTGACGGCCGCCATGATTGGAGATCATGATCGCCGTCGCGCCCACCTGCTGCGCCATGCGGGCATCGGCGGCGGACTGAAGGCCTTTGATGGCGAAGGGCCCTTTCCACAATTCGATCAGGCGGGCGATATCGTCCCAGGTCGCGGTGCGGTCAATCTGCGCGTTGACGTACTGGATCAGTCCCATGCCGCCCATGCTCTTGGCGTCGCCCATCTCGGCCACATTCGCGACGCGGAAATCGGGATCGCGGATGAAGTTCAACGACCAGGCGGGATGGAGGGCGAAGCTGGCGAGGTCAGCCAACCCGAACTTGGGTGGCAAGGTCATGCCATGGATATGGTCACGCTCCCGATTTCCGGCCAGCGGCGTGTCGACGGTCACGCATAGTGCGTCGTATTTGGCGGCCTTACATCGTGCGACAAGCGCGTTCACAAATCCCCGGTCCTTCAGAACATAAATCTGGAACATCTTGGGCCCGGCGCTTGCCGCGGCGACCTCTTCCAGGCTCGTGGTCGCGAGTGTGGACAAGGAATACAGAGTGCCCATATTCGCGGCCGCTCGCGCGACCGCCAACTCTTTCTGGTGATGGAACAGGCGCGACATGGCCGTGGGCGACAGCAAGACCGGCCACGCGATGGTCTTGCCGAAGATTTGGGTGCGGGTGTCGATGGTGCTCACGTCGGTGAGCTGCCGGGGCATCAACTCATAGTCATCGAAGGCCGCTGTATTCCGGCGCAGGGCGACCTCGTCATCGGCACCCCCGTCGATATAGTGGAAGAGCGGCGCCGGGAGGCGGCGTTTGGCCAGGTGGCGAAAGTCCGAAAAATTGAGGCATTTCGCGAGAGGCATAGGGAGGCGCGCGGGGACGGGCATGGGGAGGGTTTTGTCCTTGTGGAACCGTTAACTTGCCCGGCAGGCTTTCGCTCCGCCAGTGCTAAAAGCTGCGATCGGTGCTTCTGGAGGTCCTCATCCGCAGCTAGAATGGCCCGCTCTACCGGTGCTCGTACCGGCTTCCTATATGCGAGGACCGTGAGACGACCCGTCCCAATCCCTATCGCGAGATTTCCCAGTGATTCGTGCCTTGATACTGCTCATAGCGTTGATGGCGGCTGGCCCGGTTGCGGCCGACGACCGCGCTCTGCCGGTCAATCGCCAGCAAGTAACCTTGTCATTTGCTCCTGTGGTCAAGCAGGTTGCGCCGGCGGTCGTGAATATCTACACGCGCAAGGTCGTTCAGACCCGGGTCAATCCCCTGTTTGACGATCCCTTCTTCCGGCAGTTCTTTGGCGGCAATGGCGTGCCCGGCCTGTCACAGGAGCGAGTTCAGAATTCCCTTGGGTCAGGTGTGATTGTGCGGTCGACGGGCGTGATCATTACCAACAATCACGTGACGGGGGGCGCGGACCAGATCAAAGTCGTGCTGGCCGACAAGCGGGAATTCGACGCCAAGATTATCGGGGCCGATGAACGCTCAGATCTGGCGGTACTGCAGCTCCAGAAAGTGAATGAGAGCCTGCCCGCTCTCGACCTTGCCGACTCCGATCAGGTCGAGGTGGGCGATATGGTTCTCGCCATCGGCGATCCCTTCGGCGTCGGTCAGACGGTGACGTCCGGCATTGTCTCGGCCTTGGCGCGGTCGGCGATCGATGTGGGTGGCTATCGATCCTTCATCCAGACCGATGCCGCGATCAATCCAGGAAATTCAGGCGGCGCGCTCGTGACGTCCGATGGCCGGCTGATCGGCATCAATACGGCCATCTACTCTCAGAGTGGTGGAAACATCGGTATCGGGTTCGCGATTCCGTCGAATATGGTTCGCACGGTGCTCGCGAGTATTCTGAAACAGGGCCACGCCGTGCATGCGTGGTTCGGCGCCACCGGTCAGACGGTGACCGCCGACCTTGCTAAGAATCTCGGTCTGTCCCGCCCGCAAGGCGTGGCTATTACGCGGGTGACCACCGATAGCCCCGCGGCCCGGGCCGGCATCCGTACCGGCGACGTTGTGCGCAAGGTCAATGGCCGCGCCATCGGAGACGCCGACGAACTGCGTTATATTCTCGCGACCTTACAAGTCGGATCGACGGCAACGCTTGATCTGACTCGCGACGGCGCCGATCTTGCCGTGCGAATGGCGATCGAGGCGCCGCCGGAGATGCCGCCGCGGCGGACAACGCTGTTGAAGGGGCGTCAGCCTCTTGCCGGTGTGACGGTTGCGAATTTAAATCCTGCCCTGGCCGACGAACTCGGCATTCAGTTCGATGAACCGGGCGTGATCATCACCAAGATCAGCGATGACAGCTATGCGGCCCGTATCGGCGTCCAAGTGGGCGACATCGTTTGGGATGTGAACGGCGAGACGGCGAAAACGGTGGATGACTTGGTCAGGCTGTTGGCGATACCTGTTGACGGTTGGAAGGTCACCCTCAATCGCGGCGGTCGCTCCATTCAATTTAGCGTCAGCAATTGAACCGGGTGGCATGAGCGACCTTTTCGCAAGCCACGATCCGGAGCCTCAACACGACGCGGCCGAATCGGTTGGCGGAGCGCCACGGCCGTTGGCCGATCGTCTGCGACCGCGCACTCTGGCCGAGGTCGTCGGGCAGGATCACCTTCTCGGGCCGGAGGGGCCCATTGGCAGGATGGTCGCCGCCGGCCGTTTGTCCTCCATGATTTTGTGGGGTCCGCCCGGGTGCGGCAAGACCACAATTGCCAGGTTGCTTGCCAAGGGCACGCGGCTTGCGTTCCATCCTTTGTCGGCGGTGTTCTCCGGCGTCGCGGACCTGCGCAAGGCATTCGACGCCGCCGCCAAACTGCGTCGGGCCGGGCAGGGGACGCTCTTGTTCGTCGACGAGATCCATCGCTTCAATCGGGCGCAACAGGACGGCTTTCTGCCTTATGTGGAGGACGGCACGGTGGTGCTCGTGGGTGCCACCACGGAAAACCCGTCCTTTGAACTGAATGCCGCGTTGCTGTCCCGCTGCCAGGTGATGGTCCTGCGCCGCTTGGATGACGCGGCTCTGGAACATCTTTTGGCGCGCACGGAAGAACATGCGCAACGCCAATTGCCGCTCACGGCCGATGCCAGGGCCGCATTGCGTGCCATGGCCGATGGCGACGGCCGTCACGTTCTGACTCTGGCGGAAGAGATACTCGCCTTGACGCCGCCGCCCGCGAATCCCCTCGATAGCGGCGCCCTGGCTTCGATCGTCCAACGCCGCGCGCCGGTCTACGATAAAGATCGGGAGGGTCACTACAATCTCATCAGCGCGCTGCACAAGTCGTTGCGCGGTTCCGATCCCGACGCGGCGTTGTACTGGGCCTGCCGCATGCTCGACGGTGGAGAGTCGCCCGCCTACCTGTTGCGCCGTCTGACACGCTTCGCCGCCGAGGATGTGGGCCTGGCCGATCCTCAGGCGCTTCAGACCGCCATCGCCGCGTGGGAGACCTACGACCGGCTCGGCTCGCCCGAGGGCGAACTGGCGATCGCCATGCTTGTGATCTATCTCGGCACTGCGCCCAAATCGAACGCCAGTTATACGGCCTACAACGAAGCGTTGCGCGCGGCCAAGGAAACCGGATCGTTGATGCCGCCCATGCATATCCTTAATGCACCGACGCGCATGATGAAGGACCTTGGCTACGGCAAGGACTATGCTTACGACCACGCCACGGAGGACGCCTTTTCCGGCCAGAACTATTTTCCCGACGGCATGGCACGGGCCCAGTTCTATCGTCCGCCGGAGCGGGGTTTTGAGCGTGACATCAACAAGCGCCTCGCCTATTGGCAGAAATTGCGCGAGAAGAGGGCTGCGGAAGGCCACGAACCATGAGCGGTACCATATGAGCGGCGTAACACAGGTGACCGTCGCTGCGGACGAAGGCGAACTGCGTCTCGACCGTTGGTTCAAGCGGCATTTTCCACAGCTCGGTCATGGCCGCCTCGAGAAGCTGTTGCGCACCGGTCAGGTGCGGGTGGACGGCGCCCGCGTCAAGGCCGGACATCGCATGGCGGCGGGGCAGGTTGTACGCATCCCGCCACTGAGTGACAGCGCTCCCGACAAGACGGTCAAGAAGGCGCCGCCGCGTCCGGTTTCTGAGCGGGATGCCGCCGCCTTGCTGGCGACTGTTCTCTATAAAGACGACGATCTCATTGCGCTCAATAAACCCGCCGGTCTTGCTGTCCAGGGCGGCACGAAGACCGACCGCCATCTCGACGGTATGCTTGATGCGCTCCGGTTCGGCGGAGACCGCCCACGTCTCGTCCATCGTCTTGACCGCGATACGTCCGGTGTGATCCTGGTCGCCAGGACCGCCGCCGCCGCCGCGCGGCTTGGTCGCATGTTCCAGAGCCGCGACATGGAGAAAATCTATTGGGCTTTGGTTGTCGGCCAGCCGCGTCATCCGGCGGGGACGATTTCGGCAGCCCTCGCCAAGACCGGTGCACCCGGACACCAGCGCATGACCTGGGACGAGGAAGAGGGAAAGAAGGCCGTGACCGACTACCGCACGGTCGCGGCGGCCGGCGGTAAAGTCACGTGGCTGGAACTCAGTCCGCGTACCGGTCGCACCCATCAGCTTCGTGCCCACTGCGCGTTGCTCAACACTCCGATCCTGGGCGATCACAAATACGCCGGACATTCCCGCACGACACCGGACTCAGGACTGCTTGCGGAAATCGGCGATCATCTTTGCCTGCATGCGCGCGAGCTTATGATCCCGCGCCATAACGGCAAGCCGATCACGGTCGTGGCACCGCTGCCGGATCACATGGCACGGGCGTTTGCCGAGTTGGGTTTCTCCGAGGATGAGGCCAAGGTATGACGGGTGTGCGTCTCGCCATATTTGATCTGGACGGTACGCTGATCGATAGCCGCCATAATATCGTGCGGGCGGTCAACGACGCAGCTTCCATTGTTGGCCTGGCACCGCCCCCGCCCGATGTGGTGCCGCGGGTCATCGGCCTGTCTCTGGACGAGGCGCTCAGCCGCCTGTTTCCCGCCGCTGATCCCAAAGCACTCGTCGAGCTTGATCGTGTCTATCGGGATTGTTTTGTCCGCTATCGCGCCGGTGGCGACTACGACGAGCCCATATTCGCCGGGGTTCACGAGACGCTGGCCGCTCTTGATCAGGCGAGCGTTGTCCTCGCAATCGCTACCGGCAAGGCGCGCCGTGGCGTGGATTATTTTCTCGATCGCAATGGACTCGTTGGCCGTTTCGCGGCCATCGAAACCCCGGACACCGCGCCGGGCAAGCCCCATCCGGGCATGGTCCTCCAGGCGATGGCGGCCACGGGCGCAGTCCCCGAGATGACCGTGATGATCGGCGACACCACGTTTGACATGCTGATGGCGAGGGCTGCCAAGGCCCATGCGGTCGGCGTATCCTGGGGCAACCACGACGGCACGGAACTGTCCGCGGCCGGAGCGCATTGCCTCATTGATCGGCTTGTTGACCTGCCGCAGGTTATGGATGGTTTGACGCTGTAAGCCGGGCTTCATGTCCGTCACCATCCGGAGCAAACAGGGAGAAGCACCATGAAAGCATTGAAGATCGCGGCGGCGGTGATTGCCGTTTTGGTCATCGGCCTGGGTATTTTTCTCGCGACATTTGATGTCGGAAAATACAAGGGTTTGATCGAAGAGCAGGCCAAGGCCGCGACCGGACGCGACGTTACCATCGGCACGGTGCGCATGGCGCTGTCCCTCACGCCGACCGTGCTGGTCGAGGATGTAACCCTTGCCAATGCCCCATGGGGCTCTCGGCCTCAAATGGTGACGGTGAAGAAACTTGAGGCCCGCGCCGCGTTGCTGCCGCTTCTTTCCGGACATATAGATATCGGAAAAATTTCCGTGAGCGACGCCGATGTGCTGTTGGAGGTCAATAAGCAGGGTGTCGCCAATTGGGAATTCGCCGGTGCGTCTAAGGATGCAACCGCGCCTCAGAACCCGTCGGGTGCGCAATCGGCGCTGAGTGTCGGCGCCGTTGAAGTGACGAATCTCAAATTGGGTTACAAAGATGAAAAGGGCGGCGCCGACAGCGAAATTGATCTGAAGTCCCTGGTGGCGCATATCTCGGGGCCGATTCAGAACCTCAATATCACTCATGTTGACCTTGCCGATCTTGCCGTGTCCCACAAGGACGGCGCCACGGCGATTGACGCATCGGTCGGCAAAGTCGCGCTTGACTCAACCGGCAAGATCACCGACTTCGGCTTTAAACAGCTGGATGTCGCCGACGTCAAGGTGACGGGAAAGACCGCGAGTGGCCCGATCGATGCGGCCGTGTCGAAGCTGTCTCTTGATGAGAAGGGCGCGCTTGACCTGGCGGCGACCTACAACGGACAGGACCTCAAGGCCAAGGGAACCATTGCGGCGCCAGCGGCGCTCAAGGGCGGCATCACCGCCGTTCCCGCCAAGCTCGCGCTGGAAGGTTTCGGTCTCAAGGGTGACGTGGATCTCACAGTCGAAGCCGGCAAGACACCGCCTGCGATCAAAGGCAGCGTGACGATTCCCGAACTCGACCTCGGCAAATTCACCAAGGGCGGCGGAACTGACAGTAAAGCCGCCGGGCACGCGGCCCCAGCTTCCGGCCGCGTATTTTCCGACGAGCCCTTGCCGTGGACGGTGCTCAATGAAGTAGATGCGAATGTGAAGGTCGCAATCGCATCACTCAAACTGCCCGGTGGCCAGACCGTCGAGAATGTGGTGCTGCCGATCGATCTTGCTCATGGGCGGCTGACGGTGAAGGACGCAAACGTTGCCATGTTCGGCGGCACTGCGGATGCGGATGTCACGGCTAACGCCGCCGATAAGACGTTTGCCACCAAGCTCGTTGTCAAGGGATTGACCGCCGAGGCCCTGGCCAAGGCTTTCAAGGTCACCGATCTGGTCACCAACGGTCCGCTTGATATCAATGTGGACGTTCATGGTGCCGGGGCATCGCCTCATGCGTTGGCGTCGACCTTGTCCGGTTCCGCGATCGCCGGCATGGGCGAGAGCCGCATTCGTAACGAGGCGCTCAATTTTATTGGCGCGGACATGGTGATGCAGGTTTTGAATGCGGTAAATCCCATGGGTAATCGCGATCCCTATACGGTGTCGCGTTGCGCCGTCGTGAACTTCCAGATTGCGGGTGGTATTGCCAATACACAGAACGGCATCGCCCTCGTGACCGATAAGATGAATCTGGTTGCGAGCGGTAAGCTCGATCTTGGCCAGGAGCGGATCGATATGACCGTCAAACCGACGGCCACCAGCGGTCTTGGCTTGGGGTTGGGGAAGCTCGTTTCCGCGATCCGTCTCAACGGGCCCATGACGAAACCGAATGTCGGCCTCGATTCCGCCGGTTCGGCCAAAGCGATTGGGTCGATTGGGCTGGCCTTTGCCACAGGCGGTGCATCGCTCCTGGCGCAAGGCATGAAAGACCGCGCCGATACGTCCACGGGCGATCCGTGTCAAACGGCGCGTACCTGGCAGCTCAAGAAATAGCGGCCGTGAATCGTGGGGAAACGGTGAGCGACTCTGATCGGGCGCGTCTGGCGGCACGGGAACCGCCGACGCCAAAAGCAAAGCGATTCTATCGCGACGTAACTGTCGATGAAGTCGACGGCAATTATAGGATTTTACTCGACCAACGCCCAGTCAGGACACCGTTGCATCGGCTTCTTGAGGCACCATCGCTGCAATTCGCCGAGGCCATCGGCGCGGAATGGCGCGGGCAGGGGGTGGAGATCGATCCCGCGACCATGCCTCTCACCCGTCTTATGGCGACGGCGCTTGACCGCGTCGGCCCGGAGCGCGCGGCCATCACCGACGCGCTCCTCGCCTACGTGGACACCGACCTTCTCTGTTACCGAGCGTCCGCACCCGAGGCCCTCAAATCCCGTCAGCGGATTCTGTGGCAGCCGGTTCTCGACTGGCTCGCGGCGGCGCATGGCATAGACTTGGTGGTGACCGAGGGCATTGTTCCCGTGGAACAACCTCGCACTGCCGTTGTTGCTGCCCAAACAGTGTTATCGCGATTGTCCGTCAATCGTATGACCGCCGTGCAGGCGGCAATCGGCGCCACGGGTTCGTTTGCGTTGGGTGTGGCGCTGGTTCACGGACGCATCTCGCCCGCGGAAGCTGTCGCCGCGGCGCATCTCGATGAGACCTATCAGAACGAGCAATGGGGCGAGGATGCGGAGGCGGTCCACCGTCGGCAGCGGATCGCCGCCGAGATCGAGGCTGTTGGCCGCTACTTGAGTCTGCTCGGCTCCTGAAAGCTTCAGTTCTCGCCGGTCCCGGAATCGCCCGTGGGCGCGGCGGCCGGGAGACTATGTTTCATGATTGTCGGCAGGAGGGCAATGCTGAACATCACGGTCATGGGCATGACGCCGAAGACCTTGAACTTCACCCACATGTCCGTGGACGTGGTGCGCCAAACGATCTCGTTCAGGGTTGCAAGGAACAGAAAAAACCAGATCCATGCCTGCGTAATAAGTACCCATCCCCGATCCGTGAGATTGAAGGCGGCCTCGAATACAAGCTTTGCGTAAAGCCGATTGGTCTTCAGGCCGAAGAACAGAATCCCGGCGAAGCAGACATTGACGATTGTCGGTTTCAGCTTGATGAACAGATCGTCCGCCAGAACGACGGTCAGCCCGCCGAGCACCAGAACGAAAACGCCGCTCACCAGCGGCATCACGGGAATCTTGCGCATGATCGCGTAGGACGCGGCAAAGGCCAGTACGGTGGCGGCCATGAAGATCATGGTGCCCGTGAAGATGCCGTAACGACTGTTGGCGAGGAAGAACACCACCAGCGGCCCGATTTCCAGAACCAACTTCAGGATAGGTCGCATCGGAATAGGGTGACCTCGATTGATGTGGGGTGGGGGTTATAACCGCCGTCCCCATCCAGAGCCAGTCCTTGGGTGCCGGAGCGCCGTATTGTCACGGAATCTTGCGAATCCTCGAGGGCGTGTGGGGTGCCGGTTTGTGGACCAACCCCAGGGTTTTATTCACAAAACTGCTGGTTTCCCGCGTTTGGGCTGTGATAATCCGAGATAACGGGGCCTGCAGACTGTCACATCGTGGACAGGGGCTATATAAAAACCCGTAACAAATTGGTCGCGCATATTTCCTGGGCTCGAAAGCCCGGGGAACAAGGGGGTAGTTGATGAGTCAAATTATCCAACAGCTTGAGGAAAAGCGCGCGGCTGCGCGCCTGGGTGGTGGGCGGAAACGGATCGAGACCCAGCATGCCAAGGGCAAGCTCTCGGCGCGGGAGCGGATCGAGCTTTTGTTCGACGAAGGGTCCTTCGAGGAATGGGACATGTTCGTCGAGCATCGCTGTGAAGACTTCGGCATGGGCGAGACGCGCATTCCCGGCGACGGCGTGGTCACGGGTTACGGCACAATCAACGGCCGCCCCATGTTTGTCTTCAGCCAGGATTTCACCGTGTTCGGCGGGGCGCTTTCGGAATCCCACGCCAAGAAGATTCTCAAGATCATGGAGAAGGCGGTTCAGGTGGGTGCGCCGGTCATCGGCATCAATGATTCGGGTGGCGCCCGCATCCAGGAAGGCGTTGCTTCCCTGGCGGGATATGCCGACGTATTTCTGCAGAATGTGTTGGCATCGGGCGTGGTACCGCAGATCAGCATGGTGATGGGGCCTTGCGCCGGTGG
Organism: Rhodospirillaceae bacterium; assembly: GCA_004297485.1. Lineage (GTDB taxonomy): Bacteria > Pseudomonadota > Alphaproteobacteria > Rhodospirillales > Rhodospirillaceae > SCTM01. Next base: position 20,837 of record SCTM01000196.1, read on the forward strand.
CGCGGTCTATTCGCCGGCCATGACCGACTTCATCTTCATGGTCAAAGACAGTTCCTACATGTTCGTCACCGGTCCCGATGTGGTGAAGACGGTGACTCATGAAACGGTGACCCAGGAACAACTGGGCGGCGCCATGACTCATGCCGGCAGGTCCGGCGTTGCCGACGGTGCTTATGAGAACGATGTGGAAGCGTTGTTGCAGGCCCGCCGGCTGCTGGATTTTCTGCCGCTCAGCAATCGCGAGAAACCGCCTGTCATCGCCTGCAGCGATCCGGCCGACCGAGAGGATTTCTCTCTCGATACTTTAGTGCCGGATAATGCCAACAAGCCCTACGACATGAAGGAACTGATCGCCAAGGTTGTCGATGAAGGCGACTTTTTCGAAATCGCCGAGCATTTTGCCCGCAACATGATCACCGGTTTCGCCCGCATGGAAGGGCAGACCATTGGTGTCGTAGCGAACCAGCCCATGGTGCTCGCCGGCTGCCTCGATATCGATTCCAGCCGCAAGGCCGCGCGGTTCGTGCGGTTCTGCGACTGTTTTAATATCCCTATCGTTACGTTCGTGGACGTGCCGGGCTTCCTGCCCGGAACGAACCAGGAGTACGGCGCCATCATCAAGCACGGCGCGAAACTGCTCTTCGCCTTCGCCGAAGCGACCGTGCCGAAAGTCACTCTGATTACCCGCAAGGCCTACGGTGGCGCCTACGACGTCATGAGTTCCAAGCATATCCGCGGCGACGTCAATTTCGCCTGGCCCACGGCCGAAATCGCGGTCATGGGTGCAAAGGGCGCGGTGGAGATCATCTTCCGCCAGGATATCGGCGACGCGCAGAAGATCGCCGAGCGCACCAAGGAATACGAATCCCGTTTCGCCAATCCGTTCCGGGCGGCGAACCTGGGCTTCATCGACGACGTGATTATGCCCCACGCCACCCGTGGCCGCATATGCCGCTCGCTCGCCATGCTCAAATCCAAGGATGTGAAAAATCCCTGGAAGAAGCACGACAACATTCCGCTGTAGGGCGTCAATCCACATGTTCAAAAAGATTCTGATCGCGAACCGTGGCGAGATCGCCTGCCGGGTGATCAAGACCTGCCGCAAGATGGGCATCAAGACTGTTGCCGTGTACTCGGACGCGGACAAGAACGCGCTTCATGTGGAAATGGCCGATGAAGCGGTCCACATCGGTGAAAGCGCATCGGCGAAGAGCTATCTGGTCATCGATCGCATCGTTGACGCCTGTAAGAAGACCGGCGCCGAAGCCGTGCACCCGGGCTACGGCTTTCTGTCCGAAAACAAATCGTTTCAAGAGGCCCTGGCGAAAGCCAAGATCATTTTCATCGGCCCAGACGCCGAAGCCATCGAAGCCATGGGCGACAAGATCGCCTCGAAGAAGTTGGCGGATAAGGCCGGGGTCTCGACGGTTCCCGGGTTCCTCGGCGTTATCAAGGACGTCGCGCACGCCAAGAAAATCGCCGCCGAGGTGGGCTTCCCGGTCATGCTGAAGGCATCCGCCGGTGGTGGCGGAAAAGGGATGCGCATCGCCCGCAACGAGTCCGAGGTCCAGGAGGGGTTTGAGCGCTCCACATCCGAGGCGAAATCCTCTTTCGGTGACGATCGCGTCTTCATTGAGAAATACGTCGAGCAACCGCGCCATATTGAAATTCAAGTCATGGCGGATCGCCACGGTAATACGCTCTATCTCAACGAGCGCGAGTGCTCCATTCAACGCCGTCACCAGAAGGTGATCGAGGAGGCGCCGAGCCCATTCCTCGATGAAAAGACCCGCAAGGCCATGGGCGAACAGGCGGTGGCGTTGGCGAAGGCGGTCAAATACGTAAGCGCCGGCACAGTCGAATTCATCGTCGACAGCAAGCGGAATTTCTATTTCCTCGAAATGAACACGCGCCTGCAGGTCGAGCATCCGGTGACGGAGTTGATCACCGGCCTCGATCTGGTGGAACTCATGATCCGTGTTGCTGCCGGTGAGAAGCTTCCAATCAAGCAAAGCGACGTGAAGATCGGCGGGTGGGCGCTTG
>SCTM01000197.1 GCA_004297485.1 Rhodospirillaceae bacterium
TCGGATTTGCCGACGGCACGTTGCGTCTCGGTCATCTGGAGGTGAAAGCGTCCGTCCTCACCCACGATGCCGTTCCGGACGGGCTCACCAAACTCGATAACGGCGATTCCACCGATGGCCAAGCCGTCTACGCGGATACGGCAGGCGGTCAGGTGCGTAAGGTAGCAGTGGAGGCTGTCCTCGGGTCGCCACAGCAGATCGCGCCCGCTGGGACAGCGGTTGTCGCTGCCGACTATCGTCTTGGCGGAACAGAGGAACGGCCGGAAAAGTCCTTCGTCACCGTCGATGCGACCGGGATCGGTCGCCTGAGCCGTACTGAATCCCGCACCAACATGATGACTGGCGAGGTGACGGAAACGCTCACCTCATCGGTACTTCCGGGCTTGCCGACCGGGGTCAAGGTGACAACAGTCATCATGAACACCGCCGCCGATATGGTGCTGGTGGCAGACAACACGGGCACTCTGTACAGGTACGATACTCACAACTTCAACGCGCCGGTTCTGGCGGAAACCCTGAAGCCGCTCCCCGAAGGGGTCACGCTCACGGGCATCCGGTTTCTCATCGGTGAGCAATCGATCGTGCTCACGGGATCCGATGGTTCGGTCGACGTGTATTTCCGTCTGCCTCGCGACAATGCCAAGTCGAGCGACGGATATACTCTTATCCGCGCCCATCAGTTGGAGAAGCATCGCGGCGCTGTCGTGGCGATCGACGCCAGCCAGCGCGGCAAGATGTTCGTCACGGCCGATGACACCGGTGAAGTTTGGCTCCGGCACTCCACCAGCGAGCAGACGTTGCTGAAACTCAAGCCCGCGGATATCAACGGCCATTATCAGGCGGTTGCTCTTTCGCCGCGGGAAAACGAGATCTTCGCCGTTACCGACGGTGGCCAGGTCTACAACTGGGATATCGAGGCAGATCACCCCGAAACGACTTTGAAAACGATCTTCGGCAAGGTCTGGTACGAGGGATACCCGGAGCCGACCTACACATGGCAGTCGTCTTCCGGCACTGATGCCTTCGAGCCGAAGCTGTCGCTGGTTCCGCTGATCTTCGGAACGATCAAGGCGACGGTCTATTCCCTTTTGTTCGCCATTCCCATCGCTCTCGGCGCGGCGATCTATACCTCAGAGTTCGTGCATCCGTCGGTGCGCGCGGTGGTAAAGCCGGTGATGGAAATGATGGCCTCCCTGCCGTCGGTGGTATTGGGATTCATCGCCGCGCTCATCCTCGCACCGGTGGTTGAAACCTGGATTGCTGCCGTGATTATTTCGATTGCCGTGGTGCCCACGGCGTGGCTGATCTCGGCATTCCTGTGGCAGCTCCTGCCCGGGCCGGTCGCGTTACGTTACGGCGGATGGCCGAAGTTCGCGTTGATGTTCGCCGTGCTGTTTCTGGCGGCGAACCTTTCCATCGCCATAAGCCCGCTGTTCGAGCGACTCTTCTTCGCCGGTAATTTCAAGGCCTGGGCGAACGGATCCGTGGGATCGAGCCTGGCGTTCACCACGCTGCTGATTCTGCCGGCGGTGGTCGGTATCCTCTATTTTGTCGGCGAGCGCGTGTTGCCGTCGCAAATTTACGAAATCATGCGCTCTCCAAATCGCACCATCGCCGGCGTGGCGGATTTCGTCCGGTGGATCATCACGCTGATGGTCGGCGGTATCATCAGCTGGGTTCTCGCAGGACTCCTGATTGGCGTCGGACTCGATCCACGCGGTGGGATTGTCGATACATTCGTGCAGCGCAACACCATGATCGTCGGCTTTGCCATGGGGTTTGCGGTAATCCCCATCATCTACACCATTGCGGAAGACGCGCTGAATTCAGTCCCCGAACATCTTCGTGGCGCCAGCCTCGGCTGTGGCGCGACGCAGTGGCAGACGGCCATCCGCGTCATTCTGCCGACCGCCATGAGCGGTGTGTTTGCCGCTATCATGGTGGGTATGGGGCGTGCCGTGGGCGAAACCATGATTGTCGTCATGGCCGCCGGAAATACACCGGTGATGGACTGGAATATCTTCAACGGACTGCGGGCCCTTTCAGCCAATATCGCGGTTGAATTGCCGGAGGCCGTTAAGGGAGGGACCCTCTACCGTATGCTGTTTCTCGCCGCTTTGTCGCTGTTCGCGATAACGTTCATCGTCAATACCCTGGCGGAGATCGTGCGGCAGAAGTTCCGGAAACGAGCGGCGCAGCTGTGAAAGAAGAAGCTCCTATGGACGTCACCGCGACATCGCCCTACGTCACCCAAGCTTCGGCGACCAAGAGCCGCGTGCGCCAGACCGACCTGCGCTCTCGCGGCGAGCCGTTTGTATGGGTGCTGGGCGGTACGCTGGTGTTCGGCATCGTCATGATTGTCGGGTTCCTGGTTCTTGTGGCCTGGAACGGCATCGCAACGTTCATTCCCGAGCCTATCGCCGTGGTCACGACAACGAACGGAACCGTGATTGCCGGTGAGCCGTCACGCACCGATGTCTTCAAGCCCGACGATAATACCTTGGGTGCGCTGTCTCCCGATGTCCGCGCGGCGATCTCTCAAAATGGCGGACTAGCGGGCCGCACGCTCTACCGCGTCGGCAACTTCGACCTCTATGGTGAGGATTTCCGTTGGGTGACGGATTTCGATGTGAAGACCGTGAGCTATCCGAAAGACATGGTCTATGTGGAGCGCTTGGAGTGGGGGCCATTCATCGGCGCCGTCAAAGCCATCACCATTGAAAACCAAGTGATCGATGGGTTGAAGCTTGACGATGCGCAATTCGTGAAGGCTCACGACGAGGCCCGCGCGCGATGGGCGCGCATTCATGAAATCGAACGCAATGAGATCGGAGCCGTCAATGCCAAGGTCGACCGCGCACGGTTGAGCGTGCGCAAGGCTGAGTTGGACTCTGGCCGCGACAGCCCGGCTTACGAGCATGCCGAAGCGCAATTCGAACAGGTGTCTGCGGATTCCCATAGCGCTTATGACCGCCTGACCGCCGAGGTTCAGGAATTGCGGGCGATCAATGACCGCTCCTCGGTCACTTTTGTCGATATTGGCGGTCGCGAGAAGGCCGTGCCGTTGGCGAGCATCGTGCGCGCCTATGCGGCGAACGATCTCGGGCCTTTGGAAAAAGTTGGTGTCTATCTCTCACGCTGGGGCGAGTTCCTGGCCGACGAGCCGCGTGAGGCCAATACGGAAGGCGGCGTATTTCCGGCAATCTTCGGAACGCTTGCCATGACGCTGCTGATGGTGGTCGCGGTTGCGCCGTTCGGCGTGATCACCGCGCTCTATCTCCGGGAATACGCCAAGCAGGGCCGGTTGGTGTCGTTCGTCCGTATCTCGGTGAACAATCTCGCCGGTGTTCCCTCGATTGTTTACGGGGTCTTTGGCTTGGGCTTTTTCGCCTACGTGCTCGGCGGCTCGATCGATCGTTTGTTCTATTCGGAGAATCTGCCCAATCCGACCTTCGGGACCGGTGGTCTGTTATGGGCCGCCCTCACGCTCGCCCTTTTGACGGTCCCGGTGGTGATTGTCGCCACTGAGGAGGCGCTCGCCGCCGTGCCGCGGTCCATGCGCGAGGGGTCGCTCGCGTGCGGGGCCTCGAAGTGGCAGACCATCCGCAACATTGTTCTGCCGCGTGCGCTGCCGGGCGTGATGACCGGAATCATTCTGGCTATGGCGCGCGGTGCCGGCGAGGTAGCGCCGCTGATGCTCGTGGGCGTCGTGAAGCTGGCACCGAATCTGCCCGTCGACGGTATATTTCCCTATGTCCATCTCGAGCGCAGCTTCATGCATCTCGGGTTCCATATCTTCGACGTGGGCTTTCAGTCGCGCAATTCCGAGGCGGGAAAGCCCATGGTTTTTGTCACGACAGTTCTGCTCATTACCCTTGTCGCGGTGATGAATGCTGTCGCCATTGTCGTCCGCAATCGCCTGAAACGGCGGTTCGTCGGCAGTCAGTTTTAGAGGAGTTGGGTCTATGAACGTCGCCGTTGCTCCCATGCCGCAATTCGACGAAACCGTTTGCCACCTTAAGCGCGGGAAGCAGGGTGATGTCCTCAATATCAAGGACCTGTCGCTGTGGTATGGCGGTGTCGCGCAGGCCCTGTTCGACGTCAACATGACCATCGAACAGGGTATGGTGACGGCCCTGATCGGTCCTTCCGGCTGTGGAAAATCGACCCTGCTGCGCTGTATCAACCGCATGAATGACCTCGTCGACGGCATTCGGATCGAGGGGGCCATTGTCCTGCACGGCGATGACATCTACGATCGCTCGGCGGATGTGATCGCCCTGCGTAAGCGCATGGGTATGGTGTTCCAGAAGCCCAATCCGTTCCCCATGTCGATCTTCGAGAATGTGGTTTATCCCCTGCGTGTCGACGGCGTGCGCGACAAGACGTTGCTTCAGGAAACGTGCGAGCGAGCGTTGAAGGGCTCGGCGCTTTGGAACGAGGTCAAGGACCGCCTCGATCAAAGCGCTTTGGGCATGTCCGGCGGCCAGCAGCAGCGGCTCTGCATAGCGCGCGCGATTGCCGCCGACCCCGAGGTGCTATTGATGGACGAGCCCTGCTCGGCGCTCGATCCCATCGCCACTGCCAAGGTCGAGGAGTTGATCGACGAATTGTCCGGCCACTACACAATTGTTATTGTGACCCACAACATGCAGCAAGCCGCCCGGGTATCGGACAACACGGCGTTCATGTATCTGGGCCGGCTCATCGAGTACGGAGACACCGAAGTTATTTTCCAGACGCCGAAGGCGCAACGCACGCAAGACTATGTAACGGGACGCTTTGGTTGAAATTGCCGATCAAGGTCCGTGGCTGGCGACGATACACGGACGCGGCGAACCCCGAAGGATAATGAAGATGAAACCTGTTGTACTGGTTGTGGAAGACGAAACGTCGCTGATGACGATGTTGCGCTATAATCTTGAGAAAGAAGGCTATCGGGTCACCGAGGCCGGCGACGGCGAGGAAGCGATCACGGTCGCGGACGAAACCCCGCCGGATGCGGTCATCCTGGATTGGATGCTTCCCCGCATGTCGGGGGTTGAGGTTTGCAGGCAGCTTCGCCGGAAATCGGAAACCCGCAACGTTCCGGTCATCATGCTCACGGCGCGCAGCGAGGAATCGGACAAGGTGCGCGGCCTCAATGTCGGCGCCGACGACTATATGACCAAGCCGTTTTCTATGGTCGAACTGATGGCGCGGGTACGGGCACTGTTGCGGCGCGCTAAGCCGTCCCAGGCCAAGGGACAACTGACCTTTACCGACATTGTCATGGATCTCGACGCGCACCGCGTCAGCCGCGCCGGCCGATACATTCATTTGGGCCCGACCGAGTTCCGTCTGCTCCAATATCTGATGGAACGTCCCGGCACGGTCTTCAGCCGTGAGGAACTTCTAAACGGTGTCTGGGGGCCGGATATTTACGTTGAACCGCGCACCGTCGACGTCCACATCAGACGCCTGCGCAAGGCGCTGAACGTGGAAGACTGCCTGGATGTGATTCGGACCGTCAGGGCGGCGGGATATTCGTTAGACGCATCCGCCGACCAAGCGGCCTAACCTTTCGTGCCTCAATCGGAGTCGTAGGCGAGAAGTGCCTCGACCGGCATATCGAGCTTGCCGCGCCCCTTGAGGAACGACAGTTCGATCAGACAGGCAGCTCCGGCGACGATAGCGTTTGATGAACGCAGCAGGGCGGCAGCGGCGGCGATGGTCCCGCCGGTCGCAAGCAAGTCATCGATAATGGCGACCCGTCGCCCGGCCGGAATGGCATCATCCTGGATTTCGATGACGTCGGTACCGTACTCCAGGCCGTAGGAGTGAGATTTCACCTTTCCCGGCAATTTGCCGCTCTTACGGATCATGACGACGCCGCAGCCCAGGGGAATTGCCAGGGGTGCGGCCAACAGAAACCCCCGAGCGTCGATGGCGGCCAGATAATCCGGCTTCCAGGGCCGCACCAGATCGGCCATGCGGTCGATGGCTGTCCGCCAGGCCGCGGCATGGCCAATGAGGGTGGAAATGTCGAAGAAATTGATCCCCGGTTTGGGAAAATCCGGGATTTGCCGGATGTGTTGCTTCAAGTCCATTGGTCGCTGTCCCCGTATATCGCTCGTGGTTCGTTAAGCCCTGTCGAACACTCTTTCTAGAGCATTTTCCGCCGATATGAATACTCGGATGACCTAATAATATGCCTCAAAATCAAGAGCCTTGAGGTCGAGCGGATTCGAGGCAGCCAAACCCCGACTTGCGGCGTTGTCTTAGGGCATGGATCGAAAAAATGCCCGGTGTCGGCGAAAATTTGCTCTGTTCACGCACGTAATACGTGTTATTCTCGCCGGACAGTAATTTGCGGCGCGCCGTGACCGCTAGCATTCTGGCGGGGTGGTTGGGCCGACGGGGGTAGAGCAGGGTGTGCGCTGGACGGTCGCGGTGGCGCATCGGCGTGGCATACGGGGATGCCCATGGTGGCATGGCTAGGGTTATATTTGCGGTAGTGCGGCGGAGCGAAGTTTCGTGGCGAATTCTGGACTATCCATGGAAGACGTGAATCGGCTGGCTACGGATCCGTCAGTGGCGGCCCGTACCGGTACGGTCGTCTTGCTCGCGCAGCAATGCAATACGCAAGCGCTCAAGCCGGCCGAACTCAAACTCGCCCACGAAATCTTCCGGCTGATGATTCGCGATGCGGAGGTAAGGGTGCGCGAGGCTCTTTCCGCCAACCTGAAGGACAATCCGAATATTCCCCGCGATGTCGCCCTGGCGCTGGCCAAGGATGTCGATTCCGTATCTCTGCCGATGCTGGCCTATTCCGAGGTGTTGACGACCGCCGACTTGGTGCAGATCGTCAACGCCCAGAATTCCATTGCCAAGATGGACGCCATCGCCGGGCGTCCGACGGTTGATGAATCCGTGGCATCGGCGTTGGTTGAACGCGGTTCGGAGCAGGTGGTCGCAAAGCTTCTCGCCAATCCGGGCGCGGCCGTGCCCGAAGCGGCAATGCACCGCGCCGTCGATAGGTTTGGTGAAAGCGAACTCGTTCTTGAACCGCTGGTGCACCGCGCGGTACTTCCGGTGACTGTTTCCGAACGTCTGGTCACCCATGTCGCCGATCATTTACGCACTCACCTGCTGTCGAAGCACAAGATTTCAGCCGACGTGGCGATTGATCTGGTCCTGCAGACGCGGGAACGGGCCACGGTGGGCCTGGCCATGGGGGTTGGCGACGATGGGCTCGCCGCCTTGGTCACCCAGCTCAAGGATAACGGGCGCCTGACCACTTCTCTGATTCTGCGTGCGATTTGCATGGGTAACTTGCGTTTCTTCGAGCATGCGCTGGCCGCGCTCGCGGCGGTGCCGGTGGGCAATGCGCGGGTTCTTGTGCACGAGGGGTCAGGCGCGGGGTTGCGCGCCATATGGGCCAAGGCCGGTCTCAGCGCAACGGCTTTTCCCGCCATCCGCGCGGCGGTGAATGCTGTGGATCAGACTGAATTCGAAGCCAGTGACGCGACCGCCGAACGCTATGCCCGCCGCATCCTCGAACGCGTTCTGACGCAATACGAAACCATCGGCGTCGCCATCGACAGCGACGATCTTGAATACCTGCTTGGGCGCATCAATCAGAATCCCGACGGATCGAAGCCCACGATTCATTGACGTCGCCGGATACGCCCGGGAGCATCATCCGGTCACGTGGTCGCGCAAGTTGCCTTCACCATACGCCTGTGTTCGGCATTGACGTCCACGGTTCCTCGGGAGACCGGGCGCCGCCTTTTTGCAACAACTCGATGGAAATGTTGTCCGGCGACCGGATGAAAGCCATGCGGCCGTCCCGCGGCGGCCGGTTGATGGTCACGCCGCTGTCCATGAGACGGCGGCAAATGGCGTAGATGTCGTCGACCTCGTAGGCGAGGTGGCCAAAATTGCGCCCGCCGGTATATACTTCGGGATCCCAATTGTAGGTCAATTCGACCGCAGCACTTTCATCTCCCGGTGCGCTGAGGAATACCAGCGTGAAACGGCCTTTCTCGCTTTCCGCGCGCCGGATTTCCGTCAGGCCGAGTTTGTTGCAATAGAAGTCGAGCGATCGGTCAAGATCGGTCACACGAACCATCGTATGCAAGTATTTCATGGGCGATCCTCGATGCGTTGGGGTCGAATCATGCCATAGGATTTTCCGGTACCTTACGATAGTTTGCGCGCTGTGCAAGTCTGCGCCGTCGCCACTGAGATGCCCATGCGGGCAACGGATTTATAAGCCCCATGTCCACTTCGAATACTTACCGGCCGTCGCCCGTACATCGTGATCTGGGTGAGCGCTTCTTCGATGCTGTCACGCCGGCCGCATTTCCCGCGCATCGCGTGCGTTACCGCAACCAACGTTGGGCCCAGCGTGTCGGACTGGCCGGCCTCGACGAAACCGAATGGCGTACGCATTTCGGCCAGTTCGCGCCGCTAGCCGGAAATCTCGCGCCGCCGCTTGCCTTGCGCTATCACGGCCATCAATTCCGGGTTTACAACCCCGACCTCGGCGATGGACGCGGTTTTTTGTTCGCGCAGCTGCGCGACGGCGATAACAGGGTGCTCGACCTCGGCACCAAGGGCAGCGGTCAAACGCCATATTCCCGGAGCGGCGATGGTCGACTGACGCTGAAAGGCGGCGTGCGCGAATTGCTCGCCACGACCTTGCTTGAAGCATTGGGCGTCGACACGTCCAAAACCTTCAGCCTGATCGAAACCGGAGAGCGACTGACGCGCAATGACGAGCCGTCGCCAACCCGCTCGGGCGTGTTGGTGCGGCTCAGCCATTCGCATATCCGGTTCGGGACATTTCAACGGCTTGCCTACGAGGAGGATGCAGTCAGCATCCAGCGTCTGATCGATCATGTCCTCGTGCACTACATGCCCGATGTATGGAGAAGCGTTGCCGATCGTGCGCCGGGCGAACGTGCGGCCGCGCTGCTTGCGGAAACCGTTGCCCGCGTGGCCCGCACCGGTGCGCAATGGATGGCCGCGGGGTTTGTACACGGCGTGCTCAATACCGATAACATCAATGTCACCGGCGAGAGCTTCGACTATGGCCCGTACCGGTTCCTGCCGCACTACGACCCGGGATTTACGGCCGCCTATTTCGACCGCACCGGGCTTTACGCCTATGGTCGTCAACCCGAGGCGCTGGCCTGGAACCTGGAGCGACTGGCCGAATGTCTCAGACTTGTGTGCGATGAACCGCCGCTGATTGCGGCGCTTAGGTCATTCGCCGATAGGTTTGAAACGGCGTTGGTTGCGTCGATGCTAAACCGGCTCAATTTAACGCCGTTGGGTGGCGCACAGGATATGGAACTGGTGGGCACGATCTATCAGTTCCTCCATGACACGAAAGCTCCGTTCGAACAGTTCTTTTTCGATTGGCACGGTGGCCGCGTGAGCGAAAGCCGCGCGTTGCGGAGTCCGGTGGCGGATCGCTATGGCGGCCCCGCTTTCGCGTCGCTCAAGAATCTTCTCGCACCTTACGGCGTCGCCGTACCGGAGCGCCTGACGCATCCTTATTTTGCGGGCGAACGTCCGGCCACGTTACTGATCGATGAGATCGAAGAGATTTGGTCGGCCATTGCCGAAGACGACAATTGGCGGCCGCTGGAGGTCAAGTGCGCGGCCCTTGAGCTGGCCGGCCAAGCTCTTGGGACTATGAGCTTGGCCTGAAGCCGGAACGATCAGTTCTTCTCAATATCCGCACGCGGATCGTAGGGGTGCTTTGGGCCCCAGCTGTTGACGAACTGTTCGAGCTCGGTCTCGCCACCGGGCGGTAGCATGACCATGAGCTTGACGTACTGATCGCCCGCTGGCGCGGTCTTGCCGGCCGCAATTCCTTTGCCTTTGAGACGCAGGATCCTGCCGGTGTTAGCACCCTTGGGTATGGTCACGCTGACAGCCCCGTGAACCGTCGGAACCTCGACCTTGGCACCGAGCACAGCTTCTTGGAGAGAGATCGGGAGTTCGATCCGGATATCATTACCGTCGCGCTTGAACAGGGTGTGCTCGCGGACCTTCACCTCGATGAGCGCATCCCCGGCTTGGCCAGGACCTTGGTTGCCTTGTCCCTTGAGCCGGATCGTCTGGCCGTCGGCGATTCCGGCGGGAATGCCCACATCCAATGATTTTCCGGAGGGCAGGGTCAGGCGTTTCTTGGCGCCCTTGGCGGCATCAAGGAAATCCACTTCCAGGCTGAAACGGGCGTCCTCGCCCTGAAGCGGACCGCGCTGCGGGCCTGCGCCGAACCCGGGCCCCTGGCCCCGGCCGGCACCACTGAAGATGCCGCCGAACAGGTCGCTCAGATCCTCGAAGGCGAAGCCGGCGGTTCCCTGGGCTCCGGGGCCGGCGCCTGGATGGGCACCACCGCGGAAACCGCCGCGCGCGAAGGGGTTCTGACGTATCTCGGTGCCGCTGG
>SCTM01000198.1 GCA_004297485.1 Rhodospirillaceae bacterium
GATAGGACCGTTGACTTTGTGACCCGGGAGCTGCCCCCCCTCGCCCGGCTTCGCGCCCTGAGCCATCTTGATCTGAAGATCGTCGGCGTTGACGAGATATTCAGCGGTAACGCCGAACCGACCGGATGCCACTTGCTTGATTGCCGAACGCATTGAATCGCCGTTCGCAAGGCGCTTAAACCTATCAGGTTCCTCGCCGCCCTCGCCGGTATTCGACTTGCCGCCGATGCGATTCATCGCCACAGCCAGGGTCGTATGCGCCTCCCGGCTAATAGAACCAAAAGACATCGCGCCCGTCGCGAAACGCTTGACGATTTCCTTTGCCGGTTCGACCTCATCGAGCGGAACCTTCGAGCCAACAGACTGAAGCCGAAACAATCCACGCAACGTCATCAGGCGTTCCGACTGGTCATTCACCAGCGCCGCATATTCACGATAGGTTTCGGCCGAGTTACTACGAGCGGCGTGCTGTAACTTTGCCACAGTATCCGCCGTCCACATGTGACTCTCACCGCGAAGACGCAGGGCATACTCACCGCCCGGATCTAAGGCATACTTGAACTGAGGAGCATCACTAAATGCGAGACGGTGCCGCTCCATTGTTTCCGCGGCGACCTCACCCAATCCAACGCCTTCGATGGCCGAAGCGGTTCCTGTGAAATACTCTTCAATGAACACGCTCGACAGGCCAACTGCATCAAATATCTGAGCCCCGCAATAAGACTGGAAAGTGGAGATGCCCATTTTGGACATTACTTTCATGAGTCCTTTGCCGATCGCCTTTATATAATGTTTTTGTAGCTTCTCGTCGGTGTACTCGGCAGGTAACTGCGTGCCGCGCATGGCCGAGAGCGTTTCGAAAGCGAGGTAGGGATTTATGGCTTCAGCGCCATAGCCCGCCAGGGCACAGAAGTGATGAACTTCTCGGGCTTCCCCCGTTTCTACGACTAGGCCGGTTTCTGTGCGCAAACCTTCGCGTATAAGATGATGATGCACTGCCGCGGTTGCTAGAAGCGCCGGAATGGCAACGCGCGTGTGGCTCATATCTCGATCGGAGAGAATAAGGATGTTGTAGCCGGAACTGACTGCGCGGTGGGCATCGGCACAAAGACGACTCAGAGCCTGTTCCATGCCACCCGCGCCATCCATCGCAGGATAGGTCATGTCGAGTGTACAGGTACGAAAAGCATCACCCACAAGATCAGTGATATGACGGATCTTGTGCAAATCTGCATCGGTTAGGATCGGCTGGCGGACTTCGAGCCGAAGCGTCTTTCCTTGACCTTCAAGGCCAAGCAGGTTCGGCTTCGGGCCAAGCAGCGAAACCAATGACATCACCAATTCCTCTCGGATCGGATCGATCGGCGGATTGGTGACCTGTGCGAAACACTGCTTAAAATATGTGTAGAGAAGTTTCGGACGCTGCGAGAGCACAGACAGCGCGGTATCCGTGCCCATCGAACCGACTGGATCATCGCCGTCACGAGCCATGGGATCGAGAAAACCGTTCAAGTCTTCTTGCGTATAACCAAAGGCCTGCTGGCGATCGAGCAACGTTTCTTTCGAGGCTTCTCGTGGGGCGGCGTCACCGCCCGGCAGATCCTCAAGTATGAATTGTGTATTTGCGAGCCATGTTGCGTATGGCTTTGCGTCGGCCAGAGAAGCCTTCAGTTCCGCGTCATCAATGATGCGACCCTGTTCGAAATCGATGAGAAACATTTTACCGGGCTGAAGGCGCCATTTCTTAACGATCTTCCTTTCGGGAATATCGAGCACGCCGGCCTCGGAGGCCATCACAACGATATCGTCGTCAGTCACAATGTAGCGGGCCGGACGTAAACCGTTGCGGTCCAACGTCGCACCAATCTGTCGGCCATCTGTGAAGGCAATGGCTGCCGGCCCGTCCCACGGTTCCATTAGGGCGGCATGGTATTCATAAAACGCGCGACGTTTCTCACCCATGAGGGGATTGCCGGCCCAGGCTTCGGGGATGAGCATCGTCACCGCATGGGCTAGGGAATACCCGCCATGGACCAAAAGCTCGAGCGCGTTGTCGAAGCACGCTGTATCGGACTGACCCGCCGGAATGAGCGGCCACAATTTGGCG
>SCTM01000199.1 GCA_004297485.1 Rhodospirillaceae bacterium
ACCATGCCCGCGCCTTCCCGCTCCTCATTCTCTCCCGGCACTGCGCGCGGATTAGCCACCGCTGTCGGCGTTCCCGCCGATCTGGCGGTTTCCGGCGGCGAGCCTGCCGTATACGCCATGTTGGAATTGAAGCGCGCGCGGGATGCGGGCGGCGGCAACCTGCGCGGTCACCATCTGGTTCAGGCACAGCGGCATATTGCCGGACTCGACCCGATGCGCCACGGCACCTTGATGCAACATCTTCAAGCTCATGTCGTGGCCATGGGCGGACGCGGCGGCGACACCCGCATCGCCCATGTGACGCCGGGCGAGGTGGTCGTTCCGGAAAGTATGCTGACGCCGGACGTTGTCGATATCCTGCGCCGCGCCGCGAAGGAAAAATGCATCGACCCATCGCGCTTTGTCGTCGGCAGCGGCCGCAATGTCATCAACCCGAACACCGGGCAGATGGAGTTTGATGATGACGGAGAGGATGATGCTGATGATGGGTTTGAGAATTCCCAGAGTCCGCTTCCTGATCCATCGACAGAAAGCAACCAGTATCAGACCTGCACGTTTCCGGCATATTTCTCTGGAGTCGGTCCTAATCAGGCAACGGGAAAAGGAGCATTAGGTATTTTCGCCCCAAATGACTCCGTGGCAATAAATCCGTCAATATTTGACCTTCCCTATAATACGATCCCCGAGCGAGAAGCGTCCCAGAAATTGCTGGAAGCCAATCTGCCCAATATCCGCGTATCGGCGCCTGGACTATCCGATTATTTAACTGGAGCAACGACATTTTCCGTCAGCGACGTAGGGAACAAAAACATACGGAATAGTGCATTTCCAAGATTCGACATATACCGCTTTGCAACAGATGAAGATGCAAATTCGTTTGGCAAACCAAAGGTGCTAACAACGGTCACGGGAATTCCAAAATCGTGGTCATGCCCATAATGATTAAAAAAATGCACATCCGATTCATCGGGTTCCTGATTGCGTTAGCTTTCGCGTTATTCGAATCTCCGATTACAAATGCAGATTCCATTGAACGAGATGGCATTTGGGCCGCCGCCGGACAGGAACCAGGCGCGTTCGACTCGATTCCTCGGAAAGACGTGTGGTCGCCAAATCACGAGATGGTCTTGCGGGAAGGTCGCGAAGGTCTGTCGATTTTCGGCAAACACACGACCTTACTGCAGGATATACTTGCGTTGCCGCCACTCGTGGAAGTTCTCTGGGCGCCCGATTCAAGAGCGTTCATCGTGAATGGCAGTGATGGTGGTCTGGTGGGCGATTGGAAGGCGCATTTTTATACGCTCGATGACGGAGATCGGCCCGTTGCGCGCGATCTTGCTGGCCTCATCGAGCCGCTGGTACGGAAGTTTCCACAGTGCGGTGAGGATGAGCCCTATACAAATTTGGGAGCAGTCGCTTGGCTGAAGGAAGGCAAGGAGCTGCTCGTAGCCGCAGAAGTTCCAGATCACTCCCCCTGCCGGAATATGGGAGCCATTAAGGGTTTTCGCATTTCTGTGACATCGTGGAAGGTGGTCGAGCAGATATCCGCTGCAGAGCTACACCGTAAGTGGGCCAATGTCTTAGGTCCGCGATTACGATAGCGTCTGCAATTCTTATGTCTACGGACGACGATCGCGGCATCGCGATGAAATACCCAACACTTGTCATTGACGGGACTCCGTCTTCTTCACATTCTGGTGGGACGCCTCACGTGGTGAAAGGACGACCATGCCCGCGCCTTCCCGCTCCTCATTCTCTCCCGGCACTGCGCGCGGATTAGCCACCGCTGTCGGCGTTCCCGCCGATCTGGCGGTTTCCGGCGGCGAGCCTGCCGTATACGCCATG
>SCTM01000200.1 GCA_004297485.1 Rhodospirillaceae bacterium
CCCGGCATCATCTTCGGCAAGCCGTCGCCGCGTGCGGAGGTCAAAGCACCGCAGCGCGCGTTCGAAAAGGCGCCGCGCTCGCGCGTGCGCGGCGCCGTGCGGCTGAACGGCGAGTCGGCGACACCCACCCTGGCCGAGGACATATTGGCGCCCGGTCCGGGACGAATTCGCGGCCTGTTGATCTCCGGCGCCAATCCGATAGGCGCCATTCCGGATACGGAGAAGGTCGTAAAAGCGTTTCAAGCGCTTGATCTGCTCGTGGTGATCGAACCATTCGAGACGGCAACCACGCGCATGGCCGACTACGTCTTGCCGCCCAAGATTCTCTATGAGCATGCCGACATGACTTTCGGCCTGGAGATGAGCAATCTCACTGTTCCCTATGCGCAATATACGCCGCCGCTGGTGTCGCCGCCGGCCGGCTCGGAACTATGCGATGAGGGCTATGTGGCATGGTCGCTCACCAAGCGGCTGGGCAAGACGCTGCAGATCATGGGCGTGGACATGGATATGGAGACGACGCCCACCGACGACGATTTCCTGCGCATCATGGCGCGCAACGGCAGCGTGCCTTTCGATGAACTCAAGCAGAGCGCACTCGGCGGGCGGCTTTACGATCTGCCGCCGAAGTATGTCGCACCGGCGGGCGAGAAGGCCGGGCGCTTCGCCGTCATGCCCGACGATGTGGCTGGCGAGGTGCGTGCTTTTCTAGAGACCCGTGGCGCCGCTGCGGTACTTGCGGAAGAAACAGAGTTCGGCTTCCGGCTGATCTCCCGCCGCGCCCGGGAGGTCAGCAACACCAGCTGTCGCGACTTCCCCAGTGCCCGCGCCCGCATGCCCTACAATCCACTCTGCATCCATCCGGACGATCTTGTCCGCCTCGGCATGGAGGACGGCGACCGCGCCGAAGTCGTCTCCGACAATGGGCGCATTCCGGCGATCGTGAAGGCCGACGCGACGCTTAAGCGTGGTGTGGTCAGCATGACTCATGGTTTTGGCGGCATGCCGGGCGAAAAAACCGATTACGTCACGCAGGGTTCCTCGGTCTCTCCCCTCATCAGTCTTACGCGCGATTGCGAACCGCTGCAGGCGATGCCGCGCATGTCCGGGGTCCCCGTACGGATCGAGGCCGTCGTCTGAAAAACCGCCGCTGGAAATTGCCCGCGGGAAAGACTATCTGGAGCCATGTCAAACGCCCGTCCAGCACCCCAAATCGCGTTACCGCCTGTGGAAATTCAGGTCGCCAGCACGCCCATAAGCTATCCGGAGGCGGTGGCGACTATGGAGGCGCGGGTCGCGGCCATAAGCACCGGCCAGGCACGGGAACAGCTCTGGTTTGTGGAGCATCCGCCGCTCTACACCGCCGGCACCAGCGCCAAATCCACCGACTTGCTTCAGACCGACCGGTTTCCCGTATTCGCCACCGGGCGCGGCGGCCAATACACCTATCATGGTCCCGGCCAGCGGGTGGTCTATGTCATGCTCGATCTCAAGAACCATGGCATGGACGTGCGGTGCTTCGTGCGCGATCTGGAATCCTGGCTGATGACGGCCCTTGCGCGCCTCGGGGTCGCGGCCGAGCGCCGCGATGGGCGTGTCGGCCTGTGGGTTGTGCGCAGTCAGGGCGTGCTGCCGTCACGCGAGGATAAAATCGCCGCCATCGGCGTGCGCATCCGCCGTTGGGTGAGCTTTCACGGCATTGCCCTGAACGTCACACCGGACCTGTCGCACTACGCGGGCATCGTTCCGTGCGGGATTTCCCAACACGGTGTGACATCCCTGCGGGATCTCGGATTGGGGACCACCATGGCGGAAGCCGACGCCGCGCTGCTGGCCGCATTTGAGGACGTTTTCGGGCGGTCCGTGACGCGGAGCTGACCTCAGGTGCTGTCAGGGGCCTGAGGTCGCCGCTTCGTGAAAACCGGGGGGAAGCGACCAAGCCGCGCGATCTGCGGGATCTATATCCGTCCGCCGCACTTCGGTCACCCGCGCAGATGTCGGGCCAACCTGAGTCGCCGCGACCAGAGTATTCACCGCATCCTCCGAGCCACGGACCAGCGCCTCGACCGAACCATCGGTCAGGTTACGCACCCATCCCTGCAGGCCAAGCCGGCGCGCGGTATGAACACACCACGCGCGATAACCGACGCCCTGCACCTGCCCAATGATGCGGAGACGTATGGTGATGATTTCGCCCTGTGGCGGGGCGCTTGGCATGCGTCAACCTGCTTCAGGCAAACTCGAGAATGACCTGATCGACCGCGAGGCTCGCACCGGCCTGTTCGGAGATCTTCTTCACCGTGCCGTCGCGCTCGGCCTTGAGAACGTTTTCCATCTTCATGGCTTCGACGATGGCGAGGGTCTCGCCGGCCTTCACTTCCTGGCCCTCGGTCACCGCGATCGAAACAAGCAGGCCGGGCATGGGCGACAGCAGGAAGCGCGAAAGATCCGGCGGCGGCTTGAACGGCATTAGCTTGTGAAGTTCCGCCTGGCGCGCGGTGAAAACCATGACATCCATCTGCGCGCCGGAATGAAAAAGGCGGTAGCCGACGCCGCGCCGGTCCACCTGGACCACGATGGATTGCTTTGCCGCCTTGCCGAGAGTGACATCCGCTTTCAAGAGAGGGTCGCCGAATGTCCAATCCGTCGCCACATGAACATTGGTCTTGTCAATTTTCACCGTGCCGGTGGCCACACCGTGGACCACCACGTTGTCCGTCGGCGGAGCGACCTCGACAGTATGAGACGTGCCGCCGGTCACAACCGCCCACGTATCGGGCACGGCGCGTCCGTGGCCGGGGATCTGTCCGGAAATCGCGGCGGCCCGTCGCGCGTAAGCGACATGGACGAGACTGGCGATGGCGAGCAGCTTGGTCGGATCATCGGGAGGAAGGTCTTTATCGGAGAAGCCATCAGGATATTCCTCGGCGATAAAATTAGTCGTAAGGCGTCCTTCCTCGAACCGCTTCTTGCTCATG
>SCTM01000201.1 GCA_004297485.1 Rhodospirillaceae bacterium
GCATCGGCCATCGATGAACTCATTCTTTCGTTGCGCGATGCCATGGGCATGTCGATTGTCGTGGTGACCCACGAACTCGAAAGTGCTTTTCGTATCGCCGACCGTATCTGTGTCCTCGACCAGGGCCGGATTCTTTGCGTCGGAACGGTCAAAGAAGTGCGTAGCAATACGAACGAACGAATCCAGAACCTATTGAATCGGCGGACAGAGACAGAAATTCTCGATCCGGATGAATACTTGCGGCGATTGACCGCGGTGCATGATTGATGCTGTTTGAGGCAAAGCCTGCTATGACGAAGCTCGTGGTCCGATTCTAACATTCGCATCCTGTTCGGCAGGCAATTTTGCGAATGCTAGAATCAAAGGACCACTGGCAAGATATTGATTTTGGTGGAGCTTTGGATTTGACATTCGCTTCGCAGTCCCGCGGCGACTTGGGTGGCGAATGTCAAATCGGTTCCACTGGGGGAAATGCGCGTTGAATCGCGGCGTGACGGCGCCGGGGTTCTGACGCAGGGGGCACGATGCAAGACAGCCGGATCAACTACGTTGTCGTCGGCGCGTTCGTCTCCGCGATGCTCGTGGCGTTCGTGGTCGTGATATCAGTTCTCGCCGGACGTACCGGTGCGACCGACAATTACTACACGGTTTATGACAACGTCACCGGGATCAAGTACGGGACGCAGGTGTTTTACGAGGGTTACCAGATCGGTCAGGTCGCCTCGATCGAACCCTTGGCCAGCGACAAGGCGGTGCTGTTCAAGGTCAATCTCGAGGTCAAAAGGGGCTGGCGGATTCCCGAAGACAGCCTGGCGCGGGCCACGGTCTCCGGGTTGCTGTCGGCCATGACCGTCGATATCCGCGGCGGGCGAAGTGTGCAGTTGATTGCCCCCGGCGGCCAGATCAAGGGCGTGTCAGCCACCAATTTCTTTGCCACGCTCTCCGAGCTGGGCGCGCAGTTCGGCGATCTGAGCACGGAATCGCTCAAGCCGATGCTGAACAACCTCAACCACTTGATCATCGATTTCGACAATGCCACGCGTGATCGCCTGCCGGGAATTCTCAAGGATGCGCAGACTGTGGTGGGCGCACTCGCCCACGACGCACCGGAAATCACTGCCAGCTTGAAGCGATCCTCGGCGCTGTTGGAAACCGACGTGCTCAAACCGGAAAATCGGAAGCATATCGATGCCACCCTCGCCAGCGTCGATAAGGCCACATCCGACATTGCCACCATGACGGCGCAGTTGGATGAGACGCGTCGGGCGATCAATCATGCAACCGCGAGTATCGACAAAATTATCCAGAACAATGCCGGCAATGTGGACGAGGCGATCCGGGATATGCGCTACACCCTCGGGACCGCGGCGCGATACGCCGACGATATTGCCCAGAATGCCGACGAGACCAGCCGCAATCTGGCAGAATTCTCCCGGGCCCTCCGCGAGAATCCAGGCTTGATCATCAGCGGCAGCGCGCCCGCCGACCAAGCAAAAAGCCGGAAGTAGCGAGGGTAACAGTCATGGATCTATCAAAGTCGCCGCTGATGCTTCGAATGACGCATGCGCTTGTGTTGCTCGCGGCTTTCGGGCTGGCGAGTTGCGGCGGTGGTGCTGTGCCGCGGGATAACTACTACCGTCTGGTGTCACCAACGGAAGTGGCGACACGAACAGGTGGGCCGCTGTCCGGTGCCGCCGAAGTGCAGCCGCTGCGTGCCGATGGGCTTCTGAATGACCGCGCGATTCTCTTCCGCGAGGGGCCGTCGTCTATCCAGGGCTACAGCTATCATTTCTGGTGGCAGGCGCCGGGAAGCATGCTGCAGCAGAGTCTGATCGACGACCTGCGCCGTGCCTTCGCCTTCGATATGGTGGCCGGACCGGAGATGAAGCTGGATCGGGCCTACGACGTGATCGGCCGCATCCGCCGCCTGGAGCAGGGCCCGGCGAGCGTGGTGGTGGAACTTGAACTGTCACTGCGGTCGGCGCGCGGCGGGGCTCCGCTGCTTCTGAAGACCTATACGGAGGAAGTGCCGACGGCCGACGGTACCGTTCCGACGGCTGTGAGCGCTTTTTCAACGGCGCTCGACCGGATATGGGCGGATTTCGTGACGGATCTGGGGACTATCTCGCCGCCCCAGCCCGCAAAGTAATCGGAGCTAAATATTCGCGTAGGCTAAATATCTACGCGGGCAATTTTTTCAGGCGACAATTTGGCGGCCTTTTTGGCTTCGGCGATGGCCGCGCTGACGTGATCGATGGGCGGTAGCGGCCGTCCCGCGGCTTTATGGATGACCGCGGCGCTGATGGTCAGTAACGGAAAGCGCTGATTCTTGCCGGACCGCGACGGCGCCTTGATATAGCCGTTGCGCCGGTCCTCGGGCGCATAGAGGCTTTCCACGTCGCTCCGGAACTTTTCCAGCACGGCACGCAATTCGGTAATGGCCTCGTCGCCGTCAATGCCGCTAAAGCCGACAAAGAAGTCATCGCCGCCCACATGGCCAACGAAACGCCCCGCACGGCTGAAAGCAGATCGGAGAATACCCGCGCACATCAGGATCGCGCGATCGCCGGTCCGGAAGCCGTACTTGTCGTTGAACGGTTTGAAGAAGTCGAAATCGAGGTAGGCGAAGTGCTGGGGGCCGCTGGTCTCCGCCGCGTCTGCCAGGTATTCCTGAATCAGGATATTGCCCGCCAACTTGGTAAGGGGATTCTGGTCGCGAGCAAGCTGCAGGTTTTTCTCGTTGATGATCCGCAGCAACGAACGTGCATGGAGGAAGCCGGTATAGCGGCTTTCGGCGGCCATAAGCACGCCTTCGGCCTCGGGGCGGGACGCAAACACCTCGAGAATTTTCTCGGCGGAGGAATTGACGTCGGCCACCGGGCAGGGGCGTACGAAAGTCCTCAACGCCCACTGGCGGCGGCGATGGCGATTGTGAAGCAAGTCGCGCCCGTATTTCGAATAGAGAATAGCCTTGAGGTCGCGTTCGTGAATTAGTCCGCATGGAACGCCGACCCGATCGATGACCGGAAAGAAACTGCGGCTTGGATCTTCGCGGAACCGCTCGAAAACGGAGTCGAGATCCTGATCCAGGTGCACCGGTTCAAGCGCCTCCAACTGGCTTGTGACGAGATCGAGATCGGTTTCCTTCTTGCGCCGGTCGCGGGCGAGCAGCGTCACCACGCTCGCGTAGCTAAGTTCCAGTTCGTTCACATCCGTCGTGGGGCGCGCCACCGCATAGCCTTGCACCAGATCGCAGCCCAGTTCCCGGCATGCGTAATATTCCTGCGGCGTTTCGACGCCTTCAGCGACGACCAGGCTGCCAAGCAGATGGGCCATCTTGACGATGTGCTGCACGAACACGGTTTTCTTCGGGTCAGAGCCGATCGATGAAATGATGAACCGGTCAAGTTTCAGGATGTTCGGTTCCACGTGATAGAACATCTGCAAATTGGCGTGACCGGCGCCGAAATCATCAAGCGTAAGGCTACCGAATTCTGCGCGCAGATCGAGCAGGGCCCGGAACCCCACTGGATTGGCGTTGAAGTCGTATCGTTCCGAGACCTCGATGGCGAGATTCGCCTCCGAGAGACCGTAGCGCCGCTTGAGTGCGGCAAGGGTGGAGCGAATCGGCTCCCCGGCGGCGATGGTCCGGCCGTCCAGATTCAGGAACAGCTTGATGTTCTCGCGGCCGGGAATGCGAGCAAAGCGCTCGAAGGCCAGCTGCACGATCGCCGATTCTACTTCCGGAAGATCGCCAGCGGCGGCACGGCTGTCGAACAAATCCAGCGGGCATGTGAACCCGGCGGCTGCCACGTTTCGCAACAGCGCCTCAAAACCGAAGACGCGGCCGGAATGAATATCGACAATCGGCTGGAAGGCGATGTCCAACACCTGGACGATATCCCGGTGGGCGAGGGGACCGCGATGGCGTTCGGGGGCGAGCGATTCGCGCTGCGGGTTCAGATAGACGGGCGTGATATTGTTCATGTCAGCTTCCCCGGGCAGTTCGTCCATGTGAGCGGCGGATCGGACCGATGGTTTCGCGGTACGCCCGGCCATCTGACGAACACCGCCCAATCTCTGCAACCACTAAGGGATGTCACGCCGATGATTTCATGGAAGAGTCACGGCACTCGTCGGAACCAGATTCCACAACCAATTGATATTATTGATATTAATAATATCGGATATAATTATTATTAATTATAAATATATCCGATATAGTTTTAATAATGTCCTTATTGCCGTGTCCAGACGCCCGTAGTATCCCCGCCACCCTGAATCGGGACTCCGCCGCCAGTGGAGCGGCTTTGGCATTTGCTACCCGGCTCGCCGCGGGACTGCGAAGCGAATGTCAAATCCAAAGCTCCACTAACCCCACTCGTGCGCCGCATTGGCGCTGACTTTGCCGCCACTACGCTGAGAGGATTCCCCGTTGCGTTATGTTTCCACCCGCGGCCGCGCTCCGGTGCTGGGTTTTGATGACGTGTTGCTGACCGGCCTCGCCGCCGACGGCGGACTCTACGTTCCCGAAACATGGCCGCAGCTGAGCACGGCCGATATCACAGCGCTCTCCGGTCTCGATTACCCGACCTTGGCCGCGAGAATCATGGCGCCCTTTGTGGCCGGCTCGGTGCTGGCGCAAGACCTGCCGGCGCTGCTCGCCAAAGCCTATAGCGGTTTTTCTCACACGGCGGTCGCGCCGCTCGTTCAACTGAACGCCAACGATTGGCTGGTAGAGCTGTTTCACGGCCCCACTCTGGCGTTCAAGGATTATGCCTTGCAGGTTGTCGGGCATATGTTCGAGCGGGTGATTGCCGCCCGCGGCACGCGCATGACCATTGTCGGCGCCACGTCAGGCGATACAGGATCGGCGGCGATCGAGGCATGCCGCGCGCGCGCGAACATCGACGTATTCATTCTTCATCCGGCCGGCCGTACCTCTGAAGTGCAACGCCGCCAGATGACCACGGTCGATGCACCCAACGTGCATAATGTCGCCATCGCCGGCACTTTCGACGATTGTCAGGACTTGGTGAAAGCCATGTTCGCCGACACGGCCTTACGTCAGGATCTCAATCTGTCGGCGGTCAATTCCATCAACTGGGCGCGGATCATGGCCCAGATTGTCTATTACTTCTGGAGCGCGGTGCAGATCGGCGCGCCCAATCGTCCGGTTGCTTTCGCCGTCCCGACGGGCAATTTCGGCAACGTGTTCGCCGGCTATAGCGCGAGCCGCATGGGACTGCCCGTAGCCAAATTTATTGTCGGTTCCAACCGCAACGATATCCTGACCCGCTATTTCGAGACCGGCAGCATGACTGTCGAAGGTGTCAGTCCCAGCCTCAGTCCGTCCATGGACATCCAGGTGTCGTCGAACTTCGAGCGCCTGCTGTTCGAGGCCTACGGTCGCGACGGCGCCGCCGTGACCAGGCTTATGGACCAACTCAAGCAGAGCGGCCGCTATGCCGTGGCGGATGCCCCGCACCACGCCATCACGGCCCAGTTCGTTGGCCGCCGCCTCGACGATGCCGGCACCAAGGCGATCATGGCGGCGGTCCATGGCGCCACGGGCGCGTTGATCGATCCCCATACGGCGGTTGGCCTTCATGCCGGGCGTGCCGCCGGGCTTGATCCGGCTATTCCGCGCCTGACCCTTGCGACCGCTCATCCTGCCAAGTTTCCCGACGCGGTGTTCGCCGCCACGGGCATACGCCCGGCACTGCCACCGCAACTTGCCGATCTGTTCGAGCGGACCGAGCGGTTCACGCCGCTCGCCAATGACCTCGATGCGGTCAAGCGCTTTGTCCGTGCTCGCGTTACCGCCTAGCTTATTCGTGTACTGCGCCTATATGTCAGGACGACCATGACAACCCAGGTTACGACCCTCGCCAACGGCTTACGCATCGTCACCGATCCCATGCCCTCGGTGGAGACGGTGGCATTGGGAGTCTGGGTCGGCGCAGGCACGCGTCATGAGACTGCCGAGGTCAACGGCATTTCTCATTTGCTGGAACACATGGCTTTCAAAGGCACGACCCGGCGCACGGCGCAGCAGATCGCCGAGGAGATGGATAACGTCGGCGGGCAGCTCAATGCCTATACTAGCCGCGATCACACCGCTTATTTCGCCAAGGTGCTGAAGGAGGACACCTCCCTCGCCACCGACATTCTCGCCGACATACTGCTCGATTCCACGATGGATGCGGAGGAACTTGCCCGCGAGCAGCATGTGGTGGTTCAGGAGATCTATCAGGCCATCGACACGCCCGACGACATCATCTTCGATCATCTCCAGGCCGCGGCGTTTCCCAATCAGCCCCTCGGCTGGCCGGTGCTGGGCCAGGAGAAGATCGTGCAGAGCATCAGCCCCGATCATCTCAAGGCCCACATGGCCCGTCACTACGCACCGGAAGTAACGGTGATCGCCGCTTCCGGCGCTCTGACCCACGACGATTTCGTATGTTCAGTCGACCGCGCTTTCGGCGCCGTTGCGCGTGCGCCGGCGACGTCGCCGCTTCCGGGCGTTTACGCCGGTGGCGATTATCGCGAGAGCCGGGAGTTGGAACAGGTCCATCTTGTCCTGGGTTTCCCGGGGCTCGCCCACGACGATCCGGATTTCTATAATCTCGCGGCGCTTTCCACGCTGCTCGGCGAAGGTATGTCGTCGCGGCTGTTCCAGGAGATCCGTGAGAAGCGTGGTCTGGCCTACGCTGTCTATTCAGGCAGCCAATCGTTCGCGGACACGGGCCTACTTACGGTCTACGCCGGCACAGGACCTGACGACGTGCCGCAACTGGTTCCCGTGCTGTGCAACGAGATCAAGCATATCGGCGAATCGATCTCGGCGGATGAAGTGAAGCGCGCCCGCGCGCAGCTCAAGGCCGGGTTGCTCATGTCCCTAGAGAGCCCGTCCAGCCGCTGTGCCCAGCGCGCCCGCCAGCTCATGGTGCATGGGCGTCTGATGTCGGTCGCTGAAATCATTGGCCAGGTCGAGGCCGTGGATCGGGCCGGTATTTCCCGGGCCGCGGCGCGCGTACTTACAGGTGCGCCAACCGTGGCCGCTATCGGCAATTTGGGAAATCTCGAAGAGTTCGACGCGATCCGCGCGCGCCTACAGTAAGCCGGAAAATAGTTTAAGCATGCCCGGCGCTGGCCGACAGCATCGCCGGATTGATGCCGAGTTTGCCCAGGGCTCGCACCCACTTGCTGCCAAGGTCATCAGCGAACAGTAAATCCAAATCCGCCGGCACGCTCAGCCAGGCGTTCTGTTTGATTTCCTCGTCCAGTTGACCTTCCCCCCACCCGGCATACCCCAGGGCCATCAGGCTCCGCGACGGACCTTCACCTCCGGCGATCGCCCGCAACACCTCGGTGGTTGCGGACAGGGCGATATCGCTACTGACGACAAGTGTTCCTTCGCGCTTGTAATCGGTCGTATGCAGGACGAAGCCGCGGGAGGTCTCCACCGGACCACCGCGGTGCACGCGGATGTCGTCGCAACTCCGCCCGGGCTTGATGTCAAGCTGGGCGAGGATGTCGCGAAAGGCGAGGTCCTCGATGCAGCGGTTGACCACCAATCCCATGGCACCATCCGACGCATGATGGCACATGTAGATGACGGTATTCTCAAAGCGCGGGTCGGCCATGGCCGGCATCGACACCAGGAATTGGCCGACCAGATAGCTTGAGGAAAGAATGCTTGTACCCGTGCTCATGGGATTCATTCTTAGCACAAAACGGCAATCGAGCGGATGTCAAAAAAGGTTACAACCTCACCGCCGCCGCATTTTTTTGGACAATTATGGCGATACCGTGCTGCGGAATTTCTCCGCCTCGTTTCGCGCGAGCACGTCAACACGCTCGTTTTCGATGTGGCCGTCGTGGCCGCGCACCCAATGCCATGTGACGCGATGGCGGCTTTGCGCCTGGTCGAGGGCTTGCCACAAATCGGCGTTCTTTACCGCCTTCTTGTCAGCGGTTTTCCAGCCGCGGCGCTTCCAGCTGTGAATCCATTCGCTGATGCCTTTCTGCACATACTGACTGTCGGTGGTCACGGCAACGCGACAAGGGCGCGTCAGCGCGTTCAGGCCGGCGATGGCGGCCATCAGTTCCATGCGGTTGTTGGTTGTCGCCGGATCACCACCGGAGATTTCCTTTTCCCCGGCCCGGGACCGCAGCAACGCGGCCCAGCCGCCGGGGCCGGGATTGCCGAGGCAGGCGCCGTCGCAAAAAATCTCGACGATCTCTTCGTCCGCCGGGCGGGAGTCGTCTGGCATGTCAGGCAAGGCCATAGGCGGCGATGCTGCGAACACCGCGGTGAAAGTTCAGCTTGTGCAGATATTCGCGTGGGTCCTTGGGTTTGACCATGGCACCCGGCGGTGTGTTGACCCAATCATAAAGGCGGGTCAGCAGAAAACGCATGGCCGCGCCACGGGCGAGAATCGGCAGCGCCGCTTTTTCCGCGTCCAGGAGCGGCCGCACCGCCTGATAGCTTGAGAGCAGGCGGTTGGCCTTGGTGATGTTGAAATCGCCATTGGGCTCGAAGCACCAGGCGTTCAGGCAGATGGCGACGTCGTAGGCGAGAAAATCGGTACAGGCGAAATAGAAATCGATCAGTCCCGAACAGGCATCGTCGAGAAAGAAGACGTTGTCGGGAAACAGATCGGCGTGGATCACACCGGCCGGCAAGGCCGCCACCGGCATGAGCTTCGGCCATGCGCTCTCCAGCAACTTCAACTCCCGGCCGAGGTCCGCGTGCAGTCCGGTTTCAACGTCCTCGGCGGCATCACCGACGCGTGCGTAGAGCTGTTGCCAGCCGGCAATGGACAAAGCGTTGTCGCGCCGGACATCGTAACTCAAGCCGGCCACATGCATCTGCGCCATGGCCGTGCCCAGTTCGCCGCAATGCCAAGGTGCAATCTTTCGCGGCCACATGCCCTGCAGGAAGGAAATGATCGCCGCCGGACGGCCGCACAAGGTCTGGAGGGACCGGCCGTCGCGGTCCGGCACCGGCACCGGACATTGGAGCCCGGACCGGGACAGATGTTCCATCAGTCCCAGGAAAAACGGCAGATCGTCCGGATTCACCCGGCGCTCATAGAGGGTCAGGATATGCGGACCCTTGGTGGTCTGCAGCAGGTAGTTGGAATTCTCGATGCCTTCGGCGATGCCCTTGCAGCCGACCACCCGGCCAATGTCATAGCGGGCGACAAAGGCCTGGAGTTCGTCGTCGGAGATTTCCGTATAGACCGCCATTATCCTGCCGCCGTGCTAGTGGGTCGAAGGTCACGGAAGCCGTCGTGACGTGCGGTCTCGATCCCGGTGTTCCGCTGTCGCCCCGAGTCTAAAGCGTTTTCCTAATTCCACTCAAACCGAAAGCACACTAGAGTCCTTTCCGGCACGGTGGAATCGCCGGGCCGGATAAGAAGGCCTCTCATTCAAATATTAGAGCATGTTCTGATCGGAAAACCGGCTCCCACTTTTCCGGAACTTGCTCTAGACTACGCTCTCGTGGCCCCCTGATTCTAACATTCGCATCCCGGTTCGGCAGGCTGTCTCGCGAATGTTAGAATCAGAGGACCACGAGCAAAGTATTGGTTCTAGTGGAGCTTTGGATTTGACATCCGCTTCGCTAGCGCCGGTGCTGGCGCATCGATAGCAAATCCCGCGGGTCCGTGAAAGCATGGCGGCGGTTTGCCGTTACAGGCGCGTACCCGGCCCAGAAAACGTCACGGAAAGCCAAAAAAGAAGAAGGATTCGCACATGTCCGACTCACCGACAGCAACCCCGGTTGTCGCCCAGAAGGCGCCTTATGCCGTCGACGTGGAAGCCGGGAAGACATACTACTGGTGCGCCTGCGGCCGTAGCGCCAAGCAGCCTTTCTGCGACGGGTCCCACAAGGGGACCGGGCTTGCGCCACTCGCCCATACGGCGGCTCAGGCGGAGAAGCTGTGGTTCTGCGGGTGCAAGGCAACCGGCAAGGCGCCGTTCTGCGACGGTCGTCACAAAACCCTGTAATCCGAACCCCATAAGTATCCCACGCATGTTTATCCCGACATCCTTCACGGCGGCTTTCCGCCGCGCCGCTCTGGCCATGTGCGCCCTGGCGCTGCTGGCGGCCTGTAGCAGCGATAAGCCGGTGCCACCCTGTCCCCAGGTTCGCGTTGATAACACCACGGCGGCGCTGACCAAGTTTCGCGACGGCTCGGGTCGGGATCTGACCGATGTGGAATACGAAGTCCGATTGGTCGGATATCAGGGCGTGTGCAAGTTCGGCGATAAAGGCGTCGATGTGTCCATGGACCTGGTGATGGAAGTCGCGAGCGGTCCGGCCGCGAAGCCCGGACCGACGCCGATCTACTATTTCGTCGCCCTGCCGCAGTTCTTTCCCGAACCGGCCGGCAAACGGATCATGGTCGTGAATCATGACCTGGAAGCCGGTGCCGGGAGAAAGGCGCGTATCGAGGAACACGGCGTGCACGCGTTCATTCCGCTCAAGAAGGAAGAACCGGGAGCGGCCTACGACGTCTATGTGGGCTTGCAGCTCGATCAGGACCAGCTGGACTACAATCGCAGCCAGCAAGAGAAGAAATAGCGTCGGCGTTTCGGCGCCATTCGATTTGACCGCTTTTTCAGCGCGTTCGAGCACGACACGAAAATCGCTGTGGATAACTCGCGCGGTGAGGCATTCCGCGCCATCGCCGTCATTGACCCCATGGGCGACTCACGCCAGACTGCGGCCACCTTATATCCCCGTGGAAGAGATCGGTTACGCTACATCTGGGGTTTAGATTCAACCTCGTAGCGGCAACCGGCGCCGAAGGAGCAACCGCCCTCGGAAACTCTCAGGCAA
Source organism: Rhodospirillaceae bacterium (assembly GCA_004297485.1). GTDB lineage: Bacteria > Pseudomonadota > Alphaproteobacteria > Rhodospirillales > Rhodospirillaceae > SCTM01. Next base: position 10,856 of record SCTM01000201.1, read on the forward strand.
CCGGACCGCGGGGGTTTGGTACTCTGGAAAGCAGATGGCATTGCAACAGGCCGTCTCACCGACGAAGTAACCCGGTCCGTAGATGCGACCGGTGAATCTTTCAGGTCTTTCCGACAGAGGAGGGCGCTCCAGATTCGGACTCTGAGTCCGTTTCACATTGCAAATGGAGCGCGGCTTAATTCTGTCGGAGACGCGGTGTGGATCAATCCCAAGACCATCTGAAGAGCACGCCGCTTGAGAGTCTTCATCTCGCTCGTGGGGCGAAGATGGTGGGCTTTGCCGGCTACAGCATGCCGGTCCAGTATCCCCTAGGCGTACTCAAGGAACATCTCCACACCCGTGCCGCGGCCGGCCTGTTCGATGTCTCGCACATGGGGCAGGCGGAACTTGTGGGCGACGACGTGGACAAGGCCATGGAGACCCTGGTGCCCGGCGATATCGCCGATCTCAAGCCCGGGCAGATTCGCTACACGGTTCTGACCACACCCGAAGGCGGGATCATCGACGACCTGATGATCTCCCGCCCGGCGGAAAGCGGCCGGGAAAAGAGTCTGGTCCTGGTGGTCAACGCCGCGTGCAAGGAGCGGGATTTTGCCCACATCGGCGCGCAGCTTGCCGGACGCGCGACGCTCACCCGCCACGACGACGCCGCTTTGATCGCGCTGCAGGGACCCAAGGCGGCGGACGTGTTGGCGCGACTTGTGCCCGCGGCGGCGGCCATGGACTTCATGACCACCCGCACCGATGTGCTGGCGAACGCGCCGGTGCGTCTGTTCCGCTCCGGCTACACCGGCGAGGACGGATACGAGATTTCCGTACCCAATGCCGAAGCCGTGCGCATCGCGGAAATCCTGCTCAATCAGCCGGAAGTGCAGCCTATTGGTTTAGGTGCGCGGGATTCCCTGCGTCTTGAGGCGGGTCTGTGTCTCTACGGTAGCGACATCGACACCACCACCACACCCATCGAGGCGTCCCTGGCCTGGACCATCAGCAAGCGACGCAGGACCGAAGGCGGCTTTCCCGGTGCCGGGAAAATTCTCCACCAACTGGCCAACGGTGCGCCGCGTAAGCGGGTCGGTATCCGGCCTCTGGGTCGCGCACCGGCGCGGGGCCACACGGAGATTCAGGATGGCAACGGACGCCGCATCGGCGAAATCACCTCCGGCGGGTTCGGGCCCAGCGTCGAAGGTCCCGTCGCCATGGGTTACGTGGAAACCGCATTTTCCAAGGTCGGAACACCTTTAACCCTGATCGTCAGGGGCCAGGCCCAGGCCGCCCAAGTGGAAAGCCTGCCCTTCACGCCCCATCACTATTTCAAAACCACGCGCAACTGAGGACTCCTATGGCCAATTCCAACGACGCCAAGCTTCGCTACACCAAGGACCACGAGTGGATTCGCGTCGAGGGCGCGGACGCTGTGGTCGGTATCACCGACTTTGCCCAGAGCCAGCTCGGCGATGTGGTGTTTGTCGAAGTACCGGCGGCGGGCAAGGCCCTGAAAGCCGGCGGCGAAGCGGCGGTGGTGGAATCGGTCAAGGCGGCGAGCGAGGTCTATGCGCCTGTCTCGGGCACGGTTGTGGAAGGAAACGCGGCGCTTCCCGATCATCCGGAAACCGTGAACAGCGATCCAACGGGAGCCGGATGGTTCTTCAAGCTGCGCCTGTCCAATCCGTCGGAACTGGACGGGTTGATGGATAAAGCCGCCTACGAAAAATTTGTCGCCGAACTCAGCGCCTAGTGTTCGATTTCGTAAATGACTGATTCGAACAATCGCCCCCTCACCCCAACCTTCTCCCCGCTGGGGAGAGGGTGCCGAGCCGGCCCGGGCGACGACGTCGCCCGGATCAAGAATAGGCGAGGCGGTGAGGGGGAATACATCAACCGGTCTCGAGTCCAAAGGAAAGACCTATGCGTTACCTGCCCCTGAGCGAACCAAACCGCCGCGACATGCTGGCGGCGATCGGTGTCGGCAAGATCGAGGACTTGTTCCGCGACCTGCCCGCTGGACCGCTGGCATCGGCCCGGTTCGATCTACCCAAGAGCGCCAGCGAGATCGAGGTGGAACGTGCGCTCAGTGCCATGGCGGCGCGCAATCTCGATTGCACCAAAGCCCCGGCGTTTCTGGGGGCGGGCAACTATCGCCATCACACGCCAGCGAGCCTGGATTATCTGATTCAGCGCGGCGAATTCCTCACCGCCTACACACCTTACCAGCCCGAAATCAGCCAGGGTACATTGCAGGCGATCTTCGAATTCCAAAGCCAAGTGGCGCTCATCACCGGTATGGAAGTGGCCAATGCCTCCATGTACGACGGCGCCACCGCGTGCGCGGAAGCTGTCGCCATGGCGGCGCGCGTGACCAAGCGCTCGGCGGCGATCATGTCGGGCCAGGTTCATCCCCACTATCGCGACGTCACCACCACGGCCATGAAATTCCTCGACGTGGACGTGGAGTGCCTCGCGCCCGATCCCTACGAGATCGAAGACCTCATCGGCCGTGTACATTCGGAATTGGCATGCGTTGTCGTGCAGACGCCGGGTTTCTTCGGTCGTCTCAAGGACTACAGCACCCTGGCGGATGTATGCCACGAAGCGGGCGTGCTGCTGGTGGTGTGCGTCACCGAGCCCGTCGCACTCGGATTAATTACCCCGCCGGGCCATCAGGGCGCCGACATTGTCGTGGGCGAGGGCCAGTCTCTGGCCGGTCCCATGAGTTTCGGCGGACCGGGTGTTGGGCTGTTCGCTACGCGGGAAAAATTTCTGCGGCAGATGCCGGGACGTCTGGCCGGTGAAACCACCGACGAGGAAGGCCGCCGCGGTTGGGTGCTGACGCTGTCCACCCGCGAGCAACACATCCGCCGCGAGAAGGCCACCTCCAACATCTGCACCAATTCCGGTCTCATCGCGCTGGCCTTCACGATCCACATGACGCTGCTGGGCGAAGCGGGCTTCACCAAGCTGGCGACACTCAATCATGCCCGTGCCGTGCAACTGGCGGAACGGCTGGAGCGCGTGCCCGGTGTACGGCTGCTGCCGTCTTCGTTCTTCAATGAATTCACAATCGAGCTGCCGAAGCCGGCCATGGGTGTGGTGGAAGACCTGGCAAAGCGCGGCATTCTCGGCGGCGTACCGGTGTCGCGCTTTTACCCCAGCTATCCGGAACTGGCTGACCTGCTCATGGTCGCCGCTACGGAAACCAACACCGAGGCCGACATGGATGCCTTGGCGACGGCCCTGAAGGAGGTGCTGTGATGAGCGCCCACATGAAAGCGGATACCACAAGCGGCAATCGCGGCCTCGCCATCGAGCAGCTGCTGATCTTCGAACAGGACACCAAGGGCGCCACAGGCGTCGATCTGCCCGATGTGCCCAAGGTGCGCGAACGCCTGGGCGGCATGAAGAACGCCGCGCCGATCGGGCTGCCCGGCATGTCAGAGCCGGAGGTGGTGCGTCACTATACGCGCCTGTCGCAGCGCAATTATTCCATCGACACGGGCTTCTATCCCCTCGGCTCGTGCACCATGAAACATAATCCGCGCCTCAACGAGAAGATGGCGCGCTTGCCCGGCTTCGCCGAGATCCATCCGTTCCAACCGCTGTCCACCGTGCAGGGGGCCTTGGAGCTCATCGACACGACCGCCCGCTGGCTGAAGGAGTTGACCGGCATGGCGGCGGTGGCCATGTCGCCGGCCGCGGGTGCGCATGGCGAGCTGTGCGGCCTCATGTGTATCCGCGCCGCTCACGAAGCGGCGGGCAACGGCGCGCGCAAAATCGTGCTGGTGCCGGAATCCGCCCATGGCACCAATCCGGCCACGGCAGCCTTGTGCGGCTATACGGTTGAAGCTGTTCCGGCTACCGCCGACGGCCATGTGGACCTGGACGCGCTCAAACTCAAACTTGGCCCGCACATTGCGGCGGTGATGATCACCAACCCCAACACCTGCGGCTTGTTCGAGAAGGATGCCATCGCCATCGCCGAGGCGGTGCACGGCGTGGGCGCCTATTTCTACATGGACGGTGCCAACTACAATGCCATCGTCGGCCGGCTCAAGATCGCCGATCTGGGCGTCGATGCCATGCACATCAATCTGCATAAGACCTTCTCCACGCCCCACGGCGGCGGCGGACCGGGCGCCGGCCCGACGGTGTTGTCGGCGAAGCTGGCGCCGTTCGCGCCCGTGCCCCAGGTGATCAAGGTCGGCGAAAAATTCGACGCCCTTGAACACGCGCAGAGCCCGCGCGCGCCTACGGCCTTCGGACGTATGAAGGGCTACCACGGCCAGTTCGGCGTATTCGTGCGGGCGCTGGCCTACATGATGGCCATGGGCGGTGACGGATTACGCCAAGCCTCCGGCGATGCGGTGCTCAATGCCAACTATGTCATGGCGCGCCTGAGCAAGGATTTGACACCCGCTTTTGCCGGACCATGCATGCACGAATGCGTGTTCGACGACGGATTTCTCAAGGGCACCGGCGTCTCCACCCTCGACTTCGCCAAGGCCCTCATCGACGAGGGCTTCCATCCGCCCACCATGTATTTTCCGCTGGTGGTTCACGGCGCGTTGTTGATCGAGCCCACGGAGACCGAAAGCAAAGCCAGCCTCGATCAGTTCATCACCACGGTGCTGGCCCTGGCCGCCAAGGCCAAGACCGGCACGGCGGCCGATGATTTCCATGCGGCACCTTTGTTCACGCCCCGGCGTCGCCTGGACGAGACCAAAGCCGCGCGCAAACCGATACTGCGATGGAAACCCGTCGCGCCGGACCGTGATGGCAACGGCGCTTCCGCCTCGCGCCAAGCGGCGGAGTAGGGGCAGTCAATGGTCGCATCGCGTCCGTTGACCGCAACCGCATTTTAGCGGGCGGGATCGACAAACAGCAGCCGCACCGAGCCCGGCTGTATGGGAATGTGCCGATGTGGAGCAGTGTCGTTGGGGTCGAACTTTGCCGGCTCGCCCGTCACTGTGTACACGCGCCCGCTGTCGGAATCGACCGCCATGGTACGCGCCAGAATCTGCGTTGGAACATCGCCGAGCGCCGTGAACTTGTCGGGCCCGTCCTCGCGAATGATCGACAAGGTGCCGTCGCCGTTCGAACTGAACGCCAGCTTACGTCTTGTGTCGAAGGCCGCAGAGTCGGTGCCTTTGCCGATAGCCGCGGTCGTGACAACGCGGCCATTATCGGCATCGATGATGGCCATGGTATTATTCGCGCAGCTCATGAATAGCCGGCGCGTCTTCCGGTCCATCGCCATGCCGTGAGGTCGAACGCAGTCGGCCACCGGCCAGGCCGCGTCCTCCTTCGCGCTCTTTGTGTCGACCCGGGCGACTTCGCTTTTGTCCGTGATGGCGACGTAGAGTTTTCCGGCACCGTCGGCGGTGGCGAATTCGGGTTTGCCATCGAGCGCGACGGTTGCCACCGCCGTATCGGTAGCGGGATCGATCGCCGTAATGTTGTGCGGATCGCCCTGGATGATGAAGACCCGTTTGCTTGCCGGGTCGTAGATCACCCCGTCGGTGTCGGAATCCGCCGGCACTTCTTTCAGAATTTTGAACGTATTGAGGTCGAACACGATGCCGGCCTTTTTGGCGCGGCTGCCCGCATAGCCCTTGCCGAGGGCCGGAATGACGGCAACGCCGTTGGCCCCGGCGACATCGACGTGGCCGACGATGTCGCCTGAGCGGCCATCGACCACCGTGACCTCGGTCTCGTGTGCAACAAAGACACGATGCGAGACATCGTCATAGTTAACGAAGTCCCACTTTTCCGGTGAGCCGAGGGTGATTGTCTTCGTGATGGCGTAGAGGGGGAAATCGGCGGCATGGGCCGTGCCCATTTGGGCGGCCCCCAAACCGATCAGCGCATAAGACGTAAGCCAAGCGGTAAGCGCAGAGATGGAATGGGACATGGTGTCTTCCTGAATAGGAGTGGGTCAGGGGATCGAAGCGGCTGCCAGCGGCTTGCTACGCACCAGTACCATTACCGGGGCCAGGTTTACTGTTGCATGTCCAAGACATTGGCGTTCGCCCCGCGCCATGGCATCGCCATCGCGCTCACCGAAAGCTATCCGGGATTGCGCGCCTTACTGGCGTGACCTCGGTCGGGTCGGGCCCTCCGTTTGCTCCTCCAGGCGGTGGAATCGGGGGATAACTTTTATAAGTCCCCAGGATTACCCACTTGTTAACAATAGATTAATGCCTATTTTGTTTTCGGTCGAAATCATGTATGATGACCATTAGTTGCATCCCTGAAGGGGAACCGCATGAACGTGGTCATGGCAATTCCGGGCGAAGTCGATTTCTCCAACACCAAGTTTCTGGTGGTGGACAGCAAGCCGCTGTTCCGCGACATGGCCCATGCGGCCCTGACCAGACTCAGGACGCAGGAAATCAAACACGCGCCCGACGTCAACGAAGCGGTCACCACCCTGAAGCGGTTCGGCCGACAGATCGGTGGTCTGGTCTGCGACTGGGACCTGGCGCCCGTCGGCGGCCTTGAACTGCTGCGCATGATCCGTTCCCGCACCATGTCAAAGGTCTCGCCGCAGATTTGTGCCGTCATTCTCACCGGCCGTGTCGATGCGACGGCCATGCGTGCGGCCATGCTGCTCGATGTCAATGGTGTCGCGATCGCGCCGCTCTCCATGGAAAAGCTCATGAAGACCCTGAGCAACGCCATGAGCCGGACCTGGACGCTGCAGGCGGCGCAAAATTATCTGGCTGTGCCGGCAATTGAGCCGCCCGCGGCCGAAGGTGCTCAAGCCGCCGTTCCCATCAACGGCAAAGAGATTTGGCGCAGGGACGCCGACGCTGCTGCGGGGGGTCACTCCGACAGCGCCGGGTCGCCTGCGCCAAAACCACGTCCTGATCATTCCAAGGAACTTCTCAACGTCCGCATGTGCACGCTCGCCGACGTAAAATCCGGCGTGGTGTTGGCGCGGGATCTCAAGGACCGTGAAGGCCAGCTGCTATTGAAATCGGGCACCGATCTCAGCACGTCCCTGCTGACGCGTCTGAAAAGCGTGGCCGAGGGGCATGCCGACACCTACCACGTGTGGATCGGCGAACGCCGCGCGGCATCGTAGCCCCCTTGCGCATTACATTGCTCTCATCGCCGCGTTATCGGCGGCGAGAGGATAGCTTCTCCGCAAATCATCGCTAACCTGCCCCGAAATCACCTTACGTGAGTTCGGAGGCGCGATGACCTTTCCGCATTTGTATCGGGCTGCGGTGTTCGCAGGCGTCCTGCTGTTGAGCTGCCGCGCTCATGCCGAGCCGATCCCCGACCCGGTCGTGCAGATCGTGACCGAAGCGGTGAAGTCCGGCAACGCCACAACCATCCAAGCCACCGTCGAAGTGGCGAAGAAGGCCTATCCAAAGTCGTCGCAGGAAATCGACAAGCTTGTGGCCGACCTCAAGGCGCAAGCCGAGGCCGAGCGTATCGCGCGTGTCCGGCAACAGCGGTTCAGCCAAGGTTGGAAAGGCGAAGGTGAGCTAGAGCGTGTCGCGATTTAATTGAATCCAGGGATTCCCATTTTTGGGGGAATGTGATTCAAGCTGATTGCTGGGTATTGGAGGCCAGCAATCATGGCACGACCCCTATCTATGGATATT
>SCTM01000202.1 GCA_004297485.1 Rhodospirillaceae bacterium
TACACTTTTACACGTGTGGGAAATCGCCTCACACCACAACCTATATGAATCGGATTGGCCCCAATATGCGCGGCGTGGTTGCAAATATTACAGAATAATTTGTAACTTTGCAGTCAAACGTCCACTCTGCGGACAGAAAAAGGGACGGTCCCGTCCTTCCCGCCTCCGCAAATCTCAAGATTCTGAAATTGAACGACAAATGACCCTGGGGTGGGGGCCGGGCACCGTCCCTTGCCCGCAGAATGAATGCGGTTGGGACCGATCCTAAGCAATAACCCCAATGAACTGGGAATTTTCGGGCCCAATACTGGCCCCAGTTTGAAACATTATTTTCATTGCGAAGCCGTCACCCCCCTACCTACATAGCCGCCGCAGGGATCGCGCCTCAGAAGGTAGACGCGATCGGGCGGATCGAAAGGCTCATGCACGACGGACAATGATCGTGCTTAGCCATGGATCGACGGACCAGCACTCCGCGCCATGGCTCAAAAGGGTAACGCACCCACCGACGTTAACGCTTGGTTGGTGGTGTTGTGAAAGAACAGGATAAAGGACTCGCCCCCGTGACCCTGACCAAACTCATGTCGTCAGTGCGTCTACGCCTCCGGTGGAATTTTTCCCGCCCGGCGGCACCGCGCGCGCTGTCCATCGCCGCATGTCTTCTGTGGTCTTTGGCGTCGGTCGGCACCGCGCACGCCGCCGACATTCCCGCCGATCTCCAAATCGATCTCAGCAGCATCGCCGTCTCCAAGGACGAATTGGTGTGCCTCGCGCTCAACGACTATTACGAAGCGCGCAGCGAGGAAATCGCCGGCCGTCTTGCGGTGGCGCGCGTGGTGCTTAATCGCGCCATGGACCCGCGTTTTCCGTCCAACATCTGCGACGTCATCAAACAAAGAAAAATGCAGGGCAATACCCTGCGCTGCCAGTTCTCCTGGTATTGCGAGAACAAAGTCGACGCGCCTCTGGATCCGAAAGTATGGCGTGATTCGCTCAAGATCGCGGCAGCCGTGCTGCAGCGGGATTCGGCGATCCCCGATCCCACCGGCGGCGCGCTTTGGTATCATGCGTCCTTCACGCGTCCGTCGTGGGCGATCGGTTTTGAATCGACGACCATCATCGGCATGCATGTCTTCTATCGCGAGCCGGATGATCTTCACGGCACGCTGCCGCCGCGCAAGCCATTCATCTATCGTTTGAACGCGTTCGCCGAGTTCGTCGCGCACCGCAATGCCCATGCCGTGACCGTGGCCATGGCGCCGGAAGCCGAATCATCCATAGCGATGAAGAGCGGTTCCGTGTTTTCTCAGCCAATGGCGCGCTGAAGCCGTTTCTTCAACGTTTCCGTCAAGCAGGTCCTCTACGGTTTTCCAGAAAGCCGGGCCATGATTCATGTGCTTGAGATGAGCAACCTCATGGGCGATCACGTAGCTCAGTACGTTTTCCGGCGCGAGGATCAGCCGCCACGAGAATGATAGTCTGCCGCCATGGGTGCAGCTGCCCCAGCGCGATGTGGTGTCTCGCATGCTGACCGCCGCCACGTTGCGCTTCAACCGTTCCGCCATGACGCGCGCCGCCGGTCCGATCACGGTTTTCGCGTGATTCTTGAGCCAGTCCCTGAGCCGCCGTGGAGCGTGCTCCGGACGGCCGGTGACAAAGATCTCTCCTGCCTTGCACCACACACCGCCACGTTGTTCCGGGAGAAACCGCACGATATGCGGAACGCCGCGCACGGGAATCTCGGCGCCGTCGGCAAAGGGAATCTGAATCGGTAAAGCAGCCAGATGGGCGACGATCCAATCCCGCTTCTCGGCGGTGAACGCGAGGACCGCGCGCGCGCTGGCCCGCGCCGGATGGATCAGCACCACCTGGCCGGTGGCGGGCTCGACCCGCAGGCTGATGCGGCGGGCGCGGGTGCTGATGCGCACTGCGATTCGCTCCGCCAGATCCTCGTCGCCGACGGCGGCGACCAGCGCGGATTTGGTAATGGGCTTGGCCGTGAAAAGCGCGGACGCCCGCATTATGGGGCGATCAGTGCGCATTGAATCGCGCCCATGCTTTCACCATTTGTTTTGGAGCATGATCTCGTCCGAGAAGTCCGCAGCTTTTCGGGATCATGTTCTAAAATTCCGGCCATTCCACCACATGATGACGAAGGGGTCCGGCGGTTCGTTCGGAAACACAGCGCCCGGTTACCGATATGCCCGCCTGCAGGACGCTTGCCGGATCGCCGGTCTTGAGGGGATGCCAGGACGGCAGATCCTTGCCTGCGCCGACCAGGCGGTAGGCGCAGGTGGACGGCAGCCAATCGAGATCGCGCGCCATCTTCGGCGTGAGGACGACGCAATCGGGCACCAGCGTCTTGCGCCGCCGATAGTTGCCGCACCGGCCGGTGACCGTATCCAACAAACGGCAGGCCACATTGGTGAGCGTCAGGGTGCCGTCGTCTTCACGGATCTTATGAAGGCAGCATTTACCGCAGCCGTCGCACAGGCTTTCCCATTCGGCATTGCTCATCTGCGTCAGCGTCTTGGTGCGCCAGAACGGCGTGAAGCCGGCTTTTTTCCTGCGCTCGGTCATTGCGGTTCCAGCGCGTGCCGCAGGCGCAAGGCGATATCGTTTGCCGCGACGTTGTTGGGAAACTGGGCGACATATTTCCCCTCAGTGTCCAGGAAATAGATGAAATCGCCGTGCGCGACGCTGTCTCCATTTTCGGTGGTCGTCTTGCTGGCGTAGACGCGGTAGTCGTTTTCAGCCTGTTTCACGGCATCGGGTGTGCCGGTCAGGCCCAGAAAGCGCGGATGAAAATTGGCGAGGTAGGCCTTCATCACCTCCGGCGTATCGTGTTCCGGATCGACGGTGATGAACACCGGTACTACTGTATCCGCCGTCGGCCCCGCGGTGTTCAGGGCCTCGGTGATCTTCTGTAGCGCCAAGGGGCAGACGTCGGGGCAACGGGTGAATCCGAAATACAAAAGACTGTAATGACCTTTCAGCACTGCGTCGGTAACGGTGTTTCCGTTCATATCCGTCAGGGTGAACGGTCCGCCGATCTCGACGCTGCGGGTTATAAGCTGTTCGGACGGGCGGCGTATGCCGGGCCAGTTGAGGGCCAGCACGGCGGCCGTGCCCAGGAAAATACAAACCGCGATCAGGATACGCTTGGCCATGTCACTTCGATTCAGAGAGAAGTTGTCCCTTCGCGCAAGGGTAGACCATCGTCGCGCCGGATTAAACGATGTTCGTTTGCCCGATCATTGCATATTTCTCATATCGATTATAACGCGGACAATGCGCGATAATGAGACTTCGCATAGAGGAACGGAAAAATGACCCAACGCCTTGACTATGCTCATGCGGCCCCGGACGCCATGAAGGCGCTCCGCGGCGTTAGTGCCTATGTCGCCCAATGCGGCCTGGCGGCCGAACTCATCGATTTGGTCTATCTGCGTGTGTCGCAGATCAACGGCTGCGCGTATTGCATCGACCTGCATTCGCGCGATCTTCTCAAGCGCGGTGTCAGCGTCGACAAGCTGGTGCTGGCTCCCGCGTGGCGCGAAGGCGGCGGTCTTTTCGACGCGCGCGAACGGGCGGCCCTGGCCTGGGCTGAGGCAGTAACGAAGGTTGGCGAAACCCAAGTGCCCGATGCGGACTTCGCGGCGGCGGCGGCCGTGTTCAGTGCCAAGGAACTCACCGATCTCACCGTCGCGATCGGCCTCATGAACACTTACAATCGCCTCGCCATCAGCTTTCGCACTGTGCCGGCCGGTGCAAAGCTGGACGCGAAGGGCTGAGTTACGGCAACGCCACGAGCCGGCGCGTGATTTCGTCGTGCAGGGGCGTGTTCGGCGGCGCTGCCGCGAGGGCGGATTGCCATAGATTGCGGGCGCTCTTGGTATCGCCGCTTCTGGCCTTGTCCAATCCGAGAATGAACAGGGCGTCCGGCTGGGCGGCATTGAGGGCGTGGATATCCGTGGCGATGCGCACCAGTGCCGCCGGAAGCTTCGCATCGAAGTCGGTCTCGTGCACCAGAAGATCGGCGAGCTGAAGTTTGGGCGCGAGCTCCTGGGGTTTGAGTTTGATGGCATGGCCATAGGCATCCTTGGCGCCCGCGGTGTTCTCCAAAACCGTGTAGGCGCGGCCCAATCGCATCCACCCGTCGTAGTTGGCCGGATTGTCGGGGTCGGCTGCTAAACGTGTTGCCAGCCCGCCCACCATGCCCTTGATCATCTCCTGTTGCTCCGGCGTGAAACGGCCCTTGAGGGCGCTGGTGTCCGGTGTGGCGGGGTCGCCAGGAGGATTGGAGGGCGGTGCCGCGGCGATCTGTTTGTCCTGGGCTGGCGACGGCCCGTTGCCGCCCATGGTCACGGGCGCATCGCCGATCACGTCCAGGGCATGTCGCGGTGTCACCGACATGGGCATGATGCCCGCGTCCTGGGCCACGGCCGCCATCTGTTCGCGCACGGCGTTGATCCAGGGCGCATCGGTGGGCGCCGATGCGGTCATCTCGCGCCAGATGGCGATGGCGCCCTTTGCGTTTCCGGCTTGCGCCTGTTCCATGCCCAGATAGAAGCGCGCCCGCGGTTCGCCGCGGTCGATCTGCAGGGCGTGGACAAAGGCCGCGTGGGCTTCCGGCGTAACGGTGCCGTCCGCCGCGCCGGTCGCCGCTTCGCCAAAGCCCGCGTAACCGTCGGCCAGATCCGGCTGTAAGGCCATAAGGTGCCTGTAAGCATCGGCGGCGTCGGCGAACCGCTCCATCTGGCGGTAGCTGCGCGCGAGCAGGGACCATCCCTGGGGGTTGTCCGGTGTCTCGCGAACGCGTGCGGCCAGCTTGTCCACCAGGGCCGCCATGTCGGCGTCCGTATGCCCAGCCACCGGCTCTTGCGTTGTGTGTGTTGTCTTGCCGGTCAGCTGTGGCGCGCCGACCGTGAGATAGACGCCGAGGGCGGCAAAAGGCACCAGCACGGCAATGGCGGCGGTAAGCGCCGCACGCTGTCCGGGGGCCTCGGTGCGCACGGGCACCGGCTGTGCCTTGCCGGCAGTGAGCAGACGGCGTTGGATCTCCAGGCGGGCCGCCTCCGCCTCGGCCGCGGTGATGACGCCCCGTTCGACATCGCGATCCAGCTCAAGGAGCTGATCGCGAAACACGGCCATGTCATAGGCCGACCGGTCCGCCACCGGCACGGGCGATCGCAACAGCGGCCACAGCAGCCCCGCCACGACAATCAGCGTCACGCCGCCGCACAGTAACCAGATCATACCGAGGCTCCTGTGCCGTCTTGGCCTGGGGCCGTCAGCTTTGCCAGTGCGGCCATTTCTTCGGGGCTGAGCGGTGCGGCCACGGGGCGCTTGCCGCGCACGGTGCGGCTCAGGGCGACGCCGCCCAGGACGAGGATCATCATCGGACCCAGCCACAACAGCAGGGTCATGGTCGTAAAGCGCGGCTTGAGCAAGACGAAGTCGCCGTAGCGGCCGACCATGTAGCTCAACACCTGTTCGTTGGTGTCACCGGCGGCAATGCGGCGGCGAACCAACACGCGCATGTCGTGCGCAAGTTCGGCGTTTGATTCGTCGATGGTCTCGTTCTGACAGACCACGCAACGCAGGGCCTGACTGACGTCGCGGGCACGGGCTTCAAGCTTGGGGTCGGTCATCATCTCGCCCGGCTCGACGGCATGGGCGTGCAGCGCCGCGCCAAACAGAAGCGCCGACACCAGTAAAGCGCGCGGAAAAAAGCGGCTCACTTTTGTCCGTCCGTATTCTGTGATGCCGTCTTCTGCAGATCGGCGATCAGCGGTCGCAAGGTCGATTGCCAGATCTCCGGTGTGATGGGTCCGATCTGCTTGTAGCGAATGATACCATCGCCATCGACGACGAAGGTCTCAGGCGCGCCGGTCACGCCCAGATCAATCGCCGTGGTGCTGTCCGGGTCCTGGCCGATCAAGGCGTAGGGATCGCCATGATCATTGAGCCATTCCGCGCCACGTTCCGGTGTGTCGCGCCAGTCGATGCCGTAAATTTGCACGCCGCCTTGCTTGGCGATCGCCACCAGGGTGGGATGTTCCTCCAGGCAGGCGATGCACCAGGAGCCGAACACATTGACCAGACTCACGCGGCCTTTGAGATCGGCATCGGTAAAGGGCGTCGCCGCACTGCTCTTGCGCCCGGGCAGAGCGGCCAATGAGAACTTGGGCATGGGTGTGTTCAGAAGGACGCTGGGAATCACACGGGGATCGGCGCCCCGGTCCACATCCAACAGGCGCTTACCGAATATCGCCACCAGAAGAACCATGGCGGCGATGGGCAATACATATGGCCAGCGGCGGCGTTTGCGAGAGGAGGGGACGGAGGACAACACCGCGATTGGCCCCTATTCCGCCGCGGCGGGTTGGGCGCCGACGCTCGCTGCACGACGCGGCGTGCCAATGCGCAGACGGCGGTCGCTGAGAGATGTCAGCCCGCCAAGGAACATGAGGATGACGCCGGCCCAGATCCATGGCACCAGGGGCTGATAGTAAACGCGGGTCACAAACGCGCCGTTCTCGCCCTGTGGATCACCGATCACCGTATAGAGGTCGGCCAGCGGCGTGGTCAGAAGCGCCGGCATGGTCGTGGTCTGCTGCGGCTGGACATAGGTCCGGCGCTCGGGCCCCAGCGTGGTGATTTCACGCGTGCCCTTCGTGATGACGAATTGGCCGCGCATGGCGTCGTAGTTGGGTCCGCGCACCGGCGTCGCGCCGTCGAAGCGCAAGGTGTAGCCCGCGACAACGATGGACTCTCCCGGCGCCAGGGTTTGGATGTACTCCTGCTTCCAGGCGCTGGAAGCGGTGACGCCGGCGATGACAACCGCCAGGCCAAAATGCGCGAGGGTCATGCCGTGGGCGGCACGCGGCACATGGGCGATGCGTGCGAGGGCACCGGATGCAAACGGCCGATTGCGCGCGCACCACTCGGTCACCGATGCGCCGCCAAGCCATGCGGCAAGTCCAAGTCCGCCCGCCGCCGCCAGACCATGAAGGTCGGCGCCGTTGAGCGCGGCGAAGACGGCGAGCACCGTCAAGGCGATGCCACCCGCGGCCAAAAGGCGTGTCATGGCGGCGGACAGATCACCCCGCTTCCATGCCAGCAACGGACCGATCGCCGCGGCAGCGGCCAGCGGCACCATCAGCGGCACAAACACGCGATTGAAGTAGGGCGCGCCGACGGTGATCTTGCCCAGGTCCAGGGCATCGGCGAACAAGGGATATAGCGTTCCCAGCAGCACGGTCATTGCCGCCGTTGCCAGGAACAAGTTATTCAGCAGCAGCGCGCCCTCGCGGGACAGGGGCGCGAACAGGCCGCCGCCCTCAAGGCGCGGCGCGCGGATGGCGTAGAGAATGAGCGCGCCGCCGATGGCCACCGTCAAGATCGCCAGCACGAACACGCCTCGGGTCGGATCGGAGGCGAAGGCATGCACCGACGTGAGGATGCCGGAGCGCACCAAAAACGTGCCGAGCAGGGACAGGGAGAATGTGACGATGGCAAGCAGAATGGTCCAGCTTTTCAGCGCCTCGCGTTTTTCCACCACGATCGCCGAATGCAGCAACGCCGTGCCCGTGAGCCACGGCATGAAGGACGCGTTCTCCACCGGGTCCCAGGCCCACCAGCCGCCCCAGCCCAGGATGGTGTACGCCCACCAGCTTCCCAGGCCGATGCCGAGGGTGAGGAACGTCCATGCGGCCAGGGTCCACGGCCGCACCCATCGCGCCCATGCGGCGTCCACCCGGCCTTCGATCAGGGCCGCCACCGCGAAGGAAAACGCCATGGAGAAACCCACGTAGCCCAGGTAGAGCATGGGCGGGTGCATGGTGAAGCCTGGGTGCTGCAGGATGGGGTTCAATCCGTTGCCCTGCAGGGGCGCCGGATCGATGCGTGTGAAGGGATTGGACGTGAACAGGATGAAGGCGATGAACGCCGCGCCGATCATGCCCTGGACCGCCAGCACGCGGGCTTTCAATGTGGGCGGCAGATTGTCGCCGAACGCGGCCACGGCGGCGCCGAACGCCGCCAGGATGGCGATCCACAGCACCATGGAGCCTTCGTGGTTGCCCCATATGCCCATTTTGTAAAACAGCGGTTCGGCGGTGTGGGAGTTCTCGAATACCGCGACCACCGAGAAATCATTGACGATGAACGCATGCATCAGGGCGGCGAAGGCAAGGCCGATCAGACCCAGCTGCGCGAACGCCGCCGGGCGTGCCACCGCCATCCAAGCCGGCGCGTTGCGCGCGGCGCCAATCAGCGGCACCAGCGCCTGGATCAAGGCCACCGGCAACGCCAACGCCAAGGCGAATTGGCCCAGTTCGGTCAGCATGGACAGGCACTCTCCAATCGGCGTTTCACGGATATGCTCGTCACGGCGCGGTCGGCGCGATGGTTTTAGCCTTGGCGGCGGTTTCCTGCCAGCGCCCGCTTTTCTTCAGGGCGTCGGCCACTTCTTTCGGCATGTAATTCTCGTCGTGCTTGGCCAGGACCTCGCTGGCGGCGAATACGCCGTCGGTGCCGAGATGCCCTTCCACCACCACGCCGGTGCCCTCCTTGAACAGGTCGGGCAGCAGGCCGGTGTAGCGCACGGGCAGGCTGCTGGTCATGTCCGTGACCGTGAATGTGACGGTCTCGCCGTTCTTGTTCACCGATCCGTTTTCCACCAGCCCGCCGATCCGTATCCGTTGACCTGTTGACGGCTTCTTCGCCGCCATTTCCGTCGGGCTGAAAAAGAAAACCAAATTATCCTGGAACGCCGACAGCACCAGGCCCGTGCCGGCGAACAGCCCGAACAGTCCGAGCGCGATAAAATAAAGGCGGCGGCGTTTGCGTGTCATCGCATCAAGATGTTTCGCCGCGCCGTTGGCGCTTCATGGTTTCGAACTCCCGCTCGCGGGCTTTCAGTCCGCGCCAGGTGATCACGAACGCGCCGATCAAGCCGACGGCCGCTGCGCCGTAGGCCGGCCACACGAAATCGGCGTATCCGCCCATGCGCAGATAATCCATCAACGGTTCCACGTCATGCCTGCTGTGTTGCGCCGTTGACGGCGGGTTCGGCGGCACGGGCGCGGCGGGCGTTGCGAATCTTCGCGTTCAGAATCTCGATACGGAGGCGCAACACCAGAATGCAGACGTAATAGGTCATGAAAGCGCCGACCATGAGGAACAGCGGCCACAGCATGGCGGCGTTCACCGTGAAGCCGTTCATGGTCAGGATCGACGGTTGATGCAGGGTGTTCCACCAGGTGACGGAGAAATGGATGATGGGCAAGTTCACCGAGCCCACCAGTGCCAATACCGCCGCCGCCTTGTCGCCGCGCTCGGAATCCTCGAAGGCATCGGCCAGCGCCAGGTAACCCACGTAGAGGAACAGCAGGATCAGCATGGAGGTCAGGCGTGCGTCCCACACCCAGTAAGCGCCCCACATGGGCTTGCCCCATAACATGCCGGTGACAAGACACACGGCGGTGAACATGGCGCCCAAGGGCGCGGAGGCGCGGGCGATGAGATTGGCCATGGGATGGCGCCAGATGAGAAAGCCGGCACTGCCCGCGGCCATGACGCCGTAGATCATGAGTCCCATCCACGCCGCGGGCACATGGACGTACATGATCCGCGCCGCCTCGCCCTGCTGATAGTCCGCGGGCGATACAATCAGGGCCATGGGCAAGCCGGCGAAAAACAGCAATGCCATTGCCATGCCCGCCCACGGCAGGATGCCGTTGGCGAGGCCCATGAACACGGTGGGGTTGGCGTACTTGTGCATCTTCCAATTGTCTGTCGGCGGTACGGGGGTTGTCACTTTCTACGACAACAATCGCCCCGTGGTTTATCCCGGCCGGAAGGCCACGGCCACATGAAACATTGTGAAGCGACGGCCTTCCAGCCCGATGTAATCTCAGGAAAATGTACCGCCAAGCCACCGCGTCGCAGAAGACGCCTGTTTTATTGGAAGGGCCGGGGCCTTCGTCGTACGGCAATGCCGCGCTATCGACGAGTCGAGGGGCGGGGCGGATCAGCGCCTGCCTCAGCGGTTGCGGACGGCATCCGCCATGGAAAATAGTGGCTGTTCAAGAAGCTTCCGGACCGCCGGATCGGCGTCAATGTCGGTCAGGGCGCGCTGCATGCACTTGAGCCACTGATCCCGTTCCGCGGTTCCGATGGCGAAGGGTTGGTGGGCGCTCATTACGCACCGGTTGTATAGGCGCGGTCCGCCCAGCCATCCGCTCATGAATTCGAACAGCCGTTGACGCATGGGGCTGAGGTCGGCGGCATGCATGGCGCGGATGGCTGTCGCCTCCGGTTCGCTGTCCATGATGTCGTAGAAGCGGTCCACAAGCCGCCGCACACCGGCTTCTCCGCCGATCATGTCGTATGGGTTCTTTTGGGGCGGTTGGCCCGCGGGGGAGGTGTCATCTCTCATGGCGCCAGATTGAGTTCGTGCGTCGGTCAATGCTTTGACCTGGATCAATACACCCGCGTTGCGATCACCGAAATCAGCCATTGGAACCAATGTCCTACGGATTTCCCGCGCCGCGCGTCATTGGCACACGCCTCGTGTCCTGAAATCGCCCGCGATTGCCAGCCGGGCAGCGCGGCCGTAGTGTTTCCTTCGGACGTGAAACCCGTCCGTCCCGCTACGGTGCGAAACCCATGAAATTCGATTGGCTACCGGTCACGCGATTCGAGCAGAACTGCTCGATTCTATGGTGCGAGGCCACGCTCAAGGCCGCCGTCATCGATCCCGGCGGCGACATTGATCAGATCCAGAATTATCTGGAGTGGGAGAAACTGGAGCTTGAGGTCGTGCTGGTAACCCACGGCCATATGGATCATGCCGGCGGTGCCGCGGAACTTGCCGCCGCGACGGGAGCGCGAATCGAGGGTCCCCACCGGAACGACGAACATCTGATCCGGCGCCTTCCCGAAGCGGGCAAGCGCTACGGTCTTCGCGCTCAGGATTTCACGCCGGATCGCTGGCTGAAAGATGGAGATCGCGTCAGCTTTGGCGAAGAGACGATCGATGTGCTCCATTGCCCAGGACACACTAAAGGGCACCTCGCTTATTTTCATGAGGCGCGCCGATATGCTTTCGTCGGCGACATACTGTTCCGACACGCCATCGGCGCGTGGGAGCATGCCGACGGCAATCTTCCCCAGCTCCTGGACTCGATTCGTTCCAAGCTATTCCGGTTGGGCGACGATGTCGGCTTCCTGCCTGGCCATGGTGAAACATCGACCTTCGGCCACGAACGGAGCGCTAACCCCTTTGTCGGCGACGAGGCAATGGCAAAATGGCGGGCCCGGTTTCAACGCAATGATGAGACGGCGCCGCAAGGATAACCGGCTGGCCTTCAGACATTTTGCGATAACGCGTGCGGCTTTCGCCGTCTTACCGCGCACGAGCCGGCAACGGCTTAGTTTTAGTTAGAGAAAGACCTGCTTCAACAGGAAACGATCAAGCGCTAACCTGCGCTGTCTGGTCGTTTCCCCATTGCCCCGCGAATGGCGTTGGCCAGTTCGTCATTCGAGTAGGGCTTCGACAGCAGAAGGACATCGGCGGGCAGTGTGACCTTTCCCGACGCGGTGGATTCCGTATAGCCGGAGGTCAGGAGCACATGTGTCGCGGGCCAGCGGCGGCGAACCTCGCTGATCAAATCCGCTCCGTTCATGGGCCCCGGCATGATGACGTCGGAAAACACCAAGTCGAAATGTGTCGTGTTCTTGAGCATCTTGATCGCATCAAGGGCATTGCCGACGGCAACCACGGCATAGCCGAGGCGCGCCAATTTGTCGCCAACACTCCGGCGTACAAGCGGGTCGTCTTCCACCAACAAAATTTTTCCGGATCCTGATGGCGCGGCGGCAACGACGACGGACGGATTGTCCGACGAGCCAGACTGGTCCAGCGCGGGAAGATAAATTTTCACAACCGTCCCCAACCCGACTTCGCTGTATATCCTGGCATGTCCACCGCTTTGCTTCACGAAGCCGTAGACCATGCTGAGGCCAAGCCCTCGGCCCTTACCGACTTCCTTGGTCGTGAAAAACGGCACGAAAGCTCGTTCCAGAACCTCCGGCGCCATGCCGGCGCCGGTGTCCGTGATCGCGATCATGACATAGCTTCCCTGCTGGGCATCGAGGTGCTCCGCGACATACTCGGCGTCGAGGGCCTTCAGCGAGGTTTCGATGGTCAGAGTCCCGCTCTCCGGCATGGCGTCGCGTGCATTGAGCGCGAGATTGAGAATCGTGGTTCTCAGCCGGCTCGGATCGACGTAAACCGCCGGCAGCGACTCCGCCTTGTGGATCTTGATCTCGACATGTGCCGGTAATGTACTGCGCAGCAACTTCGCCAACGTGTCGAGCAGTGCGTTGACGTCGACGGCTTCCGGCTGCAGCTCTTGTTTGCGCGCGAATGCCATGAGTTGCGCCACTAGTCCGGCGCCGCGATCCGCCGCTTCCAGCACGATCTCAGCTTGGCTTTGCAGCGAAGAATTATCCTTTAGTCCGTCGCGCAGATCTTCGGCGTTGGATATGATGGCCGTCAAAAGATTGTTAAAGTCGTGCGCGATTCCACCGGTAAGCTGGCCGACGCTTTCCATGCGATGCGCATCCACCATCATCTCCTCGCGCCGACGCAGGTCGGTGATGTCCTCAATAATTGCGATCGCATGTGTGATCTCGCCGTTCTGGCCAATGATCATGGAGCTTTTGACGCTGGCCAGAAAAGAAGTGCCGTCATTTCGCTTCATCGGCACTTCCGCGCGCCGGGGTCGTTTTAAGTCCTCGGGATTAGCCACGCGCTCCATGAGGCGAAATGCGGTGTTGGCATCATAAAAAGACAGAGCCCTGCGACCGATGATTTCATCTGTGGTGGAGCGAATCAGCGCGGCGAAGGCCGGGTTCGTATAAATAACCGGATAGTCGGGGGCTTTTGTCTCGACGATGAGAGCGCCCTGATTAATATTCTCCAACGCCCGGTCGCGCAGTTGTAGGCGGGCCATGGTTTGCTGAAGCTCCGTGGCGGAGCGTGCTCGGATGATGGCGGCAGCGATCAGTTCGCCCAGCGCCTTGAGTGTATCGATCTCGACCCAGGTCCACGCGCGACGGGGTGCGTGGGCATCGTTAAACGCGAGACTGCCGTACGGGCGGTGGTCTATAGCCATCGTGTAACTGAGGTTCGATAACAACCCCATATTCAAGAGGTGCGTCTTGCCTGGTTCCGGGTAATCCTCGGCGTAGCTTTGAACCGGCTCGCCATTGGCGATCTTCGCCATTTGCTCCGGAGAATAATAATCCGTGAGTTCAACGCCGGCCTCGGAGAATTGATCGGCCAAAGGCCTCAGTTCCGGCTTGTGCCATTCATAACCCGGCATGACCAATATCCGTTTGTCGTCCGAAAGGACAAGTCGCGTCAGCGTCACCCGGTCGACGCCGATGGCCGGGCCGATCGACGCCAGCACTGCGGCGATCGCCGCATCGTGATCGTGCGCGTTCAGAAGCGAAGCGGCGGCCTTGGTCAACACTCTGAGGATGGTGTCGTGCCGGTGTAAGCCGGCCATCGCCGCTGCACGTTGCCGTAGAGTCTTCGTAAGAAAGCCGGCGACGACCAGGGTCACTATGGTGAGTGCCGTTAGCGTACCTGCGCGCACCCACAGTGATCGACGCCAGCCGGCGAGTATGTCGACCAGGGGGATCGCGGCATTCACCGCGAATCCATTCCGAATTTCACTGATGACAAGATACGACTGTAAAGCATCTGCTGGCGCGACGCCGGCAAAGACGGCTCCATCGCGATCGAACCAGATGCGCGCGGTTGGATAACGCGACTTCGCATGCCAGATCGCGCCGGCACGATCCATGAGCTTCCGGTCTTCGGATTCTCGGTCGGTGCCTTCGATTAGGGCTTCACTATCGGCGAGTATTTCTACGCTAAGCCCGAGCTGGCTGCGGGCGCGGTCCAACACTGCGCCGCGCTCCAGCATCGAGAATGCGATGACCACGACCCATATGCAGAGCAACAGCCCAGCAACCGGTATGAAGACCAGCCGGTCTACATGAACCGGGTCCCCGGGCCTGTCGTGCATGGCGGGTGTCGTATTCAGAGCATTCACCCCCCTCCGGACGAACCTCGACTACATCGTCAGGATATCAAGCTGGGGCGGTAAGATCAAACAATCGCGGCAACTCACCTTCGGGCCATCCACCCGCTGTTCGCCTATTTATTGGTGGCGTGCTTGTCGAAGGCGCGCTGGGTGCCCTCCATCATGGCGCCGAGGAAGAACTCGCGTTGCTCCCGCAGCCAGTCGTAGGACTTCGCGCGGTTGACGTTGTCGCCATTGATCTCCGGCAGGACGTAACGCATCAACATTTCCAGTGACCGGTTGCGATGATCGGTTCGCGCCCAATTCCGCTCGAACAAAAGCAGACAGCCGAAATCCGGCACCTTTGTTTCAAGGCGTCGGATTTGCGCAATCGCATCCTCCACCGTTCCAACCACGGCATCGCCGCGCTCGACCAGTTGCTCGATGGTCAGATGCCCCGGAGAGTCGGGAATGTGCGC
Organism: Rhodospirillaceae bacterium; assembly: GCA_004297485.1. GTDB lineage: Bacteria > Pseudomonadota > Alphaproteobacteria > Rhodospirillales > Rhodospirillaceae > SCTM01. The sequence goes on from SCTM01000202.1 coordinate 14,588, forward strand.
GGTTTGGTTATGGATATACCGGCGATAGGTCTCATAGCCTTCGCGGACCTCGGCGTAGGCCTGTTCGCGCGTCTCGGCGATGTGCATGTCGGTGGCGCACCGGAGAGAGGCGGCGTCCATGGTGTGGCCGTATTTCGTGGCCGCATCCTGCGCGATTTTCCAGTTGGTCGAAAGCGCATCGAATCCGCCAAAGAGCGTCGCGGCAAGACACAGCATTCCCGCGCCATACTTCGCGGCCAGGACCCCGCCGTTGGGCGACATGGCGCTGGCGACGCAAAGCTCAAGCGGGTCGCTGCATGGCAGCACCTGGCAATGGGCGTCCTGCAACCGATACCAGCTGGTTGTCTCGCTCACCCATTCCCCGCGCAGAAGACGGGTGATCACGCCAAGGGCCTGGTCAAGCTTGTCGCGGGACTCCCGGGCATCGAGGCCGATCATGTGTGCATCGCTGGTCAGCAGTCCCGGCCCCGCGCCAAAGATCAGCCGCCCGCGCGTCAGATGATCGAGCTGTGCGATGCGGTTCGCGGCCATCAGCGGATTATGGTAGGGCAGCGACATGACGCCGGTTCCCAGCCGCATGCGCTTTGTCCTTTGCGCGGCGGCGGCGATCATCAACTCGGGCGATGGGCTATTCTCGAACCCGCCCGAATGATGCTCACCATACCAGAGCTCGGCGATGCCCAGCTCGTCGGCGAACTGCGCAAGCTGCAGGTCCCGCTCGTAACAGAGACTTGTGTTCTCGTTGAGCGCATGAAACGGCGCCACGAACAAACCAAGGCGAAGTTTGGTTTTGCGCAAAGACTCCTCCCGCGGAGATCCGGAGTAACAGGCCGGTCAACAATGTATCATTTCGGTTATTGGAACTACGGTAAAGGCGCCCCGCGTGCGTCAGGGCTTTAGAGTTGCGATGTGCAGTGCGGGCAGCGCGTCGCCTTGACGGGAATCGGTGTGTAGCAATAGCCGCATTCTTTCGTGACCACCGCGGGTGCCGGTTTGGGCATGAAGCGGTTGACCTGCTTCACCAGGAGGAAGATGGCGAAGGCGACAATGAGGAAATCGATGATCGTGTTGATAAAGAGACCGACGTTGATCGTTGCCGCGCCGGCCGCTTTTGCTTCGGCCACTGTCTTGTAGGACTGGTGCGACAGGGTGATGAAGATGTTGGAGAAATCCACGCCGCCGAGGAGCAAGCCCAAGGGTGGCATCAGAACATCGTTCACGAATGATGTGACGATTTTTCCAAAGGCGCCGCCGATGATGACGCCGACGGCAAGATCGACCACATTCCCGCGCGCGGCAAAATCCCGGAATTCCTTGAGCATGATCTTCTCCTCCGACCTGAGACCGTGATGTGGCGCCTATCTTAGGCATCCGCCGAGATGGAGGCCATCGCTACTGCGCTGCCTGACGTAACGCGACGGCGGCGGCCAGCGGTGCGAGGGTCAGCGCGAGGATGAAAAATCCCGCGAGCACCAGCAACGGCGGCTTGATCGCAAGGCCGGTGATGCCTGCTTCCACGGCGGCGGTGCCGAAGATCAGTACCGGCACGTAAAGCGGTAGCACGAGCAGCGACAGCAATACGCCGCCGCGCCGCGCGCCGAGGACGAGGCTCGCGCCGACTGTGCCCAAGAGACTCAACGTTGGTGTGCCGAGCGCAAGCGCCGCGATGAGTGGCACGTAGCCTTCCGCCGGTAAGTGCAGTGTGGGTGCCAGCAGGGGCGCGACCACGATCAAGGGAATGCCCGTTGTGGTCCAATGGGCCACGGCTTTGGCGAGAACGATGAGGGGTAGGGGTTCGCCGCAGAGCAGCAGCTGGTCCAGAGTACCGTCCTCGAAATCGGCGGCGAACATGCCTTCCAACGACAACAGCGCCGCCAGCAGCGCGGTCACCCACAGCACGCCGCCGGCAATGCGCGCCAGCACGCCCGCCTCCGGTCCGACGCCGAAGGGAAACAGCACCGCGGCGATGGCGAAGAACGCCACGGCAATGAGACTGTCGCCGCGCTGGCGCATGGCGAGGCGGAGATCCCGCGTGAACACCACGGTGAAAGCTGTGAATGTGCCGGTCACGCCGCGTCGCTCCAGTGGGGCGCGGGCGTGGCGGTGAAGCGGCCCAGGTCGAGAGCTACCGCATCGGTCGTGGGCGCGGTGCCGTGGCTGGCGACCACCACCATGCCGCCCTTGGTCCGATGATCGGCAATCACCGCCGACAAGGTGGCGAAGGCCTCTTCGTCCAGGGCATTTGTGGGCTCGTCCAGAAGCCAGAGCGGGGCGGGCACCACCAAAAGCCGGGCCAGGGCGAGGCGATGGCGCTGGCCCGCCGACAAAACCCGGCCCGGTAGATCGGCAAGGCGGCCAAGGCCAAAGCGGTGCAAGGCATTCTGGATCGCCGCTTCCGGGGCGCCGCCCTGAAGATTGGCCGCGAAAGTGAGATTTTCCGCCACGGTCAGGCCCGACTTCACCCCGTCCTGATGTCCCACCAGCCGGGTGCGGATACCGTGGGCTTCCGGGTCATGGTCGATGGGAATGCCGTCCCAGGACAAAATGCCCGTCGAGAGGTTTGCCAGTCCGGCCATGAGCCGCAGAAGCGTGGTTTTGCCGCTGCCGTTGGCGCCCCTGAGGACCAGAACCTGGCCGGAGCCGACGGCAAAATCGAGCCCCGCGAAAACGCTGTGCCCGCCCCGGCGACATGCCAAGCCGGTGCCGGAAAACGTCGTTGGTTCAAACCCCTCTGCGCCCATGCCCGGACCATAGCAGAGGCCGCGTATGGGGAAAGGCATCACGATGCCCGGCCGCAGCGGTCATGAAACTTCTTTTGCGACAAGGGCTTGGTCTCAAATTGCGGTACGGCGACCCTGGACTCTGACGGTCCGGATGTGGATGATGGGCCCCATCGGGCATGGGGCACGTATGCCTGTCACATCACAATCCGGGTCACGTTAGTATCGAGTGGCTCTTATTAGGAGTTAGCTATGTCGCTTAGCGGCCATGACACCCTGAAATGCCGTCGCACGTTGACGGTCAACGGCAAGACTTACGACTATTTCAGCCTGCCCGAGGCGGGCAAGGCCCTCGGTGACGTGTCGCGCCTGCCGTTCTCCCTCAAGGTACTTTTGGAAAACCTGTTGCGCTATGAGGATGGGCGCACGGTCTCGGTGGATGACGTGAAGGCCTTGGTGGGCTGGCTCAAGAGCAAAAAGTCCGACGCGGAAATCGCTTATCGTCCGGCGCGGGTGCTGATGCAGGACTTCACCGGCGTGCCGGCCGTGGTCGATCTCGCCGCCATGCGCGAGGCAATCAAAGCGCTGGGCGGCAATCCGCAGCGCATCAATCCCCTGTCGCCGGTGGATCTGGTGATCGATCACTCGGTCATGGTGGACAACTACGGCGGCAAGGATTCCCTCCAGAAAAACATCGACATCGAATTCGAGCGTAACGGCGAACGTTACAAGTTCCTGCGCTGGGGCCAGATCGGCTTCGACAATTTCCGCGTGGTGCCGCCGGGCACGGGCATCTGCCATCAGGTCAATGTGGAGTATCTGGCGCAGGTGGTCTGGACCGGCGAAGACAACGGCAAGACCCTGGCTTATCCCGATACCCTCGTCGGCACCGACAGCCACACCACCATGGTCAACGGCCTTGCGGTGCTGGGCTGGGGCGTGGGCGGCATCGAGGCGGAAGCGGCCATGCTCGGCCAGCCGACGCCCATGCTGATTCCCGAAGTGGTCGGCTTCAAGCTCACGGGAAAAATCCCCGCGGGCTGCACGGCCACGGATCTGGTGCTCACGGTCACGCAGATGCTGCGCAAGAAGGGCGTGGTCAACAAGTTCGTGGAGTTCTACGGCCCGGGCCTGAGCGATCTGTCGCTCACCGACCGCGCCACCATCGCCAACATGGCGCCGGAATATGGCGCCACCTGCGGCTTCTTCCCCATCGACAAGGAAGTGATCCGCTACCTCACCTTCACCGGCCGCGATCCGCAGCGCGTCGCGTTGGTGGAAGCTTATGCCAAGGCGCAAGGCCTGTGGCTGGACGAAAACACACCGGAGTCGGTGTACACCGATACGCTGTCGCTGGACCTCGGTACGGTGGAACCATCTCTCGCCGGGCCCAAGCGTCCGCAGGATCGTGTGCCGCTGTCGGTCGCATCCAAGGAATTCGACAAGGCGCTGAAAGACGGCTTCGCTCATCCCACGCCGGTTTCCTCGGATGTGAGCGGCCTGGCGGGCGCGGGCGCGAAAGCCCAGCTGGAAGACGGTGACGTGGTCATCGCCGCCATTACTTCTTGTACCAACACCTCCAATCCGTCGGTGCTGTTCGCCGCCGGACTGCTGGCCAAGAAAGCACGCGCCAAGGGTCTTACGCGCAAGCCGTGGGTGAAGACGTCCCTGGCACCCGGCAGCCAGGTGGTCACGGATTATCTCACCGCCGCCGGCTTGCAGAGTGAGCTGGACGCGCTCGGTTTCAACACCGTGGGCTACGGTTGCACGACCTGCATCGGCAACTCGGGTCCCCTCGACGACAACATCGCGAAATCCATCGAGGCGAAAGACCTCGTGGTGTCGGCGGTGCTGTCGGGCAATCGTAACTTTGAGGGCCGCATCAGCCCGCACGTGAAGGCCAACTATCTCGCCAGCCCGCCGTTGGTGGTGGCCTATGCCTTGCTCGGTTCCATGCGCAAGGACATCACCACCGAGTCACTGGGCACGGGTTCCGATGGCAAGCCGGTGTATCTCAAGGACATCTGGCCGACGCCCAAGGAAGTGGCCGAGTACACGGAAAAGTTCCTCACCCGCGCCATGTTCACCAACCGTTACTCCGACGTGTTCAAGGGCCCAGCACCTTGGCAGGCGGTGCAGGCCGTCAAGAGCGAGACCTACAGCTGGGACGGCAAGTCCACTTATGTGGCCAACCCGCCTTACTTCGTCGGCATGGGCAAGACCCCAAGCGCCGTGAAGGACATCGTCGGCGCGCGGCCCATGGCGATTTTAGGCGACTCGGTCACCACCGATCACATCTCGCCGGCCGGCTCCATCAAGAAGGACAGCCCCGCCGGCAAATACCTCATTGCTCACGGCGTCGCGCCCGCGGACTTCAACTCCTACGGCGCACGCCGCGGCCATCACGAGGTGATGATGCGCGGCACCTTCGCCAACATCCGCATCAAGAACGAAATGGTTCCCGGTGTGGAAGGCGGCGTCACCAAGCATTATCCCTCCGGCGACGTCATGCCCATCTACGATGCGGCCATGAAGTACAAGGACGCCGGCACGCCGCTGGTGGTCGTCGGCGGCAAGGAATACGGCACCGGCTCATCCCGCGATTGGGCGGCCAAGGGCACCAACCTGCTGGGCGTGAAAGCCGTGCTGGTGGAAAGCTTCGAGCGTATCCATCGCTCAAATCTGGTGGGCATGGGCGTGCTGCCGCTGCAGTTCAAGGGCGACATGAGCCGCAAATCCCTGAACCTGGATGGCACCGAGACCTTCGACATCAAGGGCCTCACGGGTCTGAAGCCGCTGGGCGACGTGAACGTCACCATCCATCGCAAGGACGGCAAGTCTGAGACCATCACCGTCCAGTGCCGCATCGATAACTCGGGCGAGCTGGATTACTACAAAAACGGCGGCGTGCTCCATTACGTGCTGCGGAGTCTGGCGGCGTAAACACGCCCTTATCGGCAAGGCGGAACCCCGCGTCGGAAACGATGCGGGGTTTTTCTTTGTCCATCACGCAATGATCCAATTGTTCCGGCGCCACGTAAATTGCAGAGGCGACGTCAATCCCGGATAACACCGCCATGGCCATCCACCTGCAAAATTTCAGAGCACTCCGCGCCGGCCGTCATATGGTCGTTTGCGCGGCGGCGCTGATCCTCAGCGCCTGTTCCACGGTCGGTGTGCTCAATGCCCTGGCGCCGGTCGATAAAATATCCATGCACCAAGGCGTCGCCTATGAAGCGGGGCCGCGTCATCAGCTGGACATCTATGCGCCTGCGGCCAAGGACACGCATGGGGCCGGCGGCGTGCCGGTGGTGGTGTTCTTCTACGGCGGCGGCTGGACCAGCGGCGATCGCTCCATCTATCGTTTCCTGGGCGCGGCGCTGGCGGCGCGCGGCGTCATGGTGGTGGTGCCCGACTATCGCCTTTATCCCGAGGTGAAGTTTCCGGCCTACATGTACGACGCGGCTGCGGCCGTGGCCTGGACCCGGGCTCACGCCGCTGAATTTGGCGGTGATCCGGGGCGCATTTTCATCATGGGCCATTCCGCCGGCGGACAGATCGCGGGGCTCCTGGCCTTGAACGACGATTACCTCAAGTCCGTCGGACTTTCCCCCGCGGACCTGGCGGGCATGATCGGCCTCGCCGGCCCCTATGATTTTCTGCCGCTCACCAATCCCGTCTACAAAGTGATCTTCGGGCCCGAGGATCAATGGCCCAAATCCCAGCCCATCACTTATGCCAACGCCCACGCACCGCCCATGCTCCTGGTGACCGGAAGCAGCGACGACACGGTCAGCCCCGGTAACACCCAGCGTCTCTCGGCCCGCTTGCGCGGCCTGGGCGATTCCGTGGACGTGAAAGTTTATCCCCACATCGGACACGTCACCCTCATGGGCGCATTCTCGTCCCAGCTCGCATTTCTCGCGCCGGTGCGCGACGATGTACTCGCCTTTATCGCCGCGCGCACGGCAACGGCCAGCCGATAACCGATATATCGCGTTCTGATATTCTCGCTCCGCGTTATGGGCTTTGGCGTGGGGTATTCTCGCCCGAAATCTTCATCCGCTCTGTTCGCATATCTACCTCCACGCGCTGGCGCGGCAGGCAATCCGGGTGTTCGGTTTGCAGAAACGCCAGCAATTTTTCGCGCACCTCACACCGCAGGTCCCACGCCTCGGGCGATGTTCTTGCGCTCACCAGCGCGCGTATCTCCACCGTCGTGCTGCCGGCATCGGTGACCTGGAGGTTCACGATCCGCTTGTCCCACAGGGGCGACTGCCGCGCGATCTCGGTCAGCTTTGTGCGTAACGCTTCCACGGGAACGCGATAGTCCGCATGCAAAAAAGCCGTGCCGATAATCGCCGATGACTCCCGCGTCCAGTTCTGGAACGGCTTTTCCATGAAATATGACAGGGGAACGATCAGCCGTCGCCAATCCCACAATTTGATGACGACATAGGTACTGGTGATTTCCTCGATCCATCCCCATTCGTTCTCAACCACCACCGCGTCGTCAATCCGGATCGGCTGCGTGATGGCCAGCTGCACACCGGCGATGAGGCTGGCGAGAAGCGGCCGCGCCGCCAGACCGACGATCAGTCCGGCTGCTCCGGCGGAGGCAAATAAGCTGACGCCGAAATTACGGACCTGTTGGAAGGTCATCAACCCCGCGCCCATGGTAATAATAACGATGAGCACGTCGCACGTGCGTTTGAGAACCCGAATCTGCGTCAGCTGTTTGCGCGCCATGAGGTTGTCGGGCGCGTCAACCTTGAGGCGCCGCAGATAGAATGCAGCCGCCACATCGGTACCGATAATCGCTGTCCAACCCAGAACCAGGATTGTCACCACACTAAGCAATTGCGTGGCGGCGGTGCTTGCGCGCGAAGGGAGATATGGCAACTGAACCGCGAGGTTGACCGCGACCATAACAAATAACGCACGCACCAAATTCGTGGTCCGCGTGATATAGCGTGCCCATGGTGATCGCTCGTCGCGCAATAGGCGAAGGACGATTTTCTCGGTGATCGCGTGGGCAATGATGCTGACCAAGGCAGCCAGGGCCAGCAGGCCGATTCCCATCACCCAATCGGGAATCATCGCCATAACGTCGCCGATTTTGTTCTGCATGAACTTATAAATGGGCAGACATCTCCTCGGTTGCGCCGAGCGCCAGTCAAAGCGTGCGATATATTTGTGGCGGCATCTTGTCGCACTGGTAGGCGCGCGGCGATCAGATGTCCCATTTGAACTTCTTCGCGCGTGAAGACGATGGCGATGTCCTTCAAGAAAACGCCGCTTGGCACGCCCCCGACTCATGCGACGGAATGCCACTCCGATGAATACTTCAGCACAACCATTCCGACGCGGCTCGATCGCCTGCCCTGGGATCAATTTCATGTGTTGGTGATTGTCGCCCTCGGCGTGACGTGGATTCTCGACGGTCTCGAGGTCACGCTGGTGGGCTCGCTCGCGGGAGCTATTCAGACCAGTCCATCTCTCGCCATGTCGGCGAGCAGGATTGGTCTTGCCGCCAGCGCTTATATCTTCGGCGCGGTTACGGGGGCGCTGGTGTTCGGCCGTCTGGCGGATAGGTTTGGGCGCAAGCGGCTGTTCACGATCACCGTCGGCGTCTACGCTGTCGCCACGGTTTTGACCGGCCTTTCGTGGAATTTTCACTCGTTCGCCTTTTTCCGCATGGTCACGGGGGCCGGGATTGGCGGCGAGTACGCGGCCATCAATTCGGCGATTCAGGAATTCATACCGGCGCGCTGGCGCGGCCGCGTGGATCTCGCCGTCAACGGCAGTTTTTGGCTTGGCGCCGCTCTCGGCGGATTGGGCGCGGTTGTGGTGCTCGATCCAACCCTGTTTGCCGCGGACGTCGGTTGGCGTTTGGCGTTCGGGATCGGTGGCCTGTTGGGTGCCGTCGTCATCTTTCTGCGGCGGCTCCTGCCCGAGAGCCCGCGCTGGCTCATGGCGCATGGCAGAGTGGAAGACGCCGAGCAGATTGTCGCCGGCATCGAGAACCGTATCGTCCGTCGGCGCGGCATAGCGTTGTCCGCTCAGAATCTCGGAGCAACCCGGTTCCGGCGCTTGCATCGCCTCACCTTCGCGGACATCGCCCATACGTTATTCATCCGGTACCGGCGGCGTGCCGTGTTGGGCGTGGTGCTGATGGCGACCCAAGCCTTTTGCTACAACGCGGTGTTCTTCACCTATGCCTTGATTCTTACCCGCTTCTACGGCGTTCCGTCTGAGCGGGTAGGATGGTTCATTTTACCCTTTGCGTTTGGGAACTTTCTTGGACCGCTTATGCTCGGTCCGTTCTTTGACACCATTGGCCGCAGACCCATGATTGCGGCAACATATGCGCTGGCGGGCTTGCTGTTGGCGGCGACGGGCGAGTTGTTTTCCCTTGGCATGTTGACCGCCGTCACGCAGACGGTTGCATGGTCGGTTGTCTTCTTTTTTGCGTCGGCGGGGGCCAGCGCGGCTTATCTGACCGTCGGCGAAAGTTTTCCGCTGGAGATGCGCGCCTCCGCCATTGCAATATTTTACGCCATTGGTACCGCCATGGGTGGTGTTGTGGGGCCGGCCTTATTTGGCGCGCTGATCGATCGCGGATCGCGACCGGAAATCCTCTGGGGCTACCTCCTTGGCGGTGGTTTGATGATGTTCGCCGCAGCCGTGGAGGTATTTCTCGGATTTGCGGCCGAACGTCGCCCGCTGGAACAAGTGGCCGCGCCGTTGTCGGCCGCGGAGGACATCACGCCGACATTCCCGCGCCGGCCATGAACGGACTTCGCGGTTCGCGAGCACCGAGACCACGCAAAGCCGCCCAGCCGGGCGTGACTTTAGAAGCCGAACACCGCCGCGCCCATGGCCACGGTCATGGTCGTGATCATAAGCACGGTGAGAATGCCGTCGAAATTGTCGAGATCGAAGTGTCTGACATGCCGATCCATACAAACCTCCCGCGTCGGGTGGTGAGGTGGCGGATCGAAGAACCACTGAAGAACACAAGTGCGCTGGTTGGACGACCGCACAACTCTTGGTTCGCGACTCGAATTATACACGAATTATGCTTTTGAGCCTACGTCTAAGGTGTGCCGCGCTCCGGCCTCACGCGCCGGGTCGCTATCCCGACCATCGGGCTAGATCGTTGATTCGACGCGTCTTCGCGTTCCATCGGGAAGAATCGGGCCTTAGTTCTTTAACCGGTATCCGGTTTTGAAAATCCACCCAATCGCCAGCAGACAGATCACCATGAATCCCACGGTCATGGCCAGACTCATGGCGACGCTGACGTCGGACGCGCCATAGAAGCTCCAGCGAAAACCGTTGATCAGATAGACCACCGGGTTGAACAGAGTGACGGTACGCCACATCGATGGCAGCATGTCGATGGAATAGAAGGCGCCGCCCAGGAAGGTCAGCGGCGTCATCACCAGCATCGGGAAAATGGACAACTGTTCAAATCCGTTGGCCCAAATCCCGATGATAAAACCGAACAGGCTGAACGTCACCGAGGTCAAGAGGAGAAAGGCGATCATCCACACCGGATGCAAAATGTGGATCGTCACAAACGGTGTGGCCGTCGCCAGGATCACAAGACCAAGCAGAATGGCCTTGGTCACGGCGGCGCCCACGTAGGCCAGCACGATCTCCAGATAAGACATGGGCGCCGACAAAATCTCGTAGATCGTGCCGGTGAACTTGGGAAAGTAAATACCAAGCGACGCGTTGGACGTGCCCTCCGACAACAACGTCAGCATGATCAATCCGGGCACGATGAAGGCGCCATAACTCACGCCGCTCATGGCGCTCATGCGTGTACCGATGGCGGCGCCGAAGACCACGAAATACAACGACGTCGAGAGTACCGGCGCGATCAGGCTTTGGAACAACGTGCGCCCAAACCGCGTCATCTCGAACCGGTAGATGGCCCAGATGCCATGGCCGTTGAATGCCGGGTGATTCACCGCTGGCCTCCTTTGCGGTCGCTGACGAGGCTGACGAAAATATCCTCCAGCGAACTCTGGTGGGTGTTGAGATCCTTGAAGCCAACGCCAAGCTCGCTCATGCGCTTCAGCAGCGTGGAGATGCTCGCGTGCTCGGTGTTGGCGTCGAAGGTGTACTCCAGCTCGGCCCCGCCGGCTTTCAGCTCCAACCGCCAGTCGGAGAGTGCCGCCGGAATGGCGGCCATGGGTTCCTGCAAATTCAGGGTAAGCTGTTTCTTGCCCAGCTTTTGCATGAGCATGGTTTTGTCCTCCACCACGATCAGCTCGCCATGATTGATGATGCCGATGCGGTCGGCCATCTCCTCGGCTTCCTCGATGTAATGGGTGGTGAGAATGATGGTGACGCCGTTCTCACGCAGATGTCGTACCAATGCCCACATGTCGCGGCGCAATTCCACGTCCACGCCCGCGGTGGGCTCGTCCAGAAACAAAATCTCGGGCTCGTGGGAAAGCGCCTTGGCGATCATCACGCGACGCTTCATGCCGCCCGAAAGCGTCATGATCTTGTCCTTGCGTTTGTCCCACAGGGACAGGTCACGCAGCACCTTCTCCAGGTGGGCCGGGTTGGGCGCGCGGCCGAACAGGCCTCGGCTGAAGCGGACGGTATCCCACACCGTCGCGAAGCCGTCGGTAACCAATTCCTGGGGGACGAGGCCGATCTTGGCGCGGGCCGCGCGGTAATCGCGCACGTTGTCATGGCCATCCACCGTGACCGCGCCGGTGGACGGGGTCACGATACCGCACACGATGTTGATCAGCGTCGTCTTGCCGGCACCATTGGGCCCCAGCAGTGCCAGGATCTCGCCCTTGCGGATGTCGAGGCTGACGCTCTTCAGGGCCTGAAGGCCCGAGGCATATGTCTTGGTCAGGTCCGTGATGGAAATCATGGGTATCATGGGGGCTTTATAGATGAGCGGCGTTTACGTAGACAACATTGTCATAATCCAGCCGCCTACCCCGGTTGGTGTTGTCGCCGTCGCAGGCCGCACCTAAACTTAGGTTGCTGCGCCGTTGCGCGGCGCTTAAGAACCCGACATATAGCTTCCATGAGCCAGCCCCCATCCGAACCCAAGTTCCAGATTCGCATCGTGCCGGTGACGCCGCTGCAGCAGAACTGCTCCCTCATTTGGGATGTCGCCACAAAGCACGCCGCTTTCGTGGACCCGGGCGGCGAAGTGGAGAAGCTTCTGGGCACCCTTGATCAATTTGGTCTCACCCTGAAGCGCATCTGGCTCACCCACGGCCATCTCGACCACGCCGGTGCCGCCGCCGAGCTGCGCGATCGCACCGGCATCGCGGTGGAAGGGCCCCACCACGACGACCAATTCTGGCTCGACCAGATTGAAGAACACGCGCATCAGTACGGCATCAAGGGTGGCCGCAACGTCGCGCCCGATCGCTATCTCGATGACGGCGACGCGTTGGAACTGGAGGGTGTTGCGTTCAACGTTTCACACACGCCCGGCCATACGCCCGGCCACGTGGTGATTCACAACGCGGATGCGAAAATCGCTTTTGTCGGCGATGTGCTCTTCGCCGGTTCCATCGGCCGCACCGATCTGCCGCTCGGCGATCACCAGCAGCTGATCCGCTCCATCACCGGGAAACTTTGGCCCTTGGGCGATGACATCACCTTTATCCCCGGCCACGGCCCGCCGTCCACCTTCGGTCAGGAACGCAAGACCAATCCCTTTGTCGCCGATCGGCTCACGGGCTACGGCGGCGCACAGGCGGCCGCGCCGGATAGGGTCGAGCAAAAGACGACGAAGAGGTATCTCTGACACGAGACGTGTCGGGCTTCGTCTTCCTACCCCAACCCCTTCGCCATCACTGACGATAGCCGTCGCGCGAAGGCGGCGGGAGCGGGCACAGATTTGCTCTCGACGATGCACACAACGCAGTACGTCCCATAGTTGGTCCACTGCATTCCAGAATATCTTAACTTGTAGCGACACGCTTGATTTGCACGGCGATCGATCCGCGCGTTGCGTTGCACGGGGCTCGCGCTTAAAGCGAGGACCTCAACATCGGAACACTTTCACGATGTGTCGCGTAGCCACTTTCGCGTGCATTTTTTCTTCGTCGAAATTTGCGCTGACGAACCGCAAAAAAATCGGCAACTGAATCGAGTATTATTGAAAAATATAGCAACCGTTAAGAGTGGAGCCTCGTAGATGGTGCGGTTCGGGGGTGAACCGCGCACAGCAACGGGGTCAATCATGCCAATTTCCACCACGGCTATTCTTGCCACTGCGCTCGTCAGCACGCTTGGCGTTAACACGCATATCGACTTCAATCAGTACGGATATCAAAACCTACCGGTTGTCCAAAGCTCACTCCAGTATCTTGGCGTTCGCAACGTGCGCGACAGTGGGGAGAATATCGCCGACCTTCAGTCGTGGGCGAGTGTCGCGCAGGCAACAGGCGTACGCTTCGATGACTTTATGCCCGAAGGAAGTCCAGCGGTCGTGCAATATGCCTTTGGGCTCGTAAATTCCCTCGCCGCCGAGGGCGTTCTTAATGCGATCGAGGGCGGCAACGAAGAAGACGATGTCTTCGCGCAATCCATGGGAAACAGCCTGACCTACACCGCCAGTCTCCAACAGCAGATCTATGCCCTCGGTCAAGCGCTCGGTCTTCCCGTCATCAATATGAGTTTCGGTGCCGGCTGGACGGCCACAAACAACTGGCAGGGCGACTACGGCGCGGTAGGGGATCTGTCCGTCTACACGGATTACGGCAATGCCCATACCTATCCCTTAGTCGGACAGGGCGAGGATTGGACCATCCAGCGGCTTGACGGTCTTGCCAAACTGGCGGCATCGACGCGGCCCGTAATCACCACAGAAATCGGCTGGAACGAGAACCAGGGCTTTGCCCAATCCGACATCGCGAAATTCGTGCTCAATGCCGCTTTCGACGGCTGGAAGGATGGCAACGCAAAGACCTACTTCTATGCCCTGTACGACGACGGCGGCGGAAAATTCGGGCTGATGAACCAAGACGGTACACCGAAGCCCGCGGGCATTGCATTGCATAATCTGACAACACTATTGGCCGACGCGAATGTCGGCGCCGGCTCCTTCACGCCGACACCGCTGGCCTACCAATTCGGCGGCACCATCGGGGGCGAGAATACCGTGCTGATGCAAAAGTCCGACGGGTCATACTGGCTGTCGGTCTGGGATGAAACGGACGGCAGTCACCCGCTGACGCTGACACTCCCTACGGCGGCGGCACAAGTTCAGCTCTTTGACCCGTTGACGAGCACGAACGCACTCCAAACCATCGCCAATACAACTTCACTCACATTAAGCCTTGCCGATCATCCCGTGTTGATCAGCGTGGTTCCGGTGACGACCGTGGCGACCGCGGCTGCCGCGTCGGCGCCAAACGTCATCACGACCACCGCCAGCAACAGCACCATTGCAGGCAATGCCGGCACCACCGCCATCTATGTGTACGGTACCGGCGATACCGTCACCGGAGGCTCGGGCAGCGATATGATTCAGGCCTTCAAGGGCGCCAATACTATCTACGGCGGATCTGGCACGCCGACGATTCAAATCGCCGGTTCAAACAATAAGGTCTTTGTGGGGTCCGGCACGACGAGCGTCGCCGACAGCGGCACCAACAATACCATTACTCTGGGCAAGGTCGGCGGCGGCGCGGCCGATATCTACGGATACATCCTCAGCCAGGGCGATACGTTGGACATGAGACCGTTGCTTGCGGGAACGCAGTGGGCGGGCGATACGGCAAGCCTCGGCAACTTTCTCCAAGTCACGAACGTGAATGCGAACACGATTATTCGCGTCAATCCTTCGGGGCTGTCGATCGGGGCCTCGTATCCGGTCGCCGTTCTGCACGGCTACGCCTATGTCACCTTGAGCGGCTTGCTGCCGCACATGACGCTTTGACCGGACTGCGCATCATCGACGCCGTGGACGCCTACCCCAACCCCTTCGCCATCACGGACGATAGCCGTCGCGCGAAGGCGGCGGGATCGGGCACCGCTTCGCCTTCGACAATGCGGGCCTGATCCAGCAGCAGGTGGGCGCTGTCGTCGAATGCATCGCCGCTGGCCGTCATCAGGCGCTTGACCAGATCGTGCTTGGGATTGATCTCCAGCACCTTCTTCGTGTTGAGGCCCGCACCCTCGCCGTGCTGTTTCAACATGCGCGCGAGATGCAAGCTCATGCCGCCGGAATCCGCCACCAGGCACACCGGGCTGCTGGTGAGGCGCGCCGACGTGCGCACGTCGGCGACCGCTTCGCCCAGGGTCGTCTTGAGCTTCTCGATCAGGTCCTTCACGGCCGCTTCGGCGGCGGGGCCGGCGGTATCATCTTTCGGCTCCTCGGCACCGCCCTTGATGCCGGACAGATCGGCGCCCGCTTCGGCGACATTGCGGAACGGCTTTTTGTCATAGGCGCCCACGGACGTTACCCAGAACTCATCGATAGGATCGGTGAGCAACAGTACTTCCACGCCCTTGGCGACAAAGCCCTCGATCTGCGGGCTGGCCTTCAGGGCCGCGATATTGTCGCCGGTGATGTAGTAGATCGCGTCCTGACCTTCCTTCATGCGCCCGGCGTAATCCTTCAGGCTAATGAGCCCATCGCCGTTGGTGGAGGACGCGCGCGTCAACTCCAGTAGTTCCTCGCGGCGTTCATAGTCTTCGTAGAGACCTTCCTTGAACACGGGCCCGAAACTGTCCCAGAAGGTCTTGTAGTCATCGACCTTCTCGGCGCGTTCCTTCAGGTCCTTGAGCAGGCGCTTGACGATGCCGCTTTGAATTTTGCGCAGCGTTGGATTGTCCTGCAGCAGCTCGCGGCTGACGTTGAGCGGCAGATCGGCGGAATCCACCACGCCGCGCACAAAGCGCAGATAGCGCGGCATGAGTCCTTCCAGCTGATCGGAAATGAATACCCGGTTGACGTAAAGCTTCACGTGGCCCTTGCGTTCCGGGTGGAACAGGTCGAAGGGCTTTTGCGACGGGACGAACAGCAGCGCCGTGAACTCCACCGCGCCCTCGGCGCGATAATGGAGGGTGTGCCAGGGCTCGTCGAAGGCATGGCCGACGTGGTGGTAGAATTCCTTGTACTGGTCCGCCGTGATCTCGGTCTTGGGCCGCATCCACAAGGCCGAGGCAGAGTTGAGGGTTTCCGGCTGGGGCGTTTCGTCTTTATCCTCGCCGCCCTTTTTGTCTTCCCCGTCCTTGGCTTTCTTCTTCAGTGCATCGGGGCCGGGATCGAGAATCACCGGCAGGGCGATGTGGTCGGAATAGGTGCGCACAATCTGCTTCAGGCGATGAGATTCGGCGAACTCCACCGCGTCGTCCTTCAGGTGCAGCACGATGCGCGCGCCGCGGGCCACGTCGTCCTGGGGCGATACGGAGAAGGTGCCGCGACCGTCGCTGGACCACATCCAGCCGTGGGTTTCGCCGGCCTTACGGCTGAACACGTCGACCTTGTCGGCCACCATGAACGACGAATAGAAGCCGACGCCGAATTGGCCGATCTGGGATACGTCCTTGGCCTTGTCGCCGGACAGGCCCTTGATGAATTCGGCGGTGCCGGATTTGGCGATGGTCCCCAGGTTGGCGATCAGCTCGTCGTGGTTCATGCCCACGCCGTTGTCGCTGATGGTCAGGGTCTTGGCATCCTTGTCGGCGACGATGTGGATTTCAAAGGCGCCGCCGCCGTCCTCCAGCAGCTTGCCGTCCGTAAGCGCCGTGTAGCGCAGCTTGTCGCACGAGTCGGACGCGTTGGAGATCAATTCCCTGAGGAAGATCTCCCGGTTGGAATAAAGGGAGTGGACGACAATATCGAGCAGCTTGGCGACCTCCGCTTGAAACGCGAGGTTCTGTTCGCCGCTTCCTGTATTGCCGCTCGGGGCGGCTTTCGCTGTCTTGGCCATGGCTTGAACGCGATCTCCGGTCGATGGAATGTTGTCCGATGGGCAAGGCGCACCGTCCGGCGCGTCAACCTGCCGTACTGCAGATATTGCGTGCGGACCCGTCTGACAAGTCCTCTCGCTCAGATTCCCGTGCTGTCAAGGATGGGCTGAGGGTGATGACAGTTATTTGATCAGGATCAACGCTTGAAGCGGCCGGTCCGGACCATCATACTTCTCCACGGTGCGGATGATATCCATGAGCGGATACCCATATATATCTCACGTTGAGAGATTGACGGCGCGGTGCCTCGGGGCCCGTTCCCCGGCCCGCATCCACGCGCCATTCCGCACCGACTGCCTCGTGCCGAATCTTCCGCTGCAACATCAATCGCGGAGTCTTTCATGCAAATCCCCGTCCATATCGCCTTTCACGGAATCGACAAATCCGATGCGGTCGAAAGCCGCATCCACACCAAGGTTGCCAAGCTGGAGCACTACTTTGACCGCATCACCAGCTGCCGGGTAACGGTGGAACGCCATCACCGCAGCCGGTCGAATTTGAAGGTCAACGACCAGCCGTTCCACGTCTCGATCGTTCTTGGTGTGCCGGGCGAAGACCTTGTCGTGAAACGCGATCCCAAGGACCCGGCGGTATTGAAGGACCATGAGGATATCCAGATCGCCCTGCGCGATGCTTTCGCCGTCATGGAACGGCGGCTCAAGGAATACGTGAACCGGCGTTGGCGTGACGGACGTCATAACGGACACGACGTGGCGGTTGAGGAAGACGTCGTTACATCTTGAGGTCAGGCTGCCGTTTGACGTCGATGATGCGAATGATCTTCAGTCGTCGTTCCCGCGCTTGTCGCGGGAATCCAGAGTTGCGAAGCAATGAGGCTGCCGAGAAACCGCCGCTTTCGGCAGCATACCGAGTGACAAGCTCTGGGTCCCCGGAACACGTCCGGGGACGACGGTGGAGGAGATGACGACGTCGGGTTCCGGCGTCGTCACCGCCGTGCTGGGCCCCACCAACACGGGCAAGACCTATCTCGCCATGGACCGGATGCTCGGTCATGCCACCGGCATGATCGGCTTTCCCCTGCGCCTGCTGGCGCGTGAGAACTACGACCGCGTTGTCCGCGCCAAAGGCGCGGGCGCGGTGGCGCTCATCACCGGCGAGGAGAAAATCATCCCTGCTGCGCCGCGCTATTACATCTGTACCGTTGAAAGCATGCCCGTGGATCGGGACGTGGCGTTCCTGGCCGTGGACGAAATTCAACTCGCGGCGGATGTGGATCGCGGCCACGTATTCACCGACCGCTTGCTCCATGCGCGCGGCCGCATCGAGACCATGTTCCTGGGGGCGGAAACCATCCGGCCGCTGATCCGCAAATTGGTGCCCGGCGTGCAGTTCGTCACCCGGCCACGCTTTTCCAAGCTGGTCTATACCGGCCCAAAGAAACTCACCCGTCTGCCCCGGCGTTCGGCGGTGGTGGCGTTTTCCGTTTCCGAAGTCTACGGCATCGCCGAATTGATTCGCCGTCATCGCGGCGGTGCTGCGGTGGTTATGGGCGCGTTGTCGCCGCGCACCCGCAATGCCCAGGTTTCGCTCTATCAGAATGGCGACGTGGACTACATGGTGGCGACGGACGCCATCGGGATGGGCCTCAACATGGATGTGGACCATGTGGCCTTCGCCTCCACCAGCAAGTTCGACGGCCACGCACCGCGCGCATTGGTGGCGACGGAGATGGCGCAGATCGCAGGGCGCGCCGGACGCCACATGAACGACGGCACCTTTGGCGTCACCGCCGATGTTCCCGGCATTGACCCGGATATCATCGCCCGCGTTGAGAGCCACGAATTCCCGCCGCTCAACGCCCTCTTCTGGCGCAACACCGATCTGCGGTTTACGTCGGTCGATGCTCTGCGTAGCTCCTTGCGAATTATGCCGCCGATGCGGGGCCTGACGCGGCCGCCACCGTCGGAGGACCAGCTGATCCTCGACGCCATGCTCAAGGACACGGCGGTTTATGAGCGGGCGCGGGACCCGGCCCGCATTCGCATGTTGTGGGAGGTGGCCCAGGTGCCGGACTTCCGCAAGCTCAAGGCGGAGCAGCACGCCCGCCTCATGATCCAGGTCTACACCCATCTCACGGAAAACGACGAAGTGTTGCCGGAAGATTGGGTGGCCGCGCAGGTGGCGCGCATCGACCGCACCGATGGCGACATCCATGCGCTTATGGATCGCATCGCCGCCACGCGGGTGTGGACCTATATCTCTCATCGCAATGCGTGGCTTGCCGATGCCCTCGGTTGGCAGGAACGCACGCGGCAGATCGAGGATCGCTTGTCCGATGCTCTGCATGAAAAACTCACGCAGCAATTCGTGGACCGGCGCACCGCTCATCTGGTGAAGCGGCTGCGCGGCGACGACGTGCTTGATGCGGCGATCGCCGACGATGGGCTGGTGGAAGTGGACGGCCATCGCCTCGGTCATCTGGAGGGCTTGCGGTTTCGTCCCGACCGCACCGGCTTGCGCACCGCCGATCGCGCCGTGGTGAACGCGGCGGCGGCGGCCCTGCGGCCGGTGCTGGCATTGCGGACCGCGGCCATTGTGGCGGCGGGCGACGACGCCTTTTCCCTCGACGACCAAGCCCGCCTCGTCTGGCGGAACGAAGCCATCGCCGTGCTGGAACCCGGCTCCGAACGGCTGAAGCCGTCGATCCAGATTCTCTGCGACGAGCGTCTGGAATCAACCGATCGGATACGGATCGAAACGCGATTGCGTGTCTGGCTTGTGGCACATATCGGCGCGGTCCTCCGCCCGCTTGTTACGGCGACGGATGTCCCCACGACGGCCGCCGTGACGGCATCGGTACGCGGAATCGTCTTTCAACTGGCGGAGAACACGGGCGCCGTGCCCCGCGCCGCCGTTGAGCCGCAGCTCATGGCCCTGTCGACGCCGGAACGGGAAACCCTCGCCCGGCTCGGAATCCGTTTTGGCGTGGACTATGTTTTCATGCCGGCCTTGATGAAGGCGGCACCCATCCGTTTGCGGGGCCAATTGTGGATCGCGGCTCATCGGGCATCTGCGGATTTAACTCCGGCCTTGCCGCCGCCGGGCCGCGTCACATTTCCCGCCGCGCCGGGAACGCCTGAGAGTTTCATGACCGGCTGCGGCTATCGCGCCATCGCCGGGACGGCCTACCGCCTCGACATGCTGGAGCGCTTCGCGGCGGTCGCGCGGCGCCTGGCGCGGGAGAAAGTGAAAGTTCTGCCGCCGGTGCATCTTTCGCTCCTCGGTGTCTCCGCCGAGGGCGCGGTGCCGGTGCTGCAAGCGTTGGGCTTCAAGGCGAAAGTGGACGAGACCGGTCTTGCGTTTACCCCGCGCCGCGATCGCATGGCTCAGCGCACACGCAAGGGCTTTGCACCGCCGCCGGTGGTGACAGTGCGCGACGACTCGCCCTTTGCCAAGCTGCGTGCGCTGATCCCTTCCTAACGAGGTGCTCATGACTTCTCCCAGTCTGCGTCTCGACAAATGGCTGTGGTTCGCGCGTTTCGTCAAAACCCGTGCCGACGCGCAGAAGATCATCGAGCGCGGGCAGATCACGCTCAATGATCGTGTCGTGGAGAAAACCAGTACGGTCGTGCGCCCCGGCGACGTATTGACCATCGTTCTGGCAAGCGTCCGGCATGTGGTGACGGTGGAAGCGCTCGGTGTTCGCCGCGGCCCCGCACCGGAAGCGCAAGCTCTTTACACGCGCCTGAAACCACTCGAACGCCTGGGCTTCGAGGATGCGGCATTGCCGCTGCATCCGGCGTCGGGGTCCGCGCGCCGCCGTTCGTTTTGACCTAACCCGTCTTCCGAAACGCGAGAATGTGATTGTTCGCCGGCATGGGCGTTGTGGCCATGTGGTCGAAGCCTGATGTCTTGGCGACGGTCGCGAGGTCCGTCACATCGCGTATGCCCCACCGCGGATTGCGGGCGCGCAGGGATTGATCGAAGACGCGGTTGCTGTCCGCCTGGAAGTCTCCGGCGATCAGATAGGGGCCGTAGGTGATCAGCAACCCGCCTGCCGGCAGAATTCGTCCCGCTCCGGCAAACAGGGCCAAGGTCGCCTCCCACGGTGAGATGTGAATCATGTTGATGCACACGACCGCATCGGCGCGGCCGACCGGCCACGGATCCGCCGTGACGTCGAGAACCACCGGTGCGGCCAGATTGGAAAGTCCGGCGGCGGTTACCAGGGCCGCCATCTCGGCGCAGCCCTGCGCGCTCGCTTCGGTCGGCTGCCAGCGGTATTGGGGCAGGGCGCGTGCGAATACGCTCGCGTGATACCCGGCGCCCGAAGCGACCTCGACCACCAGCCCGCCCGCAGGCAAGGCGGGCACAAACAGGGTCCGCAGGACCGCGAGGATGGGCTCGGCATTGCGCAGGGTGGCCGGCGAAACCCCGGCCATGGCCGCCCGCCAGGCGTCGGAATTCATTGGCGCCTCCCCATATTTCGGGTTCCACATATTGACGCCCCGCTTGACGCCCCGGCGGAAAATCGAATACAGGGGCCGGTATCAAATGTCGCCGGTTTCCGGTGGCCCGGTCCCGACGCCTGGATTGGCGAGCGTGGGGGTGAATTCGGTCCACCGCAGAGGGGCGACCCCCCGGAGGGTTTACGATGGCGTATGTGGTTGTCGAAGCTTGCATCAAGTGCAAGTTCATGGATTGCGTCGAAGTCTGTCCGGTGGACTGCTTCTATGAAGGCGAGAATATGCTCGTCATCCACCCTGACGAGTGTATCGATTGCGGCGTCTGCGAACCGGAGTGCCCGGCCGAGGCGATCGTACCCGACTCGGATGAGAGCGCCGCCGCCTGGCTGCCCCTCAATACCGAGTACGCCAACAAGTGGCCGAACATCACGGCCAAAGGCGAAAGCCCGGCCGATGCCGAGGAATGGAAAGGCAAAGCCGATAAGAAACAGTACTTTAGCGAGAATCCCGGAAGCGGAAGCTGAGCTTAAAGTAGAACTTTAACAAGGTTCGCGCACGGGTTTTGGCGGCTTTTGCCTGTATTTACCTCGTATTTTGTGATACATATCTTATCGATCCGTCGGGAAGCCTCGGCGGATTATTTTTTCTCTCGTCCGTCGCCGCACCTTATCGCTGTAACTGATTGATATTACAGCGCGTTATGCGGCTCGACCAGGCGGGAACGGCGCAAGTTTACCCAGCCCCGGGGTTAACAAAAGGGCGGGTAAGTCCGAGCCATGAGGAGAGCCGGACCCGTAGGCGCGGGGCCGGCCGGTTGGGGAACCGGGCTCGTTTGCGCTGCAAGGCTTTCACTCGGTCAGCGCACGCGTCGGCG
Source organism: Rhodospirillaceae bacterium (assembly GCA_004297485.1). Lineage (GTDB taxonomy): Bacteria > Pseudomonadota > Alphaproteobacteria > Rhodospirillales > Rhodospirillaceae > SCTM01. Next base: position 36,589 of record SCTM01000202.1, read on the forward strand.
CCGGCCCATGGGAATGGAGACGGTTTGACTATGCCCAAGGCAGCAACACCCGCCAAAGGCCTGGCGACAGCTAAGGCCCTGACAACTGCAAAGAGCCCCACAACAACAAAAATCATAAAGGACGCAAAAAGCGTGACCCCTTTTTCTAACGGTGACTTCGTTGTTTATCCCGCCCACGGCGTGGGCAAGGTAACCAGTATCGAGACCCAGACCATTGCCGGTCAGAAGGTCGAGCTGTTCGTCATCAGCTTTGAACGCGACCGCATGACCCTCCGTGTGCCCGTGCGCAAAGTGGAGAATTCCGGCCTGCGTAAGCTGTCGACCCGCAAAGTGATGGAAGCTGCGTTGACCACCCTCAAGGGCCGCGCCCGTGTGAAGCGCGCCATGTGGAGCCGCCGCGCCCAGGAATACGAGGCCAAGATCAATTCCGGCGATCCGGTATCCATTGCCGAGGTCGTGCGCGACCTGCATCGCGGCGCCAGCCAGCCGGAACAGTCTTACAGCGAACGCCAGATCTATGAGCAGGCGCTCGAGCGCCTCGCCCATGAAGTGGCGGCGGTGGAGAAGATCAAGCCGGAAGCGGCAACCGCCAAGCTGGAAAAGCTTTTGAACGCCGCGTGATTCGCGGAGGTTCTCGACGTAGCGGCAAACGGCCCCGGAGCATCTTCGGGGCCGTTTTCGTTGGCGCGGCCATCCTTGTAATGGCGCTGGCCGTATCGGCGTGGGCGGGACCGGAAACATTGCCGGAGACGGCCCTTGGCGCTGTGTCAGTTGTGATCGACGGCGATACGGTGCGGATAGACGGCGTGGCCGGTGACATCCGCTTGGCCGGCATTCTCGCGCCGCAAACGCGTCCCGGACATGACGACACGGCAACCGCCGCAACCCAGGCCCGGGACGGTCTTGCGGCGTTGGTGGCGGGCCATGAGGTTTCCGTGCGCTCCCTGCCCGTGACAACCGACCGCGACGGCCGTGTCCTCGCCCATCTTATCCGTGACGACGGCCTATGGCTCCAGGCTGAACTGATCCGCCGTGGCCTCGCGCGGGTTGCGGTCAATGCCGATACGGCCATGTTCGCCCCGGATCTCCTCGCCCTTGAGGACGAGGCTCGCCGGGCCGGACGGGGCTTATGGTCTGATCCGGCCTTTGCCGTTCGCGCCGCCGCCGATACGTCGCGGCTCTTTCGGGATGCGGGCACCTTTCAGATCGTCGACGGTCATGTTGCCAACGCCAGCCGTCACGGCGATGTCATCTACCTCGACTTCGGCGACCAGGATCAGGACAAAGACCACCGGGATTTCGCGGCCGCGATTCCACGGGCAAGCTGGCCGCAGTTCTCCACCGCCAATCTCAAACCCCTGACCCTCGCCGGCCGGCACGTGCGTGTGCGGGGCTGGATCACGCGCCACCACGGACCAGCCATGGAGATCACCCATCCGGCGATGATTGAGGTGTTGGAGTGATGACATGCGACTTAGCAAATATCGTCACCCTTATCGTCACCCTCGGACTTGATCCGAGGGTCCGGGGCCAAAAACGCGGCGGCCGTTACCCTGGGTCCTTGGGTCAAGCCCGAGGACGACGGTTGAGTTCATCGTCGCGCCAGGGCATATGACCGCCCATGATCCTCACGCCTATTGATCCCAAACGGCTGCCGCTCGCCCTCGATACCTTCGCCGCTTCATTGGGGACGGATGTCCTGGCGCGTGAGGTGTTCGCGCGCATCGCCGCCACCCGCCGCCTGTGTCCCGACCTGACCGCCGATCTTCATGCCGGCCGCGGCAAAGCGGTCGGCCTTGCCGCGCGCCTGGGCATCGCCACCATCGACGAAGATCCCGCCGTCGCTTTTTCCTGGGACGGCGGCGTTATCCGCACCCGCTCGGAAACCAGCGTGGTGTTTCACGAGGTCGCCCATTGGCAGATCGCGCCGCTCGCTCGTCGTGGCTTGCCGGACTTTGGTTTGGGCGCGGGACCTGAAACCGGCCGCATCGCCGAAGCCAATGCTGCCGCCTGTACCGACGATGCTACGAAGGAGGAAGAGGAAAATCTCGCCTCCCTGCTGGGCATCCTGTGGGAAGTGCAACACGACGAACCCGCTCTATTGGCTTTCGCCGAACAGAACTGGCTTGAGCTGTTTGAGCGGCCGTCCACGGCTCAGCATTTCGCGCGCTGTCTCGCCGAATTGCAGCGGCGCAATTTGGTCGGCGGCGACGGCCAACCGCTGCTTAGGCGTTGAACACCAGCACGAAGCCGTAGACCGCCCCGATCAGCAGCAGCAACAGCGATCCGATCGCGCCGGTGGCGCGGTAGGGATTAGGCGCCGGGCGCGGCATGCCGACGGCATGAAGCACGCGCAGGATCACCAGGGCGATGCCGGCATACATCAAAGCCGTCCGATTGCCGCCCGCCAGTTCCAGAAGCCCCATGAGGACCAGCAGCAGCGGCACATACTCGACGAAATTGGCGTGCGTGCGAATGCGGCAATTCAGATCGGCGTTGCCGCCATCGCCCATGTTTATCTTGTATTTCCCGCGCGCCGCCCCGACGCGGGCGGCAAGCACGACGGCAAGCACGGCCATGGCCGACGTGGTGGCCAAAGTGACAGGCAATTGCAGTGGTAACATGAAGACCTCCCTTTCCCTCTCTCGCCGAGCTTGGCGGGATCGAAGGGCCGGATCAAGGCTCATGATTCCAAGATCGCCGGAATCCCTTTAGAGTACCGCCATGGCCAAGCGTCCCTTAAAGCCCGAAACCCGCGTCGTCCGCGCCGGACAAAACAAAACCCGCAATGCCGGGATCGTGAACACGCCCGTGTTCCATGCCTCGACCGTGGTGTTCGACAGCATCGCGGATATGGAGCGCGCCACCGAGCGCGTGCACAAGAAAGGGGAGAAGGCGCTTTATTACGGCCGCCGCGGCACGCCCACCCATTGGACGCTGCAAGAAGCCATCAGTGAGTTGGAAGGTGCCGCCGATACATTTCTCACACCCTCGGGCCTGTCGGCGTGCACGTTGGCGATTCTCGCCTGCGTCAAGGCGGGCGATCACATCCTTGTGACGGATTCCATTTACGAACCGACGCGGACGTTCTGCGACGGCGTGCTGGGGAATTTCGGCGTGACCGCGAGTTACTATCCGCCGGAGATTGGCGTGGGTATCGCCGGTCTTCTCAAGCCCAACACCAAACTGATCGTTGCGGAATCGCCCGGCTCACATACCTTCGAGATCCAAGACATCCCGGCGCTGGCGGATGCGGCCCATAAACACGGGGCCAAGCTCGCGGTAGACAATACCTGGGCGAGCCCGCTGTTCTGCCAGCCCTTGAAACTCGGCGCCGATATCTCGATCCAGGCGGCCACCAAGTATGTGGTCGGCCATTCGGACGCCATGATCGGCACCATTGCCGTGAACGCGGCCACTTTGTCCGATATGTCCCGCTTCCATGGTCAGGTGGGCATCACCGTGCCGCCGGACGAGGTTTATCTGGCGACACGCGGTCTGCGCACTTTGTCCGTGCGGCTTATGCAACATCAACAAAGCGCTCTGGCAATCGCGCATTGGCTTCAGGGGCGGCCCGAGGTCAAG
>SCTM01000203.1 GCA_004297485.1 Rhodospirillaceae bacterium
TCCACACGTTCGATGATTTCTATGCGTTGACGGACGATATGCGGGAGGGCAAGGAGGAAGCGACTGAATTGGTCATTCGCTTCCAGCTTGACAAATCCATCACCATTGCGGGCATAAACAAAGTTGGGCTGTGTCTGATCGGTTCGTTCGGCGTTGGCAAGTCCGCGCTGGCAACATCGGCCCTGATTGCCGAAGCGTTGCAAGGTGGCTCTATCCTGCGGGTGAAGTTCATGGACCTGCTCGACGATGTGAAGGACGCCTACAGTCGCCCCGATGTGTTTCCAGAGGACATTATCCGCGCCGCGCAGCGTGTTCACTTGGCGCTGCTCGACGACATGGGCAATCCTCGTATCAATGCCGAACTGACGGCGGACCAGATACGCATTACGCACAAAATTCTGGAATGGCGTGACGAGAACATGCTGCCGACATTGGTCACAACGAATTGTTCGGAGGAGCAGCTAAAGAAGCAGATTACGCCGCGCACGTTCGAGCGTCTGCGTGAATTGTGCCATTTTGTGCAGGTGGGAGGAAAGAACATCAGGCTATGAGACAAAAAATGTCCAACGCATTTTGCACTTTCTTTTACCCTGGCAGATTGGCAGGTCACGGAACGCCGTCAGACGATGCGCCTCATATTGCCGTGCCCAACAATGGTGGATTCGTGTCGATTTGCGGTCAGCGTTATGGCGGCGAGCAACCGTCTGCCGTGTTCTACGATCCCCAGGCGTTGCGCGACCTGGCGCATGTGCTTGAGGAAGCCGCCGATTTATTCGAGGAGAACATGGCAAAGAATAAGCGCACGGTTGAGGGCAACTTAAAGGTGAAATCATGAGTAACCGCAGCGTCAATTGGTTTCACGAACGCCAATGGCACCTATCCGCCACGCAACTGGTTCCATGCCCAGCTTGCCGCCTGACGCCGACAGAGCGCTGCTATACCTGTCGCAATCGGCGGTACGTGGAAGCTGATCGGGTTTGCCTGACTTGTGGTAAATTTAAGTCATACTGCCAGTGTCACGCGCCGGATCGTACAGCCGTCGTGAGGCAGCGGCGGCGCAAGACGCGGGCGGTGAGGGAAAAGAGGACGAGATGACTAACAAGATGGATAGCGCGCCACTGACCGACGCCGAGATCGCGGCGATTGAGGCGTTCCTTTCTCAAGTCCCTGACTTTGAGATAATGAGCGCGCACATTTACGTAGAAGATGGGTCTGACGAATACGTTCCTGGTGAGCCGAAATACTCGGAGCTAATTGATTGGCTTAATGCCTCTCATAAGCGCGAGCGGCGTCTTCTCGCCGCCCTGAAGCAGGCGCGGGCAGAGAACGCGGAACTGAGACGACTGAATATGCCCTGGCTTGTGAAAGGTGCGGGCATATGGAAGCAGCCGCCAGTGCAGAACCTGACGCCCGAAGTCGAGGCGTGTAATCGGGAATATCTCGAAGGCGCGCAGCCGTTCCACGTCGGTCAGCGCGTGCGACTGCGCGACATTTTTTGGGAGGAGGGCCGACGGTCAATCGAAGGTGAAATCAAGAGCATTGAAATCGCAAACGGA
>SCTM01000204.1 GCA_004297485.1 Rhodospirillaceae bacterium
ATACCGCCGGGCGCGCGGTTGCCCAGGCGCTGCAGACCTTCGGCGGCTATGGCCTGACGATGGATTACGACATCCATCTGTACAATTTGCGTGCCAAGGCCTGGCCGCTGGTGTTCGGCGACCCATTGCGCCTGCTGGAAGAGGCGGGTCGGCGCCTGTATGCCGGTGAGAATGCGGCACTGCCGGATGTGGGTGCGGTTTCCATCGACTTCGACATTGGTGATGAGGCGCGCATCCTCGCCGCCGAGGTGGATGCGTTCTTCAAGAAGAACCTGACCCCGGAGCTCAAAGCCAAGGCCCATTACTCATGGGAGGGCCATGACGCCGGATTGCATCGCAAGCTTGCGGACGCGCGCCTGTTGTTTCCGTCCTGGCCAAAGGAACTGGGCGGACGGGAAGCCCCCCCTTATGCCGTAAGTGCGGCCAGGGCGGTCTGGGATGAGCATGAGTGGAGCGGCTATGCGACGGGCACGACCAGCATGGTTGGTGCGATCATCCGGCGTTTCGGCAGCGACGAGTTGAAGCGCGAGGTGCTGACGAAAATCGTGTCTGGAGAGGCGCTTTGCAGCCTTGGGTATTCCGAGCCCGGCTCGGGGTCGGACGTGTTCGCCGCCAAGACGCGGGCGACGCCCGACGGCAACGGCTGGCGCATCGACGGCCAGAAGATGTTCACCAGCGGTGCGAACTTCACCGACTATGTGCTGATGCTGGCGCGTACGAACCCCGATGTGCCGAAGCACAAGGGCCTGACGATGTTCATCGTGCCGCTGAAGACCAAGGGTGTCGAGGTGCAGGCGGTCCACACCTTCCAGGACGAGCGGACGAATATCACCTACTACGACGGCGTGAAGATTCCGGACAGTTACCGTCTGGGCGAGGTGGACGGCGGCGTGAAGGTCATGTCCGCGAGCCTCGAGCTTGAGCATGGCGGCGGCGGATTCGTAAAGGTCCAGCAGAACATGCTGCGCGCCGCGGAGGAACTCTGCCGTGAAATCCGTTATGGCAAACGTCCGCTGATCGAAGATCCGTCCGCGCAGACACGGCTGGCCCAGGTGGCGGCATATTTTGTGTTGTCCTCTGTTCTCGCTGACCGCGCGCTATGGGCGGGCGTCGAGAAGAAGGCCGGCCCTGCCTTTGGTCCGATGGCCAAGATGTTCTCTTCCGAGAAATTTCTCGCCGGTGCGTCTATTCTGCTGAATCTGACCGCGCCGCACTCATTGTCGAAGCGCACGGGACCGGCAGCATTCCTCAATCAATGCTATCGTCATGCCCACGGGACACGCATCTACGGCGGCACCAGCGAGGTTCACCGCAGCATGATCGCCGAACGCTACCTCGGTTTACCGCGCACCCGCGGTTGAGGTAACCGTGTCTCTCTAGGCGGGGATGGCGGCCATCGTGGTCAGCGAGATCGCAAGCGGTAAGCATCAGATAGCCTCTCCATCGGCTCTACTGTCGGTCGTTAAAGGCGTTCCGCTGCGCGAGGAGCCTGGCCTCGGGGCCTTGACGCTGCCTGGCTTGCTGCGCGAGGTGACGGTCCGTTTCGCCGACCGCGAGGCGCTGGTTCTACATACGCCGGACGGTGTTGTGCGCTGGAGCTACGCGACCTTGTGGGAGCGCGCGATGGAAATCGCGCGGGCGCTGCTTGCCTGCGGCGTCGCCAAGGACACCCGGGTTGGTGTCTTGATGACCAACCGGCCGGAATGGGTTTCCGCGTTTTTCGGTATTGGACTCGCCGGCGGTGTGGCGGTCGCGCTCAGCACGTTCTCAACGCCGCCGGAGCTGGAATACCTCCTGCAAGCTTCCGGCATTTCGATCCTGCTGTTCGAACGCGCGGTGGCAAAAAAGGACTTTGCTGTGATTCTCCGCGAGTTGGAGCCGAAGATTCGCACTGCTAAACCAGGCGAATTGTCATCGGTCAAATTCCCGTTCCTGCGGCGCCTTGCCGTCGTGGACGATGCCCTGGCGAGCGGCGTGATCGAAAGCTGGCCGGCGTTCTTGGCGCACGGCAACGTGACATCACGCGCGCTCGTGGAGGCGACCACCGCCATGACCAAGCCTGCCGATGCCGCGGCTTTGTTCCTCTCATCCGGTTCGACAAATCGGCCAAAGGGTATTCTCAGTTCCCATCGCGCCGTTGCCATTCAATGTTGGCGCTGGCGGCGCATGTTCGCCCTGCGCGACGACGTGCGTACATGGACGGCCAACGGCTTCATATGGTCTGGCAACTTCGGTAACGCGCTCGGTACCACCCTTGCCGCTGGCGGGGCCGTCGTGCTGCAGCGCATATTCGATCCTGTCGAAGCGCTGGAGCTGATGCAGGCCGAACGCGTGACAATACCGCATGCGTGGCCGCACCAGTGGGCGCAGTTGGAATCGGCGCCCAACTGGAACACCGTTGACCTTAGTGGCTTACGCTATGTCGACCCGAGCAGGCCCGCGGCACGGCATCCGACTTTTTCGGCGCCCGGGTGGGTCGAACCGACGTGTTCTTATGGCAATACCGAGACATTCACGATCACGACGGCCTTCTCAAGCGACACGCCACTCGATGTGAAAGGCACGAGCCACGGCGAGGCCTTGCCGGGCAACACAATCAAGATTGTCGATCCCGAATCCGGTGCCGTGGTGCCGCGCAACGCGCGTGGCGAGATCGCCGTCAAGGGACCGACGCTGATGCTCGGCTATATCGGCATTCCGATCGACGAGTCCCTGGACGAAGAGGGCTTTTTTCATACCGGCGACGGCGGCTACATCGATGATGCTGGCCGGCTTCACTTCGAAGGACGGCTGACCGACATCATCAAGACCGGCGGCGCAAATGTGTCGCCGGTTGAGGTCGACAGCGTCCTGAGGAGCTGTCCCGGTGTAAAGGTTGGTCAGACCGTCGGCGTGCCGCATGAGACCTTGGGCGAGATGGTGGTCAGCTGCGTGGTGCCGCACGAGGAAAGCGCCATGGACGAAGCTGCGGTCCGTGATTTCCTCAAGCAGCGGTTGGCAAGCTACAAGGTGCCGCGCCGCGTGCTGTTTGTGCGCGAAGAAGAAGTCGCGCTGACCGGTAGCGCCAAGATCAAGGCCGGTGCTCTACGCGATCTGGTCTCAAAGCGGCTGAGCACCGAGGCCAGCGTCCCTCCGCGCAAAACCGGAGCGCCATAGTTCTTTACAGTCAACATCGTCTGGCACATCCGCTTAGGAAGAAAAGCGCGTTAAACGGGTTTGACTGAAAGCCGGTCGCATCGAACAGCGGCTCAGGGCTGGCGATTTCCCCGTCAAGTAGATCGCATGTGCAAGCACCTCGATCATGGTCGTGCGCGGGTATGACCGGAAGATCAGGGCATTCCACAACATGAGCAACTTGCTTTCCAACCGCGTTGCGGCGGCTGGGGCGATGGGGTAGAGAATGCAACTTTGTCGCAATTAGGAAAGCGCTATGCCTTTACCCGCTTCCACTGTTGACCGCAAACTGTTGCATACCCGACGCATCGTCTGCGAGGGCTATGAGCGCGCGGATGGTCTATACGATATCGAAGGCTGGTTGACGGACGTAAAGGATTATCCGCAGCCGGCCGTCGAGAGGGGCCTCATTCCGGCAGGCGAGCCGATGCACGGCATGGGCCTTCGCGTTACTGTTGATGCGGCGTTTATGATCCACGACGTTGTCGCTGTGATGGACCACGTGCCGACGAGTATCTGCGGGAGCGTGATACCCAATTTCAAGCGTCTTATCGGCGTGAACATGACGTCCGGGTTTCGGCAGAAGGTGAAGGCGTTGCTTGGCCACACCGAAGGCTGCACCCATCTTATCGATCTTCTCGGTTTGCTCGCGACGGTGGCCTACCAGTCGATCATCGCCAAGGGGCCGCGGCCGGGTGCGACCGACAAGCCGCCGCGGCAGATGAACAGCTGTCGTGGCTGGGCGCAGGACGGGCCGATCGTGCGGATCGCATATCCGCAGTGGGCGAAGACCGGCGATTCGCCAGAGCGTTGAGACTCGGTGCCGCGCTCGGGGCTGCAATCGCCTGATGAGGCGTAACGTGAGCCCGGTTACTTTTTGGCCTTGGCCGGCTTCTTAAATCCGCCGCCCGGTTTTCCGGCGTACTTGCCGCCGAATTTCGGCTTTCCCTCATACTTGGCTTTGACGCTCCATCGCGGCTTATCGCGAGGTTCTCTGCCGGGGTCGCCGCCGCGCGCGTCCTTGCCGTGTGTCTTTGTCTTCCAACCGTCCTTTCCGGCGGGCGGTGCGTGCGGACGGCGTGCATGGCCACCATCGGGGGGCGGTTCCGTCGGGCCGATATGAATATCGCCCTTGGTCACTTTGCCGATGCGCTCGGAGAATTGTTCGGCCACGGCGGCGTCGATCTCAAACTTGGTCTCTTGATCAAAGATGCGGATCGCGCCGATTTCCCGCTTGGTGATTCCGCCCTGGCGGCAGATCTCGGGGATCAGCCACTTGGGGTCGGCCTTGCGTTGCCGGCCGACGTTGAGCCGGAACCAGACGCTGTCCGCTAAGCCTTTCTTGGCCTCGCGCGGAGCATTTTCGGGCCGTCCAGGAGTGTTCACGGCACCCAGATCCACCACATCCTCGGGCGCGGGCAGCTGGGAACGGTAGATGCGCACAAGCGCCGCGGCGATGTCCTCGGGTGACCGTTTGGTCAGCAGCACCTTGGCCATGGCGATATCTTCGTCCTGGCCACTCTCAGCGGCGATCAAGCTTTGCAGGAGACGTTCGTTGTCGAGCTTGCGGATGTCATCGGCGGTGGGCGGATTGGTCCAGACGGCCTGGATGCGGGCGGACGTCAGAAGCCGTTCAGCTTTTCGACGATGTGCCGGGGTGATGATCAATACGCTGACGCCCTTGCGGCCCGCACGGCCGGTGCGTCCGCTGCGGTGCTGCAGGGTCTCGGCATCGTTGGGAAGATCGGCGTGAATCACCAGCCCGAGATTGGGCAGGTCGATGCCGCGCGCGGCGACGTCTGTTGCCACACAAACGCGGGCGCGGCCATCGCGCAAGGCTTGAAGCGCGTGATTGCGTTCGGTCTGGCTGAACTCGCCTGAAAGGGACACGGCCGAAAAGCCGCGTTCGGTCAGCGCGGCATGAAGATGACGCACTCCGTCGCGGGTATTGCAGAACACAAGCGTAGCAGGTGAGTCTACGAAACGCAGTACGTTGACCACGGCGTGCACGGCGTCCTGGGGCGCGATGCGCATGGCACGATACTCGATGTCGGCATGACCGCGCGCGCCGGCCGAGGCTTCGATGCGCAGGGCATCGCGTTGGTATCGCTTTGCCAAAGTCACAATGTCGCGCGGCAGGGTCGCCGAAAACATCAAGGTGCGCCGGTTCTCGGGCGTGGTCTCAAGAATGAATTCGAGGTCCTCTCGGAATCCCAGATCGAGCATTTCATCGGCCTCGTCCAATACGACGGCCTTGAGACCGGCGATCTTGAGGCTGGTGCGCTCCAGGTGGTCGCGCAGCCGGCCGGGCGTGCCGACGACGATATGGCATCCCGCATAGAGCTGATGCTTTTCGGTCCTGGGGTCCATGCCGCCCACACAGGTTACGACGCGTGCGCCCGCATGCTGGTAGAGCCATGTCAGCTCGCGGTGTACCTGCAGGGCCAACTCGCGGGTGGGCGCGACGATCAGCGCCAGGGGATCGCCGGCCCGCGGCAGAGTTGAGGCACCTTCCAACAGGGTCGAGGCAATGGCCAAACCAAAGGCCACGGTTTTCCCCGATCCGGTCTGAGCGGACACCAGCAGGTCGCGGCCGGCGGCCTCGGGCGCCAGTACGGCGGTCTGCACCGGGGTGGGGTCCTTATAGTCGCGCTCGACCAAGGCGCGGGCGAGGGAAGGATTTGTCGGAGGAAATGCCACGGGGACGGGGGACCTTGTTTGATATCGTTTTGGCGCCGGGCACTTATGTGCCGGAGGCCCAGCCGGAAGCAACTTATATAAGGTCTCGGGCCGGGTTTTGATGGTGGCCTGGAGTTCTTCGCGTCGCGATTTCGTCGTCCCGTGCAATACTCGGACTTATTGTGGCGCCGGGCTCCCCTTCTGCCTTCGATGTTCATGCCGAGGAAATCAAAGTGACATCCCGATTCTCCCACGGTGCCAAGGCCTACACCAAGGACGGGCGTGCCTATACCGTCGAAATGGTCGAGGACGGCATGGTCTACTGCTCCCTGCCCAATGGCACAGAGACGGAATTTCCCGAGGCAAGCCTGTTGAACCAGGAAGAATGGACTGCGCGATCCGATGGGCGTCGCGATGTTTCCTATTCCCGCATCCGTCAAGCCTACCCCATGCCGGCCGTGAAGCTCGACCGCGCCGCCGCGGCGGGTCTATTGGCACAGGCTGAACGGCTGGTCCCCGGCCTCCTCGATTTTGTTGCCTTCACGACCGCGACCCGAATCATGGCGGAGAATAAAAGCCATGACCTGCTGTCCGGTCTTTCAATTGTGAAATGCCGGCAGATTTTTGACGAGGCTACCCCCGAGGTTCGTGTCACCCTGCTGGCCACCCTTCTTGGGGTACGCCCCGATATGCTGATCAAGGCGGCGGGCTTGGGCGAAAACATGGCGCGTGCAATGCTGGACAAGGGGCTCTCCGCCCATGCCGCCGCCTTCGAAAGCTTCGGCGATCGCCCGCGACGGTGAACAGCCCGGCAAGTCCATCCAAGCACTCGCTTTTTTGGAGACGATTGGACTCGCTACTAATTTTCCAGCACCTAATAGTCAATTGCCGGTGCACGCAACCGATACTGCTGCTACTTCGTAGTAGTAACGCGCGGACATAAAAATTATTCCGTTGCGATCAAATCCGCCGACTAAGAATCGCGTAAGAAGTGTGGATTTTATGCTACTTTGGCTTATTGAGACTGAAGCCGAACCTGCTTCGGCTCCGCATTTAAGGGGTGCTTTGGGGTGACCACGTCCTTCACGCCGCCGACGGCGCTGCCGACATCGGCGTTGATGTCCGGAACGCAGACGGTTGTCCTCGTCGCCGAGAACGGCATCGTCCACATTCCGGGCCACGAGGTCCTGCTCACCAGCATGTTCGCCCACGCCGGGCACGATCTGGTGATTTCCAATCCTGAGGGCGTCACGTATCTCATCAGGGGCTTTTTCACGGTCGATCACCCGCCGTCCTTGACGGACGCAAGCGGGACGGTCGTTTCGGGCGAACACGCCGTTCAATACGCGGGCCCGGCCAACGTGGGGGTCTATGCCCAAGTGGGCGGAACAACCGCCGGCCCGCAGATCGGGCAGATCCGGTCCGTGACCGGGGACGGCAAGATCACCCGCGCCGACGGCACGGTGGTGCCCCTGAAGGTCGGCACGCCGCTTTACACCAACGATGTGATCGACACTGGCCCCGGCGCCAACGCCGGTGTCGTGCTCATCGACGGCACCACGCTTGCCATCGACGCCAAAGGCGAATTGGTGCTGGACGAACTGATCTATGACCCCGCCACCCACGGCGGCAAGGAAACCGTGTCTCTGATCAAGGGCGCGGCGTCCTTCGTCAGCGGTCAGATCGCCCACTCCGGCCAAGACCACATGATGTTCAAGACGCCGGTGGCCACCATCGGTATCCGCGGCACCCATGTCATTGCCATGTACGACCCCGCGACCGGCGATATCACCATCCTCAACCGGCCGGTGCCGGGACCCGACGGCAGTGTGAGCATTGGCAAGATCGCTCTGTTCTCACCCAGCGGTCAGTTCGAGGGTGAAATCGACACCGCCAACACCGCCTGGAAGTTCAATCCGAGCAAGGGCGAAACGCCGCAAACGGTCCAGCTGAGCGAAACGCAGGTTCAGAATATCGCCGGCAAGGTTGAGTCCATGGTCACCACCATGGTTCAGCAGAACCAGCAGCAGAACCAGCAGCAGCAACAAAATAACGCCAAGCCGGGCGCCGAAGGCAACGGCAATCAGGGAGACCAGGGTAATCAGGGGAACCAGGGCAATCAAGGTAACCAGGGGAATCAAGGTAACCAGGGCAACAATCCGCCGCCGACGCCACCGCCGCCGCACCACGATACCTTCAACGCCAACGGCACCCAGTCCGACAACACCGGCACGGGAAACGGCACAGGCACGGGTACAGGAACCGGCAACGATACGGGCACGGGAAACGGAACGGGGACAGGGACTGGAACTGGCACCGGGACCGGCACGGGGACGGGAACCGGCACGCAACAACAACAGCAGCAGCAAACGCAGCAACAGCCGACCATCCAGACAACCCAGGTTAACGTGGCGGGCGACGGCGCGATCGATCCCCGACCGGGCACCACGACTTTCACCATCACCCGCGCCAACAACTTCGATCAGACCACCACCGTCAGCTATCACACGGTCGACGGCACCGCCCATGCGGGAACCGACTACATCGGCGTTACGGGATCGGTGACCTTCAATCCGGGCGATACGTCCATAACGGTCCCCGTGTCCACTCTGGTGGGCGATCGCACGGCGCCCGCAACCGGGGGATTCTCCCTGGCCATATCCGGCGGGGCCGACGTTACCGCCGGAGGCGCCGCCACCGCAAATCTGGCGGCTCCGCCGCCGCTGCCAACCCTGACCATCGGCAGCGTGACCGTATCGGACAACGCGGCCGGAACGGCGACCCTCACGCTCACGCTTACCGGCGATACCTCCCTGCCGACCACCGTACATTTTCAGACCACGGACGGATCGGCGAAAGGCAACGTGGAGTTCACGCCGACCAGCGGCGATGTCGTCTTCTCGGCCGGCCAGACCACCGCGACCATCGTCATTCCGATCCTGCCCGAGTCAAAGATACTGACGTTCACCAGCCAGCACGTGGCCGAAGCCTTCACGGTGCAGTTATCAAGTCCCGACGGCGCCATTCTCGGCAGCACCACAGGCACCGTTAACATCAATGCGACGCCGGTGGTCGGACAGTCGACGCTCTCTGTCGGTAACGCCTCGGTGAACGAAGGCGGTGCTGCGTCCGTCATCGTAACCCGCGGCGGCGATACGGCGGGCCAGGTCACGGTTCACTACAACACCGGAGCGAGTGGCGACACGGCTCATGCCGGCACCGACTATACTAGCGCGAGCGGCGACTTGACGTTTGCGCCGGGACAGACGAGCGCAACAATCACTGTCGGCACCACAAAGGAATCCGCGCCGCAGCCGGCCCGGGATTTCACGGTGGTGCTCAGCAATCCCAGCGACGGTTCCTCCATCACGACCGGAACGGCCACCGTCGCCATCGCCGCGCTCGCCACACCACCGACCATCAGCATCTCCGGCGCCGAAGTGAGCGACGCCAGCGCCACCACCGCGGTGTTCAATGTCACCCTGTCCGCCGCCAGCACCGACCCGGTCACGGTTTCCTATGCGACCAGTGGCGGCGGCGCGGGCACCTATTACACACCAGCAAGCGGCTCGCTCACCTTTAACCCCGGTGTCACCAGTCAATCCATCAGCGTGTCGATCCCGGCCAATGCGTCCCCCCATGACGCGTCGAGCTTTGTTGTCAGCCTGTCCGGGGCGACCGGCGCCACTATCGCCACCGGCAGCGCCACCGGCACTATCGACGCCATCGCGACGCCGACGCCGGTAACGCCGACGGTCAGCATCGACAGCGTTTCCGTGAACGATACGTCGGACACGGCCGCAGTGTTTCATGTAACCC
>SCTM01000205.1 GCA_004297485.1 Rhodospirillaceae bacterium
TCAGGAACGGGCGATCTATCCGTCACCAACTTCGTGCGCAATGATCGAATTCTCGCGTTCCATTGCAACTCGACCAACATTGCGAACCTGCGCGTCAAGATCAACGAAGTGGAACAGCTCAACACTATTCCGCTCGAGTACCACAACATGATCGCTGAAAACGGTCTGACTCCCCAGGCCGGTTGGACGCATCTAGCCTTCGATGCGCGCAATCGCATTCTTGAGGCTGCCGATCCTGGCATTCTGCAAAATTCGGGACCGAACGCTGGGCGCTTGCCTTATGTCGGCTTCCTGCCGTTTGAAGTGATCTTCAACATGTCGGCAGCGGCAAACTTCACGGTGGTTCGCGAAGTGCTCGGACCGCGCGATTAACGCGCGGTTCGCTTCACGGCCTCACGTCTGACGTATTTTTTCGGAGGTCCATCAGTGGCCGGTCTCTCTCTAGGTCCAATCGATACGACCAATTTCTTGCCGCCCAATTTGACTTTGGGTAATCAGCCTATCGGTGATCAGTCCGGTCCTGGAATCGGTGGCGATGCGCCCTGGACTGACAAGCTGATCAATGCGGCGGTCGGTCTCGGCTCCGCATATGGAAGCCTTCAGCTTCAAAACAACGAAGTCAACAACGCCTATAAGCTGGCGGCTCTGAGCAATGGTTACTACAACCAGCCGGGCAGAGCTTATACGGGTCCGACACCGTGGCTTGGCATCACTGGCACAGCTCCCGGTGGAGTGGTTCCCGGTTCGGGAACGGCCATCGGCGGCATCAACCCGGTGTTTGTGGGAATGCTGGCGATTATCGGCGTAGGGGCATTCCTGCTTCTGCGGAGGGGCTAACATGCCGGGCCTTCCCGCTGGCTTTGGCAGCTCACTTGACCTCGGGCTAGGCGGTGGTCCCTCCACCGCGATCTCGCAGGTTGATGGCGGTCCAAACACAATCGAAATCGTTGATGGTCCGTTCGCGGTCGGGGCCGGAGCCAGCGCGCGTCAATCAAATACGTTGCCCGTGACAAACACGAGCACGGCTCCCACCAGTGCTGCCGCTCAATATGCGGGCTTGGGAAGCGGTCTTAATGCCGGTTCTCTCATGATGGCCGCTGTTGCGATAGTTGCCCTACTGATCCTCAAGAAAAAGGGGATTGTGTAATGGGCCTTTTCGGGGGTGGGAATTCGACCAGCCAAAATCAAACGAACAACACGACCACATCGACCGATAAGCGCGTAGGCACTGCGGATCAGAGTTCCGCGTATGTTGCGCAAGACGGCTCGACGCAGAATGTGAATATCACGACTTCCGATCCGGGGGCGGTCAAGGCGACTGCGGATGCTTTGGCGTTGGGGGCAACGTCGAATGCAGACACACTATCGCATATAAGTTCAGACAATAAAAATGCGGTCCTTGCTGCGTTCTCTACGTCCAGCGATCTATTGAACACGGCCAAGCTGATTTCCGATAGCCAGCAGGACACGCTGAGAAGGTCAACGGCTGATGCAATATCAGCAGCCTCTCAATCTGCAACCCTCGCAGCGCAAACCGCTTCAGAC
This sequence comes from Rhodospirillaceae bacterium, assembly GCA_004297485.1. Lineage (GTDB taxonomy): Bacteria > Pseudomonadota > Alphaproteobacteria > Rhodospirillales > Rhodospirillaceae > SCTM01. The sequence continues at coordinate 1,546 of SCTM01000205.1, forward strand.
ATCACGCACAGCGCCTTAACGACTGTCGGCAATGTCACGTCTGATTATTTTTCGGCGGCGGGATCGCTAAGTGATCTTGTCTCAAAAAGTGGCGTCAACAATCAGCAATTCGCGACGGGTCTTGTGGATAGCGTGCTTCAAGCTTCGCAGTCTCAGGATGCGAAAAACTATGACGCCACGTTGAGTACCTTGGTCAAGATCGGTGGAATTATCGCGGCATCGTTCGCGGCAATTTTGATTTTCGGAAAGGCGCGGGCATGACCGTTCCAGCTTCACGGCGCACGCGCAGTCAAGGCGAAATCGTCGTCATTCTTGCGGCGAATGAAACTAAGACCGTTGCTCGTGCCGGCCGGTCTTATCTTGTGATCGACATCACAACTGACGGTGTGGTGTTGATTGGAATGAGCCAGCAACCAACCGACTTTTTGCGCAAGGCTGTGGGTGACAGCGTTTCGCCTGATGAGAATGACTTTTCAGAATTGCAATTTCTGAACACAAGCGCCGGTGCTGTAACTGTCACGATCAAGACGAGTTTCGGGCAGATTGTCGATAATCGCTTGAACCTTGTGAGCGGTTCGATCCCTGTTACTGGCGTCGGAAACTTCAAGGTTGACGATCAAGGCGCAGACGGCATCACGGATACGGCCGACGCGGCGCTTGCTGCCGGCGCTACGCTTGCCATTGCAGCTAACGCAAACCGTAAGGCGTTGATGGTTTTCAATCCGCCGTCATCGACTGGGAATTTAAAGTGGGGCAACGCTCCCGACGCTACGCATGGTATCCCGATCACACCCGGTTCGTTGGGGGTTATCCCCGTTACAGGCGCATTCAGCATCTACAATTCTTCCGCAAATGCGATCACACCAAACATCATCACCTTAACGCACACGTAGGCCGCACATGCAGCCCGGTTTATTTCAGACGCAATCTCCCAGCACATCGCCATATTTGCGCGATCCAAAAGTGCTGCCGCTCTATGACGTTCCGAGCGCGAATTTAAAGATCAATTCTTTGACGGCCGGTGCCGCGCTTTCAAATTTTTGGGGAGGCAGCGGAGGTATAGCGCAGATCGGTGATTATCAAACCGCTGATCCGTCCACCGCGACGCGGACGATTGTGAACGTGTCAGGCCGTGGCCGTCTTACCGGCTTAATCGGCGGAACATCAAACGCGGGATCAACAACCTGGACCATCACCATTGACGGCACGGTGTATACGCTCACGCATGCGGGCATGGTGGCGGGGCAACGTTCCATTGTTGGTGACATCACCCGCATTGAACCGATGTACACAACAGCCGCCAATGGTCAGGGCTATACCGTTGCGCAGGATTTGAGTACGCGAGGTTCAAATTCGGTTTCGATCTCGATGCGAGGCGCGACTTTGCATCAGGTCATAAATCCGGTTCTCTCCCCATTGTTCGTTAAATTTGACTCGTCGCTTTTAGTGCAAATCGCCATGAGCACGATCAACGCTGATGCGACGGCCGCGTATGCCGGTGTGATTTGGAAGCTGGACTCATGAACAAGAAAACTGAAAATCTTGCGCCTGGAAAGGCTCTCACAGACCCGCCAGCTACAGGCGATTGGATACGTGAGACCATCACAGACAAAGATGGAAATCTCGTTGCCATCATTGAGCGGGAATATCACCCGCCGCCGGCGACGTAGTTATGGGGTTCATAGCGGCGCTGATTGCGGACATTGAAACCCTTCTCGGTTTTTCACCGCAGACACCGCCGCCGCAAGGCACGAGTTACCAGCCGGTGACATCATCGTCCCCGGTAATCGACATAGGAGACATTTACGTGAACGCATATCCGCTTGGCGTTGAGGCACTTGCAAAAACCCTATGGGCCGAAGCACGCGGCGAGGGCGCTATCGGTATGCAAGCGGTCGCAAACGTGGTCATGAACCGTGTAACGCGCGGTATGGCCGGACGTGGCGAACGGTCGTGGGGTGTGTTCAACAATCTCGACATCGGCGCAAACGTCCAGGTGGCATGTTTCACGCGTTCTGCGGGTGGGATTTATCAATTCGATTGCTGGCGTCCCGGCACTGCCAATTACAAAGCGGTGCAAGCGGTGACTCCCGATGATCCTGCATACCAGACGGCCCTCAA
>SCTM01000206.1 GCA_004297485.1 Rhodospirillaceae bacterium
TGCTCCTTCAAGATTCCGATGATCTGCTCTTCCGTGAACCTGCTCTTGCGCATCGTCCGTCTCCTCCATGGAGAACAGAACCCTAACCCAAAATCGGGGGCGTTTCAGGGGAGCAGGTCACGTGGTGTCGGAGGTAGACCATGTAGCTGTAGGTCTCCTGGTCGGGAAATTGCCTTCGGCTAAAGGCATCATAGTTGCGGAACACCTCTTCCATTTCCGGGTATCCCGGGAGAACCCATTTGTGTCCCGTGAAAGTCTCGACTTGAGACTTCGCCTTCAACATCACTCTGAAATGATCGCTGAACCGAACGCTCTTTTGGGTCCAGCGGTCTAACGTGGTGGCCAGAGGCCATAGGGAACTTGATTGCCCGCGATAAAGAAATTTTGTGGACCGCCCAGCCTTCTGCTCATCGTCACGGAGAGCGATGAGCGACCGTTCAAATTCTTCCCAGGTAGAGACGACGGTCTCTTTCATAGGTGACTTCTCCCCCTTCAACATTCTCGCTTGATGTTCTTATCAGAAACTTCAAATTTTCCGTCACTTATGCAACTAGAACTTGATTTTTGAGAATTTTTACGATATGCTGTTTTTGGAAATGACAAACTGATTTCGAGATCGCTCGGGGCATTCCCCCGCAGCCTAAAAATCCCAAAATCTGTTTTTGACCGCCCCCTCTAAGAGGGTTTCGTCCATTGGCTAGGTTGCCAATGGGGGCTGTCCTGTCATTCCTTTTTCAAGGAAGAAAATGGCTACGTTTGATGTACTGAAGAATAATTCACTGACAAATAGATTACGGATGTTGAAGCATACTCCCTTCAACACCGGCACCTGGAAGAAGACGCGATTAAAAGCGGCCCTGGGACCCGAATTAGCTAAAGCAACACTTCTTGATGATGAAAAGCACAAGGAGCACAGCAAGAAGCTATTCGGTCGTTTTAACCGGGCCTGGGGACACCTCCCCCACGACAAAATCAATGACCAATTACGCTTTTTAACTCTGTTGCATACGGTTACAGACATTGATGTGGATCAGACGCTCGTCGCCTGTGAGCAATTAGAAAGCAACATTAGGTCGGCCCTGAATAGGGAATTGAAAACTGTCGGTTTGATCGGGGCTGTTGAGATTGAAGTTATCAATCTAGAAGCCCTTCGAATGAATAAGGCCCAAAAGGACAGAGACGCCCTTAGAGAGCGAGGAAATAAAACGGGCGGCCACGTTCCCACGGCTTTACGTAAGCTGCAGGAGGCCGCCGAGGACCTTTGTAGGGCTAAGGAGGCCGTCAAGCTGAGTGTCGTGACTCAAATGGCGGCAAGGCAGTGGCCGAGCAGCCTCTTTGAAGACTTTGATGAGCGAAAGAGTGTGGTGTTAGTCCATTTTCATGGATTGATCCATTTGGGGCAGACCGGATGCGATGCTGCCCATGAACGGGTGGCAAAGACCTTAAAGCGGTATTGGCCTGACACTTATTGCGTGGAGCTAAAGAAAACTTTCGAAGCACAGGCCCCGCTTGAGAAGTTCAAGGCAATTGCCGACTACCTGACGAAGGGTGGAAATGACGATCTGAGATACAGCACTGCCTTTGGCAGCCAGACCGAGGAAGGTTATGAAGCTGCACTTTGGCGGCTGGGTTATCGTGGGGTGGAAGATGATGGACCAGAGACCACCAAACCCGACGAGAACGCATTGACGATTGGAGAGGTGACTGTTCTTGGGGAAGCCATTCACAAACTGATGGTCAGAACTAAGTGTGAGACAGGGTACATTTTAAGAATGGGAACTGTTGGGACCTAAAGCACCTAGGCTTCCATAATTCCTAACTGCACCTAGAAAACCCCAGGACCCCATAAAACGGTTTTGGGGTTTCTAGTATTTCCAATCTCTCACCACTCCAGCTCGTAGGTCGGTCCCTAAAAGGCCTTAGAACCCAGACGACCTGTGGCCCTCAATTCACCAGGACTCCCCATGCTCAACCCCTACCAGCCCCTTTCGTCCCTTCGGGACGTCCTTTCAGGACACCCTAGGTCTTCAATTTCCAGTTAGGGCACCCTGGGTCTGGAAGGAACTGGGTTGGGTATTACTCAGCACTATTGTGGTCCCTGTACGGCAATCCCTCAGGTTCTTCATGAAAAAAACGTAGCAAAATCAATGGGGGTTATTCGACCCAACACCTGTACTGAAACCACTTGATTACCGCACATTTGCCAATTCTCTGATTCAGTGTTACTAGTTCAGTGACACTGAGATGGAGGAACTGGTGGCAATGGAAATATCAATAGAAAAATGTAGCGTTATCAATGAGTTGATGTGGAAGGCAGAGGTTTCTCCCTCAGATATTCGACGCTTGGGGTCCCCAGCCCACGTTGGCGGGGTGTGGAATGTCTTGTTGTTGAAGGAGGCTCGGTATGACCCAGCCACAACAACCCTTCGATTCAATCCTGATGCAGTGACGGTCTTGAGCGTCGGTAATACACACGCCGCCATAATGATCGCAGAGGGCGTTCCAGGGGCGAGTCCGAGTATGGCCCCATCCACTTCCACCCAAGTTGAGACAACGCCAAGGGAGCCCCTATTGGGCTCCGGAGACCAAGTTTTCCTTCGCCAACTTGCCGAGCTTCCCCCGGAGACCGCCCAAGCCGGGACTGACCTTCTCCGAGCAATACGAACACATTTTCCAGGGAGCCTACGCCAGATCAGTGATCGCCGTTTCCAAGAGACACCCGACAATTTCTGGTTCGCTACGATTCAGCCTCGCGACCAGTCCATAGTCATCACCGTGAGAGGGCTCCCTGAAAGGTACGGGAAGACGCAACTCAATGTGGTGGTGGATCGACCCCCATATAGCCGGTTCAAAATTAGAACTGTGCATGACGTGGGAGAAGCATTTGAAATTATCTTCAAGGCTATCCGGAAGACAATGTGATGACCAAACGTGTCGCTCTATACCTTCGGGTATCCACCTCAGACCAAACGACTGATAACCAACGTCGGGAACTCATAGCCGTAGCAAGTCGGCATAGCTGGGACGTAGTTAAAATTTTCGAAGATTCGGGAATCTCGGGTGCCAAGGGTCGTCTACAACGTCCAGGGTTAGATGCCCTGTTAAAAGGTGTGGCCCGTAAAGAGTTCGGCATGATTGCCGCATGGTCGGTTGATCGCCTAGGCCGGTCGCTCCAAGACCTACTATCTTTGCTTGGGGAACTTCATGCAAAGGGCGTGGACCTCTACCTTCACCAACAGGGTCTGGACACCACGACTCCCGCCGGGAAAGCGATGTTCCAAATGATGGGGGTATTCGCAGAGTTCGAACGTTCGATGATTCAGGAAAGGGTCAGAGCGGGTTTGGCTCGTGTAAGAGCCGAAGGAAGGACTTTAGGCCGTCCCACAGTTTCTCTGGATGTTGAGAACGCTATTCGTGCAGCAAGGGCCTCGGGCTTAGGGCTTCGGAAGATTGCGACCAAGATCGGTGTAGGAGTATCTGTAGTACAGCGGGTCGTAGGAGCGTCGGAAAAAATAGGCACCGAGAACGTGAGCACCAAGAGCAATGTCCGCCAATTATTACAGCAAAGGTCCGCCGCTTAAGAGGGACCTGGGGTTGGCAATGGTCCATCTTGTTTTAGCATTTGAAACGCATGGACCTTTCCATCGTCTTTCGACTGCATTAGCACCCATAACTGCTTAGCGTCGTCCCTAAGCTGTATTTGATGGTGATTCAGCAGCGTTCGTATTTTCCCACACCAGTCATTGATTCGTTCGTAATCAATCGTTAGTCCCGAGCCTACGACACGTTTTTCGAGCGTTGGCTCATGGAGAACCTCTCCGCACTCTCCATACAACCTGAGAAACTCGGTTTTTGAGAGATAACCTTCCGTCACTGCCTTTACCTCACGAACTTTCCCTGCATCGTCATGCACTTGCTGACTAGGTTGCGGATAGAAAGTCGGATGTAATGCCTCCAGTCGTTTTATGATTTTGTTGGCGTTGTATTCTCCGCCCAACTGGTTGCGGCTTTCTGGAATATCGCCGTGAGCCGCCAAACATCCCCGGGCAATGAGTTCGCATATCTTGCGTAGCTGCAAGTAGCACAGTTCGAAGGCAATAATATTTGGAAGGGGAACCTTCTTCTCTATTACATTTTTTATGACATCTGACCGCCGCTTAATATCCTCCATCAAATTGCAATAAAGGTCGTTCAAGGATTCTTGAGTGAGGGCGTGTAACCCGCCCTTAGTCTCTGCCCGTCGCTGACGACGATTTGCGGACCCCTTCGTCATCGCTTTACGGCAATGTATGGGATATCTGAGACAGTCACTTCGATCGGCAAATCACGAAGCAACGACCTTACATATACTGCCCGCTTATCTCGATCCACATGAGGACCAACTAGAATTCTTTTGATTGGTAGTCGCTTGTTGAGGCCGGCGAACAATTCGATATAGGGGACTGTGACTCCAGCCGTGTTCCGGAACTTGATTTGTCGCGTTCGAAGAGGCTCACCATCAATAACTTCATCGGAACGCGAGCTAACTGTTGTAGCAATCCGCACTTCGTTTTCTTCCGAAAACCCCGGATGTTTTGGTTGAGAAGACAATGCAAAAAAATACTGTGCGGCTTGTGCCGCGTCCGGGAGGCGGCGTTGATCTGTGGCTAGTGCGTCTGCGAAGTCCACAAGAAAATCCCCGACGAAATCAAATTCGGCTTTCCTTTTCGCAATGATTTTCTTTGGGTCTTCGTCATAAAAGCAATTTCCAAAATAAGACAAAGAGTCATCATAAAGATTCCCATCCTCTTTGAACAATTCATTCAGGGCCTTCGTATCAAATTCGAGAGCGAAGCCCCCATCATGTCCATACGCACGCCACTGACTTAACAAACCATGTTGGTTTAGACGCGGAGCGTGGGGATGCCATCCGCAAAAGGAAGCGATATAGGCATTCTCACAGGTTAGCCTAAAAATTGTATTCACTTGGCTGGCGATTTGTTTCTTGATCGCCTTAGTTTCACCGCCATGTTTGCGATAGATAGCGTTGAGATTGGACTTTGAATCGTCTGATGTTGCGGCAAGAGCTTTGATCCGCTTTTTCACCGGAGCAAAAACTTTCTGCTCCAAAAGTTCAGCAAGTGCCGATTTGAAGTGCTCAATTTCAGTAGCGTCATTCAGAAATTTGTAGTGCGTAGCGAAGATCGTTTGTGAGGCAAGTATTCCTTCCAGTCCAGCTTGACTGGTGTAATGGAATAGAGACGGATTCTCTTCCGGGATCGACTTTTCACTCTTGATCATTGCAGCCACGGATTCGCTACCCACCCGTACGCGAGGAAAGATGCAACACGAACCAAACGAATATTAAAAGACCGCTGCCGAACGGAAGTAAGAACTCCCATATTGTTCGCAAACTGGCATCAAGAACAAATATCCTACGCTCTTGCCTTAACATCCGACTTTGAATCAGCCAATACGAAAGACCGGTTTGAAGCTGTCCAAGAGGAATTTCCTGTTCTTGAGTTTCGTCTGGCCACTTGACCAAGACCTTTGCTCCCGACGACAGCCCCTCTTCCTCTGCTCTGGCGATAGCCATAAGGGCATTGTTGTTTGCTCTTTCTCTTCTTTCTATTCCGTCACAGTGGCCTACGAGTCCACTCGAAATCCCTCTGTACCAAGCAATCCAATCTGTAAACCCGTAGATCAAGAAACTCAGCCAAAAGTACTGAGCCACCCCAGCTATTAGAACCGCTGGCGAAACCTTGGCTTCCTGCAGATCAATATCGAGGAATGAAATTTTCGTCGGCGTCAATTCCAAGTACACGATGGCCACCCAAAGTGTCGCTATAGCTATGAGAGTGCGACGGGATTTTCGGGACTCCTCGGACAATGCAGAAGTAGTGCGTCCTGGTTTTTCGGCGTTGAGAGACTGATCGGACATATTCAATTGAAGACTCTCACGTTCCATCCCAAATATCGAAGCATCTTGACAGTTCTGCCATTACATATCGGCACATCCTCCGCATTAGCCCAACCATATAGTTCCTGCACGCAGCTTCGCCCGAAGTTGTTTATTTTGAAGTCAGGATCAAAGATGCAGTCGCACATTCTGTCCACGAAGTCCTTTTCCCCAAATATCAAGTGCTTCAGAACTTGCCTTACGTGAGAAAACTTGTTGTCCGAGAAAAAGGCTGCTTTCATTGTCGGCATGCCTCCCTCGAAGAATCTAAACGTATCGTGGAATGCATGACACACGATGAGGGCCTGGAAAACTTCTTCATCTGTGGATCGGTCGATACTTTCCGGGGACGAGAAGCATTCTTTTAATTGAGAGTATTTGCCGGGAATCTCATCAGCAAGATAAGGAAAGTCTGCTGTGTTCCACTCTTTAAGGTGTTCTAGAACGCAGGAATTTAGTGCCTCTCCACGGAGAAAAGGGCGAGCTTTAAACTCGTCTCCCTGGCAATAATTTTTTCTGAGAAAATTGAAAAATTGGTCAATCTCGATCCGTAACGGGACGCGGGGCTCCTTTCTGACTTGCTCAGCGACATACAGTCCCTGAAGCTGTGTAAAGGCGGCCCGAAATTCTTGGTATTCCCGTCTATAGCTTTCGCCGAAAATCTTTTCCTTTTTAACCTTCTTTTTGTTTACGGAAATACCGCCCGCCGGAAGTACGTTGCCGAATTGGTTCTTTATCGCCTGCTCAAAATTGTGTTCAGCGGAGCTAAGACTATGCGTGCGATATATCGAGGAGTAATCTTTTAGCCGATTAGCAGTAAGAACTTCAGCTTGGTCCCAATAACTTTGGAAGAGTTGAAGCAGTCGTTCAAAACGGTCATCGAGCGAAGATATTTCGACTGCGACTTCACGATTACTCTGAACCCCGCTTCCTGTGAGGTTCGCTGAACCGACAAGTGCTGCTTGGGTTCCAAATATATAAAGTTTGGAGTGAAATTCGGGACTGGTGAAGTAGCGAATCTCAATTCGCGGATCGCTTATCACTGCCTGGAGTGCTTCCGGGGTTGTTCTGGGGCCTAACCGAACAATAAGCCGAGTGTGGCAGCCTCGATTTAGCAGTTCTGTTACAAGCTCATCATTCGAGAAGAATGGTGAGACCAGAAATAAGTCACACGGATTTTTCGTCAGGAGATAAAATGCATTCCTAACGGTTTCCTTTCCATTTTCGTTAGCATAAACGGTCAAGTGGCCCCCGTTTCCCCCAAGCCCATCACAAGCTCGGGCGAACTTTCATCATTCTCAAAAAAAGTGGTCGAGCCAAATTAATCCACCATCTCTGAAATGAGCGGTTTTGGCAGTTGCTTCTCTGACGCCAAAGATTCGACCTTTTGCCGGAAGCTCTCACTCGCTTCAGGATGTAGACGAATACCGTGGATGAGGTGCCTAAGATCAATAGGCGGCATATACGCTCGTTCATCCGAGTTTCCTGCTATGTGATCTCCACCCAACTGAGGGAGAGCCATTTCGCTTGCGACCGCTCGCACCTCTTGTTCGAAGTCATAGTAATGCCGTTTATGCATGACTAACTGATATAAGTTCATGGTCGCGAGACCCTCTCGGCGGTAGTCGATATACCGAACGACGCCGGATTCAACATGATCTGGCAAGCATTTTCTCAGTGCAGAATATGTTGTGTGAACCGCAACAGCATCAGGCGAGGCGGTGTAGCATCGCCACATCGCATAGTTTTCATGTTGCCGCATGTGCCAACAACTGACGAACCACCGAGGGTGAAACATTGCAGCAAACGCATCGAGTTTTTTACGGTTCTCGATGAGGTTCTTTTTCTTCTCATCGTTGTCGGCCTCTTCCGCAGCCTTTCTCCACCAGGCTAATTCCCCCGCAGGGGTCTTACCTTCCATGGGGTCTGTCGCGGTCAGTAAGGACAAACGCGGCATGAAGAGACGCCCATTCAGGACAAGCCATTCAAATTTTGGCCAATCCATATACCGCCAAAGCGTTGCGTTTAAATCTTGTGGCTGAGGGAAGGCCGGATGTTGATATTGCGGGTCTATGCTCATGTATTGGCCGAAGAACTCCGTTCCAGGACATAGATTGAACGTTCTGAGGAAACCAAAATGATCCTCTCGAACGGATGGTCAACTGAAATGCGATCAAATGCCTGTTGGTAGGTTTCTTTGTCGGCCAGCCAATAATCGTTTAGCAATGCAAGCCATAGCGGGCCGTCAAACTTCACCTTTTTACATTTCTCAGCTTTTACTGCGATTCGGTCATGCAGTATTGACCAAGCATTAACCAATATATTTGCACTAGAGTTTCTATTGGTGACTATTCCTACAATCCGCTTATCCCGGGCTTGGTCGTAAACTGAAATATGAACGCGAATCTCATTGCCCAGGATTGTAACAGCCCTATCTACTTCGCGGCCCTTGGCCAACAATTCTAGGATTGTTTTGCCAAGCTCAGTCTTGAGCTTTCTGGGTTCACTTATAGGTGCGTGGAAAGTAAGAATCACAATGACGTCGCCTGGAACCTGAGTGCCAAGCTCGCGATTCAATTCATTCGCAAGTCGTATGGGAACAATGTCCTCTGAAATCCTTGGCTTTGATTTCCCTCCGGACGAGACCTGCTGTGCGAGAGTTGAAATTTCAACAGCAACGGTAAGGCCCTTTGTTTGAAGGTAGGCGTCCGGGGGATTTTCTCCGGGACACCATGTTCCGGAGAATTCCGCCGCTAGGGACGAAATGACAAATTCCTCGTCCGACCGCAGACGGCCTTCAGTTTTCATAATTCATCTCCAGGAACGCCCCTGAACTTCAAGATTGCACCACCCACGGACATCTTGGTATTGCTACCTACGTCAACTATCGGAGGTTTCACGGCCTCGATTGGCCGACCCCAACACACTGATTCGGGCACAGTTTGGGCACAGTCAGCGGGGATTTTTGAGGGTTTCGGTCGATTCGGGGTTACTGTGGAAATTCGGGATATGTTGATGTGTATTAACAACTTAGGTCGGGCGGAAACGAGAGTTAGCTAGTTGTGCCGGGCCTCTGTCACGCCGAAGGTCGCGGGTTCGAGTCCCGTCGCTCCCGCCACTTCCTTCCTGTCCGGCCCGGCGACATGGGCCACACCTGTTAGCCGAACTTACATTTCGCCAGGCGTCACGCCCGGCTGGCACAGGCGGAAGGGAAAACCCCTATCCCAGCAAATACTTAGTTCCAGCCAAGTATTGCGAGAAAGCCCACGTGCGTCTGGTCAAACGCCGACAGCGTCTTGCCGACCGTCGTATCATCGTCCACGCAGTTGGCAACGAGATTTCCAAGATCGGCACGGGCAATCTGGCTATAGACGCCGCGATCCACGGTCAGGACGGCCTTGCCGCTGGCCGGCCGATCCGAAATCCATCCGGGCCTGACGACGGTGTAGTCCAACCCGGATTTACGCAGATATTCTTCGGCCTGGGTTTTCGCGGTCAGAGCGCCAGAGCCCCATACCTTTGTCATAACTTGCACATACCATGGTGGTGCGTCGGCACTGTCACCCGCGCCGATTGCCGACACCAAGATCAGCCGTGGAATATCGGAGGCCTTGGCGAGGTCTTCGATGTTCTTATTGCCGATGAAGTCCAGAGGCTGTTGCGCACGTTCCTCGCCGATGGTGGAAATCACGGCACGGAACGGGGCTGATGTGAAAATGGGCTTTATCGTCTCGGGATCGAGCACATTTCCATGGGCAACGGTGACACCCATCGCGGTCAGCATTGCATTTTCCGAGGAGTCATCGGTGACCACGGTCACATGGCTGTGATCGGCGATGAGCACCTTTACCACCGCAAGACCGGTGCCTTCCCCGCCACCAAACACGAGGACACCGCCTCCACGAGGCAAAGCATGCTGCTGCACGACTGGCACCGGCGCGGCACTCGGCCGCGGCGGCTCAGTCGATTCACCAGGTGCCGCCATGGGCTGCGGCTCGGTGGTCTTCTGCGCCCCGGCCGGCCCGGCACACAAGGCCAGGGCAGAAATCAGAACAACCCGGATAAGCGCATGCATGTGTTGGTCCCGTGCGGGGTCGGAAAGGGCGCGCAGTTTCGACGGAACCATACGATTTGTCGAGCCGCATCGATCGTGTATTCGCGACGTTTCTTTCGCGTTTTGGAGATTAAATAGCTGTTACTACGATTGATTGAATGCCACCGACAGCTAACATCGATGGTGGCTGAACGCTAACATCAGTGGTGATTGAATTCTCTCTCACTGGGTTTTGCTATATCTCGAAGATGTCCCGCTCACGGCGTTCTCTCTGCCGGCATCACAACACGAAGAAATGAAAGGCCGACGCCCCATGTCCGTCCGACCATCCCGCACCTTGCATCCGTCCCAGGTTGTGCGGGGCACGCGCGATGCCGTAATCGCCGGCATCGCCGCTCTATTCCTCACCGCAGTGCCGGTCGTTGTGCCGCACGCTTTCGCCCAGAATGCCGCGCTGCCGACCCGCGACGGCATACCCTCCTTGGCGCCTTTGGTCGACAAGGTCACGCCGGCCGTCGTCAGTATCGCCGTGAAAAGCAAAGCGGATGTGCCCGACATGACGGACATACCCCGCGATTTTCGCCGCTTCTTTCAGATGCCCGACGACGATGGCAGCCAGCAACAATTGCCGAAACCACAACAACGAACACAGACCTCGCTGGGGTCAGGCATCATTATCGACGCCAATAAGGGATACATCCTCACCAATCATCACGTCATCGACAAGGCGACCGAAGTCATCGTGACCTTGAAGGACCGGCGCGAGCTGACAGCCAAGGTCATCGGCAGCGACGAAGGCACCGACGTTGCCCTGTTGCAGGTCGACGCGAAGGATCTTACGGCGCTTCCGATTGGTGATTCGACGACGCTGAAAGTCGGCGACTTCGTCATGGCCGTGGGCGACCCGTTCGGCCTTGGCCACACCGTGACATACGGGATTGTATCCGCCCTCGGCCGCTCCAGCCTCAATATCGAGGGCTACGAAGACTTCATTCAAACCGATGCTGCGATCAACCCCGGCAATTCCGGCGGGCCGCTGGTCAACCTCAAGGGCGAACTGGTGGGAATGAACACGGCGATTCTCGGACCGGCCGGCGGCAATATCGGCATCGGGTTCGCCGTGCCGAGCGCCATGGTTAGTCAGGTCGTGAGCCAGATCATCCAATACGGTGGGGTGAAACGCGGGCTCATCGGCGTTGAGATCGGCGACATGAATCCCGAACTGGCCAAGAATCTCGGTATCGACGTCTCCGAAGGCGCGCTCGTCAGAAGAGTGACAAAAGGATCTCCGGCCGAATCCGCCGGAATTAAAGCAGGCGACGTCATCACCAGCCTGAACGGCAAGTCGTTGCACAGTTCGGCCGATCTGCGAAATCGCCTCGGGCTGATGCCCGTCGGGACCACGGTCGAGCTCGCGCTTAATCGCAACGGTACGAAAATGAGCGTCAAAGTCACCATCGGTAAGACACCGAAGGAAGCGGAGACAAAAATCGCCGACCGTGAAGAACTCAGCGGCGCGAATTTCGAAAATGTGGAGCCGGGCGGCAAGGTCCGCGGGGTCCGGGTCACGGACGTGGAACGCGGCAGCAACGCCTGGCAGCTTGGCTTACGCCCCAAGGACGTGATTGTCGCCGTCAATCGAGAGCCCATCGCGGATTTCGATGAGCTCACTGAAGCGCTGAAGGAGTCCACGCACTCAACGGTGCTGGCACTCAAGCGCGGCGACGAGGACGTGCGGATCGTCCTGCCGTAAGTCATGTTCACCCGAGCGGTCCCCGGCTTTAAAGGGGGCCGCTCGGCACCCTCTCTGCCCGCATTTTCCGGAAGACCGGCCTTGCCACCGGCCCCGCGGCCGATTTGGGGCGTGTGACTATTTCAAAGAATTGGGCATACTGCGGTCGTGGGCGGATTTGAAGTTCCGCAGGTCAATTGCGCCAAGCACGCGTGAGGACCTTCAATTCCAAACCACGGGGCTTATATGTCTGCTCGTGTCGCTATGATTCCCAAGTTCCGGTCGGGGCTTGTCGCATGATCTTGCGAACTGTGGATTCGCGACATTCGCACACGCGCGAGACCGGGACGGGGAATATGATTGCACGAGGGGGGACCGGCTGGAGCTGTCTGGCGCTGGTCGGGTTGCTGTTTCTGGCCTTGACACGGGCGGCCCACGCCGATGTGGACCGCATCGAAGTGCTCGAACGGGGATTGGTGGCCGATGGAAAGACCTTCGGCAACGTCGGCCCCTACGAACAGCTGCGCGGCCGTCTTTATTTCGCGGTCGAGGCGAATGCCGCCGAAAATCAGGCGATCACTGATATCAAGCTCGCGCCCCGTGACGGGCAAGGTCGTGTCCATTTCGCCGTGGACTTTGTACTGCTGAAGCCCGCGGACGGCGCACGCGGGAATGGCCGGCTGCTTTACGAGCCGCCCAATCGCGGACGCGGCCTGATGCTGCAGCAGTTTAACGATGCCGATGCGGGCAACCTGCCGGCCTCGACCGAACAGGGCGGCAATGGCTTTCTGATGGAGCAGGGTTATGCCCTGCTTTGGACCGGATGGAGTTGGGACGTGCCGCCCGGCAACGACCGCCTGCGCGCTGACCTGCCAGTGGCGACCGAGGGCGGTAAGGCAATCGAAGGGCTCGTCAACGGCGAGATCGCACCGGAAGTGCCGATGACCAGCGCGCAATACACCGCCATGATGACCGTGGGATATGAGCCCGCTGCCGTGGACGACAGGGATGCGCGGCTTACGGTTCGTGAAACCGCGTTCGGCCCCCGCACGGCCATACCCCGCGAACGTTGGCAGTTCGGGCGCAAAGTCGATGGACGGCTGATTTACGACCCAGCCTTCATCACCTTGAACGACGGATTCAAGCCGGGCCTGATCTACACCTTGACCTATACGGCGCGCGGCCCACGGGTCGCAGGGCTCGGCCTCGCCGGGATCCGCGACGCGCTCCTCTTCTTTCGGCACGAGCGCACAGACCACGTCGACACGCCCAATCCCTTGGTGGAGAACGGCGGCGAACTGCCCCAGGCCGTTCTCGCCTACGGCCAATCGCAGTCGGCGCGCGTCCTGCAAACCATGATCGCGCAGGGATTGGTCGCCGATGGCCGCGGACGCCTCGCCTTTGACGGTGCCTTAATCGGTAACGCGGGCGCCGGAAAAGGCGGATTCAATATTCGCTTCGATCAATCCGGGCGTTATTTCATCCCTGATGAACAGCTTGATTACCCGAGCGATTGGTTCCCGTTCACGACCACGACCGAGACCGATCCCGTCGCCGGCCAAAGCGGTAGCGTGTTCGACCGCCTCAATGCGGCCAATGCCGTTCCGAAAGTAATGTACGTCAATACGTCGACTGAATATTGGACTCGGGCCGCATCGCTCATTCATACCGCGGTGGACGGCAGCACCGACATTTCCCCGGACCGACGAGCGCGGATATATATGGTGGCGGGCGGCACCAATATCCCAGGCGGTACCAGCGACCGGCGCAACCTCGCCCAATGTCGAAACACGCTGGACTATCGACCGTTGCTGCGTGCGCTCCTCCTCCATCTCGATGGCTGGGTCACATTGAAAAAGGATCCGCCGCCTAGCATCGTCCCGACGCTCAGCGACAGCACACTCGGCAAACTCGCGGATTATCTGGGGACCGCACCAAAGATCCCAGGCCTTCGCATGCCGACGCGTGTGATGGAACCGCCGCGTCTCGACTTCGGACCACGGTTTGATAACGAAGGGATCGCTTCGATCGTCCCGCCCAAGGCCGGCAAACCCTATACCGTGCTACTGCCCCTGCCCGACGGCGACGGCATCGACAAGGCGGGCATTCGCCTGCCCGACGTCGCCGTTCCCCTGGGCACATACACCGGATGGAATCTGTATAATGCGGCGACCGGAGCCCCCGATCGATTGTCGGGACTGGAGGGCAGTTTCGTTCCCTTTGCACGCAACGAGAACGAACGCATTGCCGCCAGCGATCCACGTCCATCAATCGCCGAACGTTACCCCAAACGGGACGCCTATATCGAATCCTACGCCGCGGCTGCGCTGGCTTTGGCAAATAAGGAGTTGATCATCGGTTCCGATATCAACGGCATGGTAGACCACGCCGGCAAACTCTACGACCATCTGATGGCGCGTGACCCAACCAGCGAATCCTGTGCCTTCCTACAGGATTGAGCGGCAGAGCCGGACGTAAGTGTAGGAATCAGAGGGTCTCGAGGAATCTCACGGCCTGACCTTGCGGTGTGCCCGCAAGCTCACCGTCGCGCATAACGACGCGTCCGCGGATAATCGTCGCCATGGGCCAGCCGGTGACGGCCATGCCATCGAATGCCGTCCAACCGGCGCGGCTCGCGATCCAGGCATGCGTGATCGTGCGCTTGGCCGCAAGATCGACCAAAGTAAAATCCGCATCATAACCGACGGCCATGCGTCCCTTGTTTGCCATGCCGAAAATGCGCGCCGGCCCAGTGCTGGTCAGATCGACAAACCGCGCAAGGGATAAACGACCGGCGGCGACATGATCGAGCATGATCGGCACGGTCGTCTGCACACCCGTGAGACCCGATGGACTGCGAGGGTAGGGCCTCGCCTTCTCCTCGCGCGTATGCGGCGCATGATCCGAGCCGATGCAATCGACAACCCCATCGGAAATGGCGCGCCAAAGCGCGTCACGGTGACGCGCGTCGCGGATCGGCGGGTTCATCTGGGCGAAGGTTCCCAATCGCTCATAACAATCCGGCGCCACCAACGTCAGGTGCTGGGGCAGCACCTCCACCGTCGCTATGTCTTTATGTTGCGCGAGGAACTCCAGTTCTTCGGCAGTCGTCACGTGCAAGACATGAACGCGGCGGCGCGCCGCCCGTGCCAGGGCGATGAGCCGCTTAGTCGAACGCAACGCCGTCTCCACATCGCGCCATTCCGGATGCATGGCCGGTGATCCGCCGTCGCGCACGAGTGCGGAACGCTCCGACAGACGCATGTCGTCTTCGCTGTGAACCGTGACCCGGCGGGTCCCACTCCGCAAAACACGCGCGACATTTTCATCGTCGGCAACCAGGAGCGAGCCTGTGGACGAGCCCATGAACATCTTAATGCCGCAGCATCCGGGCAGACGCTCAAGCACACCGAGTTCATCCGCGTTTTCAGGCGAAGCACCGACGTAAAAGGCGAAATCGGTCCAGGCGCGGCCGCTGGCGCGCGTAACTTTTTCGGCGAGCAAGGTTGCCGTGGTGGTCGGTGGATCGGTGTTCGGCATCTCGAAAACCGTCGTCACGCCACCGAGTACCGCGCCACGGGTACCGCTTTCCAGATCTTCCTTGTGGGTCGGTCCCGGCTCACGAAAGTGAACCTGTTCGTCGATCACCCCAGGCAGAACCGTAAGACCGCGGGCCTCAAGGCGTTCAGCCGCACGCGCCGACGTCAGATTGCCGAAAGCCGCAATGCGGCCCTCGCGCACCCCGACATCCGTCGCGATGGGTCCGCCGGGCGTGAAGACCATCCCGCCACCGATCACCAAGTCGAATGAGTCGCTCATGGCCTGCCACTACTCCGTCGTCGAACGACGCGCCAACTGTTCAAACAATGCAATATACTGAGGCAAAACCGTGGCCATCGACCAGCTCTCTGAGAAAGTGCTTGCCCCGGCGGCGCCAAGACGGCGCGCGGCATCGACATCACGACTCAGCCATTTCACGGCCTCGGCCATATTGATTGCATCGCCCACCGGGACGAGAACCCCATTCTCCCGTTGCCGGATGAGCAGCCCGGGACCGAGACCATCGGCCGCGATCACGGGAACACCGGCGGTCCAGGCTTCAAGCACAAAGTCGCCCGTGTCGTCTTGAGACCCCGGTGAGACAAACATATCAGCCACGGCAAGAAACGGACGCAGATCGTCTTGCCAGCCTAGGAACCTCACCCGGGGCTTCACGCCGAGTTCGTGCGCATGTTCTTCCAACGCCCCGCGCGCCGGACCATCACCGGCAATCCACAGATAGAATCCCGACAAGCGTGCAATGGCCTTGATCAACACCTCGATGCCGCTATCGTTGCCGAATTCAGCGGCGGTCAAAACCAACTTGGTGGTCGACGGCGTGAAGTAGGTCTTGCGTTCGACCGCCTTCGGCGCGGTTTGGCGAGCTGCGGCAACGGCATCAGGACCGACCAGCGGCGCCACCACATGCACCCGGCCCGCCGACCATCCTGCCGCGAGCGCCTTGTCGGCGCGCACCCGAGATGGCGCCAGAAGATTGTCACAGCCGGACACCAGCGACATGTCCAAACCACTCCCCAATCGGCCGAGGTGCGTCGGGCCGCCGTTTTCCACAAGCTGCCCCATGGCCGGCAACCAGGAGATGACGAGATCGGGGGCTGTGCGCCTGATCTCGCCGTTAATCGTGCGCCGATCGAGAAATTTGAAACGGCCGGGAAAATCGATTTCCCGCGGCTCGATCCCAAGCGTGCGCACGCGTTCGCCGCGCGGACCTGAGGCACTCAAAAGCACATGCTGCTCGATACCACGCGTCTGCAGCGCCCCGACGAGGCGCTCAAACTGTTGTTCGGCGACGCCAACGCCGACGCCGGAGGCAAGATGCAAAATTTTCACTCGATTCCCCGGCTAGAACATTCACCGGCGAAGTATGAACGATTCGCCGTATAACATGCGGTAGGATCAAACAATCCAGACAATGATCCGATCCGAAGAGATCGGATCATTGTCTGGGCGGTGGCGCGCGACATTATCGCATTTTCAGGCGATATGGATACCGATTCGTCGGGCAGCCGCGGCCGGCGAATCGCATGTTCCAGAGATGCGCAAAAGAATGAGGCATTTTGTGCGCCGAGCACACAGATCGTCAACGCTATCACGTTCCGCCCGGTAGTCCGGCGATCACGCCATCCAGCTCCGCGGCGACCATTTCCCAGGTACGCTGCCGCGAGACGTCCGAAGCTGCCCTGCTGAGACTGTCATAGACCCGGTCATTGCGGAGAATTTCCAACGCGACATTCGCGAACGCGGCAGCGTCCGGGACGATAAAACCGGATTGTCCGTTGATTACGCGCTCCTCGACGCCGCCCACGCCACGAGCAACGGCGGGCGTCCCCGCGGCTTGAGATTCCGCCAGCGTCCAGCAGGCAAAATCATGGGGATGTCCCGGATAAAAATGGACGCGGCTCGCGCGATAGACATCAGCCATGCCCAAATCGCCGCGCGGGTCGACGACAACCACATTCGCGGCGCTCGCGGCCTTGACACGATCG
>SCTM01000207.1 GCA_004297485.1 Rhodospirillaceae bacterium
CTTCAAGATTACGCGCGTGGTGGTGTCCACCTATCAGTCGACGTCGGGTGCCGGCAAGGCGGGCATGGACGAGCTGTTCAACCAGACCAAGGGCATCTACGCCAACCAGGCGGCGGGTGAGACACGCTCGATCTTCACCAAGCAGATCGCGTTCAACGTGATTCCGCACATCGACATCTTCATGGACGACGGCGCCACCAAGGAAGAATGGAAGATGGTGGCGGAGACGAACAAGATTCTCGATCCGGATATTCGCGTGCACGCCAACTGCGCGCGCGTACCCACGTTCATCGGTCACGCCGAATACATTAATATCGAAACCGAAAAGCCCATCACCGACAATGCGGCGCGGGCGATCCTGCGCACGGCCAAGGGCGTTTCCGTGGTCGATCACCGCGCCAACGAAGGCTATGTCACGCCCGCGGAATCCGCCGGCGAGGACGCGGTGTTCGTCAGCCGCATCCGCAAGGATCATTCGGTGGCCAATGGCCTGTCGTTCTGGTGTGTGTCCGACAACCTGCGCAAGGGTGCTGCGCTCAACGCCGTGCAGATCGCCGAAGTACTGGTGCGCGAATATCTCAGCGTGGGCGGGTAACTTTAGCTTGTCGCCCTCGGACTTGATCCGAGGGCCCGGGGTAACAAGCACGGAGTTCGTGGCTCTGGATCCTCGGGTCAAGCCCGAGGATGACGGCGGAGAGATCTCGCTGACTCCATCAATGCTCCAGCACTCGGTACGCTGCGGTCGCCAGTACGGCCGCACCGGATACGGCGATGACGACGCCTGAGATTTTGTTGAGGCGCAGCAAGCCGCCGTCGACGAATTTCTGTTTCAGCGTGCCGGTGACGACGGCCAATATCAGCCACCACAGCATGGAGCCGGCAAAGACGCCGAACACCAGCCAGAATGCTTTGGTCGGTTCGGTTTTCAAATCCACAGGGCCGAAAGCGGCAAAGATTCCGGCCGCACCCAGCATGGTGGCGGGATTGGTGATGGCCATGGTGAAGGCGGTCACCATGTCGCGGCGAAGACTCAGTACGTGCACTGTGCCGGTGACATGACAGACCGGCGTGCGATAGGTGACGACGCCGACCGTCAGCACGATGACGCCGCCCAGGAATCCGATGGCGGATTCGTGCAGCAGCACGAACGATGAGATAAATGTGATCCCCAATCCGGCGACGGCGCCGAATATGGTGTCGGCCATGGCGGCGCCAAGACCGGCCAGCACGCACTCAATCCGCCCGCGGGCCAGGGCACGACGGATGCACAGGATTGCCACCGGGCCGAGAGGCGCGGCAAGAGCGAAGCCCGCGACAATGCCGCGCACATATGCGATGTCGGTGATTGCGAAACCCATGTTCAAACAAAGGTCTTGGTTGCGCTGCCCATCTCAGGAGCCGAATGCGGTGTGTCGCGTCTACACTGTTTTCGGCAGCGTCCGCAAGCGCGGTACGGTGGCGGTGACCTCTGGACTGGGCATGAGCCGGTCAGCTATCACGGACGGTAATTAACCTCACGCATTCCTCACGTATCGTTGTCGGAGATTGCCATGAACCTGCCCTCGCGTCCTCGCCGCAGTATGCTTTACATGCCGGCGTCCAATGTCCGCGCGCTGGAAAAGGCCCGGGGTCTTCCGGCCGATGGTCTGATCTTCGATCTCGAGGACGCGGTTGCGCCGGATTCAAAGGCCGCCGCCCGCGAGGCGGCGGTGAGCGCGGTGAAGTCGCGCGCCTATGGTCCAAGGGAAGTGCTGATTCGCGTCAATGCATTGGATACAGCATGGTCGGCGGACGACCTGAAGGCGGCGGCCGGCTCAGGCGCCCATGGGATCGTCCTGCCCAAGGTCAACAGTGCCGACGACGTGCGCAATGCCGCCACCGCTCTCGCCAATGCGGGTGCGCCCGACTCCCTGCTTATCTGGAGCATGATGGAAACGCCGCGCGGCATTCTTGCCGCGGCGGATATCGCTCGGGTCAACGAAACCCTCAAGACGCCGCGCCTTGCCGGATTTCT
The DNA here is from genome assembly GCA_004297485.1 of Rhodospirillaceae bacterium. Classification (GTDB taxonomy): domain Bacteria; phylum Pseudomonadota; class Alphaproteobacteria; order Rhodospirillales; family Rhodospirillaceae; genus SCTM01. The sequence goes on from SCTM01000207.1 coordinate 2,015, forward strand.
CGTCGGTACCGCCGACCTCGCCAAGGACTTGCGCTGCGCTCATCCGGCCGACCGTGCGCCCATGCTTTACGCTTTACAGCATTGCATCATGGCCGCGCGCGCCTTCGGCATAAATGTGCTCGATGGCGTGCATGTGGATCTGGACGACGAGGCCGGTTTCGCCGAGGTCTGCCGCCAGGGCCGGGCGCTGGGCTTCGACGGAAAAACCCTGATCCATCCCAAGCAGATCGCCGTTGCCAATGCGGCTTACGCGCCGTCGCCTCAGGATCTGGAGCGCGCCCGGCGACTCATCGCTGCCCACAAGGAGGCGTCCGCGCAAGGCAAGGGCGTGACTGTTCTCGACGGAAAGTTGGTGGAGGTCCTTCATGTGGTCGAGGCGGAGCATCTGCTGGCCCAGGCCGATGCCATCGCCGTCTTCGAGCGCCAAGGCGCTTAACACCGGCGCATAAGCGCTAATGTACAAACTGGCGTCTTTGTGGGCTAAATATTTGCCGTGGTCCCAAGACGGGTTGAATAGGAAGCCCCATTCATGACGAACCGGCTGTTCGCCTGCAAATGCCTGTCCCTCGTCCTCGGCTTTCTTCTCGCAGCGCTCATTTCGGTGCCGGCTTTCGCCACCGACAAGGAACTCAATCTTTACATTTGGTCCGACTACCTGGCGCCGGACACCCTCGCCAATTTCACCAAAGCCACGGGCATCAAGGTGAATGTGGACGTCTTTGACTCAAGTGAGATGCTTGAGGCGAAGATGCTGGCCGGGAAGTCCGGTTACGATGTCATCGTGCCCAACGGACCGGTGCTGGCGCGCCTGATCAAGGCGGGCGTGGTGCGCCCGTTCGATAAGACCAAACTTCCTCATATCGACACCCAAGATCCCGCCATCACCGCGCGCGCCGCCGAGGCCGATCCGGGGAATGCCTACGGCATCATCTACATGTGGGGCACATCGGGCCTTGGCTACAACGTGGCCAAAGTCGCCAAGGCACTGGGCAAAGATGCCGCGGTCGACAGCTGGAGCTTGATCTTCGATCCGGCCAAGGCGGCCAAGCTTTCCAAGTGCGGCATCTATGTCTTCGATTCGCCCTCGGATGTTTTCGAATTTACCCTCAGCTACATGGGCAAGGACCCCCACTCCACCAATCCGGCCGACTATGAAGCCGCTGGCGCCTTGTGGGAAAAGGTTCGGCCCTACATCACAAAGTTCCATAATTCCGAATACATTTCGGCCCTGGCCAACGGCGACATCTGTCTGTCCACGGGGTTTTCCGGCGACGTCTTCCAGGCTCGTGACCGCGCCGCCGAAGCCAAGAATGGCGTCGAGATCGGCTACGGTATTCCGAAAGAAGGCGCGGTGATGTGGTTCGACTTCATGGCGATCCCCAAGGACGCCCCCCATGCCGATGCCGCCCACGCCTTCATTGACTACATCCTGCGGCCCGAGGTCATCGCGCCAATTTCAGATACGGTGTCCTATGCGAATGCCAACGCAAAGGCGACGTCGCTGATCGGCAAAGAGTTGCGCGAGGACAAAAACGTCTATCCCGATGCGCCAACCATGAAGCGCCTGTTTCCCGAGTCATCGCCGTCGCCTGAGATAGAACGGCTGCGCACGCGCATCTGGACCCGCATCAAATCCGGCACGTGATCCGACCTCGTGACCAAGCCCGTCCTCGCACTCGAAACCATCACCAAGCGTTTCGGTGCGACCGTGGCGGTCGACGATGTCTCGCTCGCGATCGACGGCGCGGAATTCGTCGCACTGTTGGGGCCATCCGGATGCGGTAAGACCACATTGCTCCGGATGATCGCAGGGCTGGAATTTCCCGACCAAGGCCGGGTGTGGATCGACGGCCGCGACATGACGGCGGCGGCGGCCTACGCGCGGCCGGTCAACATGATGTTCCAATCCTACGCCTTGTTTCCCCATCTGAGTGTCGCGGCCAACGTGGCCTTCGGCTTGCAGCAGGATGGCCTCAAGGGGGCGGTGCTAAAGGAACGCGTCGCGGAGGCGCTCATTCTGGTCGAGCTTCAGGACTTCGGCGCGCGCAAGCCTCACCAGCTTTCCGGCGGCCAGCAACAGCGCGTTGCCTTGGCCCGGTGCATTGCCAAGCGCCCGAAGGCGCTGCTGCTTGATGAGCCGCTAGCGGCCTTGGACAAGCAGTTGCGCGAGCGTACCCAACTTGAACTCATGGCCCTGCAGCGGCGCCTTGGCATTGCGTTTGTGGTCGTCACCCACGATCAGGATGAAGCCATGACCATGGCAACGCGCGTCGCGGTTATGGATGGCGGCCGCATCCTGCAAGCCGGGTCGCCGCGCACACTTTACACCGCGCCGGAAACCCGCGCCGTCGCCGCGTTTTTTGGTGAGATCAACCTGTGGGACGGTATTGTCAATGGCCGCACCGTTGCCTGCGCGGCTTTGGCCGTTGACCTGCCGATGGCGACGCATCTGCCTGCCGGATCGCGCGTCGCCATTGCCGTGCGGCCCGAGCAGATCACTTTGTCTGCGCCCGGCGATCCGCCGCTTTCAGATGGCCCGTGCCTTGCGGCGCGCATCACCGCCGTCATCTATCGCGGCACGGTCTCCACCTACCACGCAACCTTTGCCACCGGTGCCAGCGTGCGGGTTGTCCGCCATAACGGCGGATCGGTTCGGTCATTCGCTGTGGGCGATCCGGTTCGCGTGAGTTGGCCTCACGCCGCTATCCTGGTGTTGCCATGAGTTCAGCCCAACTGCGGCGACTCGTTCTGGCGCTTCCGTGGCTGTGGCTCGCGCTATTCTTTCTGCTGCCCTTCCTGCTGATCATGAAAATCAGCCTTGCCGAAATGCGCCTGGGCGTGCCGCCTTATACCGATCTTGTGGAGACCACGGCTGATGGTGCGCGGCACTTCGCCATCACCTTCGACAACTATCGTGCCCTGTTCGCGGACTCTCTCTATCTCAAGGCCTATCTCGGGTCGCTGCGCATCGCCGCTATCGCGACCATGTGCACGTTGTTGATCGGCTATCCCCTCGCCCTGGCCATCGTCCAGTCGCCGGGCAAATGGCGCGTGACCTTGTTGCTGCTCATGGTCGCGCCCTTCTGGACATCGTTCCTGGTGCGGATCTATGCGTGGATCGGCATGTTACGTCCGGGCGGCGTGATCAATTCGGCCCTGCTGACGTTGGGGATCGTCGATGAGCCGATCCAATTCCTCCACACCGATGGCGCAACTATCCTTGGCATTGTCTACACCTACCTGCCGTTCATGGTGCTGCCGCTTTATGCGCGGCTGGAGCGCCTTGATGCCGTGCTGCTGGAAGCCGCCGCCGATCTGGGCGCGACGCCGCTGCGCGCCTTCTGGACCGTGACTTTGCCGCTGTCGTTGCCCGGCATCCTCGCGGGCGCGCTGTTGGTGTTCATTCCCGCCGCCGGAGAATTCGTTGTTCCGGAGTTGTTGGGCGGACCCGACACACTCATGATCGGCAAGGTGCTGTGGAGTGAATTCTTCAGCAATCGCGATTGGCCGGTCAGCGCCGCGGCGACGGTTGCCCTGCTGGTGCTGCTGGTGGCGCCGATTCTGGCGTTCCAGGCGCTGACTCAGGATCGCGAGGCGCGCACATGAATGCAAACGGAAAAGCGTCGCGCTGGCGCGTCACGGCGATCGCGGTTGGTCTTGGTTTTCTCTACCTGCCGTTGCTGGCCGTCGTCATCTACTCCTTCAATGCCTCGCGTCTGGTCACGGTGTGGGCCGGATTCTCGCTACGCTGGTACGGCGAACTCTTCGCCGACGATCAAATTCTCGCCGCCGCCGGTGTGAGCCTGATGGCCGCCACCCTGTCGGCGACTCTCGCCACCATTATCGGCACCACCGCCGGATTCGCCCTCGCGCGCTTCGGTCCGTTTCGCGGGCGTGCCTTGTTCGCCGGAACCGTCACTGCGCCTCTGGTCATGCCGGATATCATCAGCGGCCTATCGCTGTTGCTTTTGTTCGTCGCCCTTGAGCAGGCCCTACCGTGGATGCCGGGGCGGGGTCTGGCCACCATCGTCATGGCGCATGCCACCCTGGGGCTCTCGTACGTGGCGGTTGTCGTCCAGGCGCGTGTTGTCGGCCAGGATCGCGCCATCGAAGACGCTGCCGCCGATTTGGGCGCGCGGCCGGCGACTGTCTTTCGCCGGGTTACCTTGCCGCTCATGGTGCCGGCCGTGGCGGCGGGATGGCTTCTCGCCTTCGTGTTGTCCTTTGACGACCTGGTGATCGCCAGCTTTGTCGCCGGTCCGCAGTCCACGACACTCCCAATGGTCGTGTTCTCCAGCATCCGGCTCGGCGTCAGCCCCAAGATCAATGCGCTCGCAACACTACTGTTGCTTGCGACCGGCCTGATGCTGACCGCTGCCGGTATTCTCGCCCGGCGTGCCTTGCCCAAGCCAAATGCCGCCACCGCGCAGGCCCGTTGACGCGCACGGCCGATAGGGCCAAACTCCCCTTATCCAAGGGGTGCCCCATGTAACCAGGGGCTGAGAGGCGGCGTTGGCCGTCAACCCTTCGAACCTGATCCGGTTTATACCGGCGTAGGGATGGAACGCTTTTCATCTTCCTCCCACGCCAGTCTGTAACGACACGAACGCCAGGCCTGGGAGGCCGCAATGAACAAAATTTCCCGCGAAGCCATCGAAAAGAACGAGCCCGCCGTCACCACCGGCCCGCTGCCGTCCTCGCGCAAGATTTATGTGCCCGGTACGATGCATAAGGACGTGGCCGTCGCCATGCGGGAAATCGATCTTACCGCGGGCGCCAACGAGCCGCCGGTGCGGGTCTATGACACCTCGGGCCCCTACAGCGATCCCGCCGTCGCCATCGACGTCCACAAGGGCCTCGTGCCCTTGCGCACGGGCTGGATCAAGGGGCGCGGCGACGTGGAGGAAATTCCCGGCCGTGCGCAAAAGCCCGAAGACGACAGTCTTGCCGCCGGTGAGAAAAGCGATGTGCCCCAGTTCGATCGTGCCGGACGCAAGCCCCTGCGCGGTAAGCCGGGCAAGGCGGTGACCCAGCTTGCCTATGCCCGCGCCGGCATCATCACGCCGGAAATGGAATACATCGCTGTCCGCGAAAACCTCGGCCGTGCGAAGGCCAACGTGGTGCGCGACGGCGAAAGTTTCGGCGCCGCCATTCCCGACTACGTCACGCCGGAATTCGTGCGCGACGAAGTGGCGCGGGGCCGCGCCATCATTCCCGCCAACATCAATCACCCGGAAGCGGAACCGATGATCATCGGCCGAAATTTCCTGGTGAAGATCAACGCCAACATCGGCAATTCGGCGGTCACGTCATCCGTGGCGGAGGAAGTGGACAAGCTGGTGTGGGCGATCCGCTGGGGCGGCGACACGGTGATGGACCTGTCCACGGGCCGCAACATCCACACCATCCGCGAATGGATCATCCGCAATTCGCCGGTTCCCATCGGCACCGTGCCGATCTATCAGGCGCTGGAGAAGGTCAACGGCAAGGCCGAAGACCTCACCTGGGAAATTTTCCGCGACACCTTGATCGAACAGGCCGAACAGGGCGTGGACTATTTCACCATCCATGCCGGCGTGTTGTTGCGCTACATCCCGCTCACCGCCAAGCGCGTCACCGGCATCGTCAGCCGCGGCGGCTCCATCATGGCCAAGTGGTGTCTCGCTCATCACAAGGAGAATTTCCTCTACACCCACTTCGAGGAAATCTGCCAGATCATGAAGGCCTATGACGTGTCGTTCTCGCTCGGCGACGGCCTACGCCCCGGCTCCAACGCCGATGCCAACGACGCGGCCCAGTTCGGCGAACTGGAGACCCTGGGCGAACTCACGCAAGTGGCGTGGAAGCACGACGTCCAGGTGATGATCGAAGGGCCGGGCCATGTGCCCATGCACAAGATCAAGGAGAACATGGACAAACAGCTGGCCGTGTGCGGCGAGGCGCCGTTCTACACCCTGGGGCCGTTGGTCACCGACATCGCGCCGGGTTACGACCACATTACCAGTGGGATCGGCGCGGCCATGATCGGTTGGTTCGGCACCGCCATGCTTTGTTATGTGACGCCCAAGGAGCATTTGGGCCTGCCCGACCGCGACGACGTCAAGATCGGCATCATCACCTATAAGATCGCGGCCCACGCCGCAGATTTGGCCAAGGGTCATCCGGCGGCTCGGGTGCGCGACGACGCGCTGTCGAAAGCTCGGTTCGAGTTCCGTTGGCGCGATCAGTTCAATCTCAGCCTCGATCCCGAAACGGCGGAGAAGTTCCACGACCAGACCCTGCCCGCGGAAGGCGCCAAGCTCGCGCATTTCTGCTCCATGTGCGGACCGAAGTTCTGCTCCATGAAGATTTCGCAAGAGGTGCGTGAGTACGCTGAAAAGGGCATGGCGGAAATGTCCGGCACTTTCCGCGAACAGGGCGCGGAGATTTACCGCGATGCCACCACCGGCACGCCGGTGACGCGGGCGGCGGAGTAGTATAGATTTATTTCAGCTCGCCGAGCAGTCTCGGGGCTATTCGGCGGCGAATAGTCCCGACCGTTCCAGAGGGTGATGTTTGTCACCGATGGAGTCCCATCTGCCGCCACCACATTATCTCCCCGCCAAATTCGCGGACTTTTTAGAACATTGGCAGTCATTGCGCGTTGACGGCGCTGTTCCGCGTCTGGCGGCGTTTCTCGATAATGTCGTGCCGGCATTCCAACCATGGGTCGGTATCGTTGATGTCAACGATCGGGACTTTCATGAGATTCGTCTGATGGGCACGGGGTTGGTTGCCTGTTTTGGCTTCGATGGAACCGGCAAGAATTTTCTCACGTTTCCATCTCCTGATGCCGATTCGAGAGTTCGGCGTCGCCATTCCGTCGTGCCGGCCACACCCTGCGGTTCTTTTTACAGATCCGTGTGCGTAACCTCCACGGGCCGTGAAATCGAGATCATTGGCATGGCATTGCCGCTTGTTCGTTCAAACGGAGGGCCGTGCGTCGTGTGGATCTTGGAGTTGCAGGCGGTGCTCGGATTTGGCGAAACGGGCACCGGGATTAAACAGGTCTTCGACGAGCGCTGGATCGACATCGGAAGTGGTGTGCCCGAATAAGCGGTTGTGCTGCCGTCGAAAAGAGCACGGCGGAAATGTCCGGCACCTTCGGCGAAACCGACGGTGAGATTTAACGCAACGCTCCAACCGGCGCGCCGGTGACAAGAGCACCAGAGTGGTATAGATAGTCTTTCAGATCATCGGGCGGTCTTTGGACTATTCGGCGGCGAATAGTCCCGGCCGTTCCAGAGGGTGATGTTTGTCACCGATGGAGCCGCACGTGCCGCCACCACATTCTCTTCCCGCTAAATTCGCCGATTTCCTAGAACACTGGCAGGCGCTGCGCGTTGGTGGTGCTGTTCCGCATTTGTCGACGTTCCTCGACAAAGTCATACCCGCGTTCCAGCCGTGGGTCGGTATCGTTGATGTCGACGCCGACGATGAACATCTGATTCGCCTGATGGGCACCGGGTTAGTCGCTTTATTCGGCGTCGACGCCACCGGCAAAATTTTCTTGCGTTTCCCTCCCCCGAGGTCGAATCGATAGTTCGACATCGCCATTCCGTCGTTCCGGCCACACCATGCGGCGCGTTTTACAAATCCGTGTGCATGACCTCTGCCGGTCGCGAAATTGAGATCGTTGTCATGGCGTTGCCGCTTGTTCGTGCAAACGGAGTTCCATGCATCGTGTGGCTCGCGGAGCTGCAGGCGAAGCTCGGATTCGGCGAAACGGGCAATGTGGTAAATCGGGTCTACGACGCGCGCTGGATCGACGTGGGAAGCGGCGTGCCCGGACCAGCGGATCCGTGAGCGGTGGAGATATTTGCCCGCAGAGCTGTCGCCACAATCCCCCTTTCGTTGACTTAGCGGTCGCGCGTCGCTAGTACTGAGTCCGGGATGCAGTCGGGGCGGCATCCTTTCGGGAAAACCTTTATTTCTGAATATCTTAGCCCCTAGGCGCGGGGTCCCGGCCCCGCGGTTCCGGCCTCTTTCTGGACCCCGCCATGAGCACCAGTGCCAAACCCGTCGTCCGTCCCCTATCGCCCCACCTTCAGATTTACCGGCTGCCGCTCGCGGCAGTCCTGTCCATGACCCACCGCATCACCGGCGTGGGGCTCGTTCTCGGCCTGGTGCTGGTGACCTGGTGGGTGGCCAGCGCCGCTTATGGGCCGGACGCCTATACCGCGGCCACCGATATCATCGGTTCCTGGTTCGGCATGGTGATCCTGTTCGGCTTCTCGGTG
>SCTM01000208.1 GCA_004297485.1 Rhodospirillaceae bacterium
CCTCCCAGTCCATGCCGATAAGGCGCGCGGCATGCATCTCGCTAACCCCGATACAGCGACGGCCGGTGCGCGGGTTGACAAGCACCGTGGGGCGTTCCTCGCGCCACGTGGCGCTGGGTTCGCGAATCTCTGACACACGGGTCGCCAACATTTCGTGACCTGGCGATATCATTTCCGCCGCGTGTGCGGTTAGCCGTTCGCCAAGCGCAGCGGGTAACGTCGCAAATCCGCGGTCGGCGCCAGCAAAGCGCGTCGAGGAAGCGCCGTCCACGACGTCAACGGCGTGCAGGGACAAGGCCTCGAGCGGAAACGCCGTGTAGCCAGCGTCCGCATGAAACGTGTATTCCGCCCTTGCGGAACTATGCTCATGCTCAGTCGTGATGTACCCGCTTTCACCGGTTCGGTTCAACACCGGCCCGACACGCGTCATCAGCGCGGTCTGTTCGGCCAACGAGAGTGCCTGCCCATGCGCGATGATCAGACCAGCCTGCCGAAACAACGCGATGAATCGATCTGCCGCTGCCTCCGAAAACGGCGCCGCAAGATCATGATCGATCTCGACGCCGAATGGAGACAATGCACGCCATCTCAGCCCATCTTCATCATTCCAGCGGGTCATTGTTCCCTCCGCGTCGACAGGCCATTTGTTACTTGTCGCCCTGGGCCTTGGCCGCCCCCGCCATCATTACGCTAAGATCGACCTGGCCGGTCATCACGCCGCCCATGAATCCGCCGTCGACGGCAAGCGCGACGCCATTGACATAGCTAGCCGCGTCACTATTGAGCATCACCAGGACAGCGGCGGACTTCCATTGATGGAACATCCAAGGTCAAGGGAAGCCTTTCGCTCCATAGATATAACACCAATGAAGCGCGGTGATCGTTGGGATCGCTCCGTCCACGCCCCGAGCGGGCGTGGACGGCAACAATTCAAACGTGGCTACGACTGCATTGCCGTAGCCCGTAACACCTTATTGGAAGTGCACACGTACCCGCGCGCCGAACATACGCGGTTCGCCGAGGATGCGGGACACCGCGCCCAAGGTATTGAACTGATCGGCACCATAGTTAGCGTAGAGTTTGTTGGTGACGTTGGTCATGAATAACTCAACGTCGAAGGGTTTGCCCGTCACGTTTTCCCAGTTCAGGTTCAGATTGAGCAACGCGTAGGATGGGAGGTATGCGAACGGCCCACCGGCCTGCGCGAGCTGCTTGTCGGTAAAGGTCAAGGTACCGCTCGCCGTGATCGGCCCGAGAGCCTCCGCCAACGGCAGATGATAGCTTGCCGTCGCGGAAACCTTATTCTTCGGACTGAACGCAAGCGGAGTCCCCACCTGCGAGAGCGGTATAGCTTGATTGAAGAGATCGCCGGGAGCCAATACGACGGGGTTCAGCTGCAACACCTTGGTGTTCAGATAGGTATAGGCCAAATCCAGGGTCACGTCCTTCACCGGCTTGACCACGGATTCGAGTTCGAAACCCCAGATACGGGACTTGCCGGCGTTTACGACACCCCCGGTTTGCCCAGCGCCGCCGCCGCTAAGGAAGTTGACCTGAATCTGTTGGTTGGTGAGGTCATTGTAGAAGCCCGCGACATTGAACGTTCCCGATATTGCGCCGTGGAAGCTGGTCTTGGCGCCAATTTCGTAGGAATCCACGTGTTCCGGTGCGAACGAGGTGTGGTTGAAAGGTCCGGACTGGTTGATGCTACCCTGACGGTAACCCCGCGCGTACTTGGCGTAGAGGAGAACATCCTGGTTCGGGGTGTAGTCAACATCGATCAGCCAAGTCGGCGCGTGGCTTGACACACGAGATCTCTGGCCGCAAGCGTTCGCGAGTGACAGACCCGGGAAGCATCCAGCAACCGGCGTGTTCGGCGCCGAGAAGGTATAAAGGTAACGATTTCCGATGCCCGATACCAAGTCATCTGTGTAACGAAGGCCCTCAGTCACTTTGAACTCGTCCGAGAGCTTGTACGTCGCTTGCTCGTAAACGCCGTAGTTATGGAATCTTTCCTTAAACGTCTGCTGCTGTATGACACCGCCGAGAGCAGGTCCTAAAAAGTTTGAAAGAACGTTGAAGCACTGAAAGGCGGTAGCGTTTGAACAATTCAGAAAAGTTGTCGATTGCGTGCCGGAAAGCCCGATCGTATTGCTTCCTTCCATATAGCCGCCCGCCTGCCACGTCAGCCGGTTATCGAACGACCGGCCCTGGAATTGCAGTTCTTCGCTATAGGTCTCCTGATTGGCGGTATCGCCTCCGGGCGTATTGCTCAGAGCAAGGAACGGAATGTTGACGCCGGCCAGGGGCCCGGTCGGTATGTTAAAGATCCCGAATTGCGTCGGAACGGAGATGATGCTTGGCGTTACATAGCGGTAGCTCAACAGCGAGGTGCGGGTGTCATTCTTGAGCTGACCATAGCTGGCGATATTCTTGATCGTAAGATTGTCCTCGGCCTGCCACGTCGTGGTGTTGATGACCTGCCATTGGCGAATGAAGGTCTCCGGGTTGGGATAGTCATTTTCCACAACATAGGGACCATGACCCTGCTCCCGCGCAAACTGCGCGCAAGACAATGCTCCGAAGATAACGGCCGCAGGATTACAGGCGTACATCTGCTCCATCGGGCCGTTGTCCTTCGAACGATTGAAGGTCGCGACGGTGTAGTTCTCCAGATTGGGCGTGACATCGACAACGAGGCTCGCACGCGCGGACACATAATCGACGTTGCCGAAATTGCTCGGGCCGATGCCCGAGATATTATTCAAGTAGCCATCGCGTTTCTCTTGATTGACGCCGACCCGGAAGCGGACTTTATCGTTCACAGGCACGTTCGCCACAGCCTGAACATTTTCCATATTGTAATTGCCGTAAGCGGCCTCGGCATAGCCTTCGTACTTGCCGGTCGGCTTTTGCGGCACCAGCAGCACCGCACCGCCGGTCGTGTTCCGGCCGAACAGCGTCCCTTGCGGTCCTTTCAGCACCTGTACGTTCTGCAAGTCAAAAAAGCTGCCCGGGGGAGCGCCGTCGCCGGTCTCCACGGAAGCGCCGCCGCGGGGCGAGACCGCCTCGGCGAAATACACCGCCACCGTCGGCGCCGTCTGCAGATCTTGCCCAAAGCCGCGAAGGGAAAATGCAACGTCGTTGCCACCGAAGAACCCATTGACCTGCAAGGACGGCGTATAGGCCGCCAGATCGCGCCCGTTGGTGACGCCGCGCGCGGACAATTGCTTTTGGTCGAACACCGAAATCGAGATCGGCACATCCTGCAGCCGCTCCTCGACGCGGCGAGCCGTAACGATGATCTGTTCTGGCGATTCGATATCGGCGGCGCGCGCCATTCCCGGGACCGGCAGGCTAAGACCGAATGCGCCGAGGCTCAACGCCGTGGCACCTTGCAATAGCGACTTCAGATTGACTTTTGGCATCCTCGTCCTCCCCGTTTCATTGTTTCGAATTTTCTGCTCTCTGTGTGTAACTTTTGTTCCGGTCCCAGCTATTTGGCTCAACATGCCGCGCTGCGGACCCTCCTGATTTCACCGTGACAAGTTTCTGTTAAGATTCCCCCTAGATCAACCCACACTGCGCGTGGCTGAGCGCGGCCCGAGCACACCCTCCTGATGCGTTCATCGCCCCCGACCGATATACCCATCGGCGCGGGACGCAAGTTGTGCCTGCCGTTTCTCAGGCGTGATGCGAGCAAGATTAGACATATTGGCAAGGTCAGAGATCTCAATCACACGAAACTCGCGGATCAACCCTTCCTTCGAAGCGCCCCGCGGAACCCCTTGCCACCGAAGAACGCCAAAGCCGTCGTGAAAACCGGCTGTGTCAAGCCAGTTCGCGACACCGGGATCGCTTGCCGCAATCACATAGGTGAAGCTGCCATCTGCGTTGGGCACGGACTGGAAACTGTTGAGGCTGCACTGATGTTTCCGTGCATCCGGAGCGATCATCCACGGATCGGTAAGCTGAAAGCCCGTATAGGCGGCGTCGCCATGCCACGTCGTCACTAGGACAGCCGTGCCGGGGGCTAATTGGAAACGGCATCCGGCATTGAAGCCAAAGCCGCCCTCCCGGGCAGCGGTATCGGAGATCGTGTTGGGTTTCAGACCGAAAAACCAGATGTCCGGGAACCTCGCCCAGAACCGCACAAATGCCTCCAAATCCTCGTGAACATGTCGCCGCAGTTCTGCAAGATCTGCCGGCTTGGCTACCGCGCTATCAAGCCGACGAATGATCAGACGGCACGCCCGCTGGTTGTTCCAATCCGAAAGGATGTCACGGAAGCCAAGGCAGTACACACCCGGTTCAGTTGCGAGATGGTTCGGCCCGTCGGCGGAACCACCGACAGTGATCCGGAACGTCCCATCGGACGCAACCACCAGATCGCGATCGGTGATCATGGACGCCAGCGTGCCGATGTCGGAGTGTTTGGAATTATCGAGTTTCGGCGGCAGTGTCACATCACCCCGGTCCGCCTCCGCGACGAACTGCACCGCGCGGGTCGATGGATCGAAGCGGCCCAAAATTTCGTAGCGTCCGCCGCCGTCGATAGTTGCCATCCGATAGACCGCGTCGGGATTATCGCCCGACATTCCCAACCCGCCGAGCGTGTGACCGAGCCAACTCCGCGGTGTGTCGTCCGTGCCCCAGAGTGCGGCCGGGCGGCTACGGTAGCGTATAATCTCCCCAAAAATCAAAGAGTTCGTCCACTGCGCGATGACCTCATCGAGCCGTGCCGCGGCATCCTCCATTCTCCCCCGCGGTGTCGCTGCCAGGTCAGTTTTCAGCTTCGCCTGGATCCGCCTGACTTCCGGGTCTTTGAGCAGGTGCAATAACGTCTTCTCGGCGTCGATTTGCTCCGGCGTCGCGAGGAATGGGAGAGACTCAGCCGCAAGCCCTGAATCAAATGAACCGGTGATCGCGGAGAAGATGCTTCCGGAAATCAGCGACAGAGCAGTACGTCGCTGCATATTGCTGAAATTAAAAAGACTTTCTCTAACGCTCTCATCAGGGCGCGACGATTTGCCCCCCGCCTGCCGTGCATACAATTGCCTCATATGCATCCCCCCGAACACATGGACTCGACGGCCCTTCCCTGACCGCCGCATGTCAGCAAAATGAATATTGCCTAAGTCCACTGATGCGGCGAGGATGGTAGGCAGTAGTGCTTAGCCTCTACAACTAAGCGATACGTCGAATAATGGACACGTATTGCAGCCAGGCCGCAAATATGGGTGTTAGCCCGATCTAGCTGGCTCTTTGTCCGAGCGTGTGTCGGTTTTGCAACGGATTACCGACACAATATTCTGACGGTGAAAGAGGAGCTAGTCAGCGCCGTGGAGCATATCTGGTCGGGCTCGACTACGGTCGAGAAGGAACTGTGCCTCGCAAAAGCAACAGTCCAGCTCGTGTACTTGCGTTCGGTTGAGCCAATTGACGGCGTGTTGCCCGAAACACCGGCACATCGCCTGGAGCTCTGCCTCACGCGGCGTCCACCCGATGCGGAGGGCTCCTATCTGGACCTCTGGCGCCACGATCAGTTCGAAAGCATCGGGGATCTCTACATGGTCCCAGCCGGCACGGCGTTGCGTGGCAGGAGCAGTGCCTTGCAGATCACTTCGATCAGCTGCCTGCTCGCGCCGGATTCACTAAACGCGTTGCTCGATGAGCGTTGGGCATGGACGGACAGCCGACTTCAAGACTGCCTTCACATTGCCGATACCCGGATTTGCCAGCTGCTCCGGCGCCTGGCGGAGGAGGTCTACCATCCGGGATTCGCGAGCGAAGCGATGGCAGAGCTTATTACAGAACAAGTGATCATCGAGCTTGGCCGATACTGTGCCGGCCTTACCGAGGCCCCGCAGAAGGGGCTCGCCCCCTGGCGCCTGCGTGTGATCGAAGATCGTCTGGCGGAAGTCCGTGACGTGCCGACACTCGCCGAGTTGGCATCGCTATGCCGCCTTTCCGCGCGACATTTGACGCGAGGCTTTCGCGCCGCCCGTGGATATTCACTTGGGCGCCATATTGCAGAAAGACAACTCGATCACGCCAAGCGATTGCTCGCGACCGAGCAAAGCATCAAGGTAATCGCGAGGGCATTGGGTTTCGCCTCGACTTCAAGTTTTTGCTATGCTTTTCGCCGTGCAACCGATGAGACCCCACGGCAGTTTCAGGAGCGCGAGCGGCGCCGGCTCATTGGCGCACTGCACCTGAATTAAATCGCCGCAGCGATTGCCACGAAAGTATCCTTCCGCGCGACCGTCTGGCGCTTGACGGTCCGCTTATCCCTTGCAACCATGGACCGACGAGCTAACTCACGCCAAGCCGACACGTGCCGGCACGGGGGCGAAAGGAAACCGACGGCATGAGTCAGAGCGCAGCGCCGATCACGCAAATGGAAGCCGAGGTGGTGACCGCGGTCGGTCTCGTGCAGATCGTTCACCGTTCTTGGGCGGAGCCCATCGACCAGATTGGCGCACTCACCGAACATCGATTGGCATTGACGTTTCTTCCGCGTTCACACACTGCGCGCGGATGCTTTCCCGATAGCTGGGGGCAGCGTCGTTTCGAGCCGATTGGAGAATTATTCCTGGTCCCAGCCGGAGAAACGGTTCACGCTAAAAGCGAATGTCGCCGCCAAACTGCCGTCGTGTGCATGTTTGCTCCCGAATCTGTCCGGACCTGGTTCGATGGTGATCCACGATGGACCGACGAGCGACTCCGCGGCAGCCTGGACATCGTCAATCCGAGCATTCGCAACCTGCTCCTCAACATGGGCAAGGAGATCAGCAATCCCGGCTTCGCCAGCAACGCCCTCATAGAACTCATGGCCGCCCAGACCGCGATCGAATTGGGACGCCATTGCCTCGGAATCGAGGACAGCCGGCCCTCGGGAGGCCTTGCCTCATGGCGGCTGCGGATTATCGACGAGCGCCTCACCCATGGACATACCTCGCTCACCGAGCTCGCAGGCCTTTGCGACTTGTCGGTGCGGCAGCTCGCACGCGCCTTTCGAGTCAGTCGTGGCTGCTCGATCGGCACCTACATTGCCAATAGCCGCATCCTGCTTTCCAAGCAGCTCCTCATGTCGGACCGCTGCGTCAAGTCGGTCGCCCATGCAATGGGATTTAACACACCCTCGAACTTCACCGTTGCTTTTCGCCGCGCCACTGGCGAGACCCCGCGCGAATACCGCGAGCGGGCACGCGTTGCAAAGAGCGTCACGATGCCGACGCGTGCCAGGATGTAGCGGCCACCCACATCGAGCCCTGGAATTTTCGCGGGCGATCCAGCGCCGAGACCAGCGCCCAGTCCACTTGACCGATGCGCCGAGCGGCCGTTTCACGGTGACGATTATGTCCTAACGTCAGAGGTATGTCCTGAACGCAACGTAACACGGCGTTGCCGAGACAGTGCCGCTTGCGGAAGCTGCCGTCGCCTTGGCGATTGTCCGACGGATGAAGGGAGAATGGTGAGGATGGATCGGATTGACCGTCTTATGCGGCGTGCGCAGGACGTTGTGTCGCTTGAGGACTTCGGTGACGAGTCTTTTCGAGAAGGGTTGCGTATCTTAGTCAACGCAGCGGACGCGGAAGGACGCTTGAGCGAACGCGGACGCGAGGCTTTCGACGCGCAGCTGGTAGAACTGCTCACGTGCCGTCTGCAAGTTGAGGACTGGTATCGCCGCCACCCGGAGATCGACGATCAAGAAATCGTGGCGCCGCTCATCGGCTTGGGCTTGCCGCGCACCGGCTCGACGGCGCTTTCGGGCATGCTTGGCGAGGATCCCGCCGTACGGTTCATTCGCAATTGGGAGTCGCTGGCCCCCTGCCCGCCGCCCGAGACCGCGACTGAACACAGCGATCCGCGGATCGCGCAGGCCGAACAAAAAATGCTTTGGCGGGATAAAATGTTCCCGCGCATGAAGATGATGGTACCCGGCAACGCGACCTCTCCCACCGAATGCCAATCCTACATGGGCTATGATTTCAAGTCGCAGCTATTCCAGGCGATGGCGCAGGTCCCGTCCTATTCTGATTGGCTGAACCACAAAGCGGACCTCGTCCCCACCTATCGCTATGTGAAGCGCGTGCTGAAGCTGCTGCAGTGGCGCTGTCCGCCGCGCCGTTGGCGGCTTAAAAATCCGTCGCACATCGTGTTCATTGATGCGCTGGCGAAAGTCTTCCCGGACGCGCGTTACTGGATGACACACCGCGACGTCGCGAGCGTGATCCCCTCGGCGGCGGACCTCTATTTCGAACTCGTGAGCGCCTTCTCCGATGACGTTGACAAGGCCTATCTCGGAGAACTCAATACCTCAACCTGGGAATTGGGAATGCGCCGCCTAATCGCGTTCCGGGATTCCGGCGACGATGCCAGATTTTTCGATATTCATTTCGAGCCCTTTCAGAAAGATCCTTTTCCGATCCTACAACGGCTCTACGACTTCCTCGGTGAGGAATTCACGGCCGAGGCACGGACGCGCATGGAAGCATGGCGTCGCGACACCCCGCGCGAGATGCACGGCAGCCACCGTTACGACCCGGCGGACTTCGGACTTGATCCTGCCGTGTTGCGTGAACGATTCCGCTTCTATTCGGAGCGATTCAATGTGTTGGTTGCGACATGAGCAAACAACGAATAATCAGGAGGATGACATGCTCGATGATCTGAGTGGAGGGCTCGCACCCGAACGGGATATGGTTCTCACCGAGAAGCCAGCAGACCCCGAGATGCGCGAAGGCACTTCGGTTTGGCTATTCGAAGAGAACGGAGCCTTCGCATTTCCGCGCCTCGGCATAGAAGCAGTATCGGCTTCATGGGACACTCATTCGTTTAATGCGAATTTCACATTCGCCGACGGGCGCGTGCTTGACGGTGCGAACCACGGCCCGGCGAAGTCGCCGATCGGAGAGGATGGAGGTCCTTCCGTCCTCGGCGCGGGCCCGATCACCTTCACCTGCATAGAACCTTTTCGCCGCTGGAAAATGGTTTTCGATGGTCCGGCGAAAGACGGCAACGTATCGCAACAGATGACGATTGGAAATTTGGACTCGTGCGGGACCACCCAAATCCGGCTCGAGGCGGACATGACGATGGTAACGCCGGCATGGGTGCAGGACACCAGTGATACAACCGGCATGAGCCCGCAGGAGATGGCCGATGCGCTGGCGATGGGCGTGGGTTGCCGGTTTGAACACCTGTTCCGCGCAAATGGCAAGGTTACCATCGACGGCAAATCGCGCGAATTCAAGGGAACGGGACTTCGCATTCACCGTCACAGCATTCGACGAACTGAAGGATTCACGGGTCACGTCTGGCAGTCGGCGGTATTTCCCGACGGGCGGGCTTTCGGACTTTGCGTCTATCCGACCCGGGCTGACGGTTCCCCCGGCTATAACCAAGCATACATCTACCAGGGGGGGCGGATGATCAAGGCACGCATGGTCAAGGGCGCCTTCATAACCCGCGTGGTTCCCAGTGGCGAGGACGTGTCATTCGAGCTTGAGTCAGAGCTCGGCCGCACCCGCATCAAGGGCACAACCACGTTCTCGACGTTCATGATGAACAATCCCCTGTTTCCGCTCACCTTGCAGCAGGGCGGCGCGCTCTACACCTGGGACGGACAGAGTGGTTACGGCATGATTGAACGATCAACCCCTGAGAAAATACCTGTGGGTTAAGCGGCTCACGGTCCACAATCGCAGCCTAAACGATCGGCCACGTCAGAATGAACATTGGCGCCGTGAGACTTGCCGCTCGTGCGAGCCGGATCTAGACGACCGTGGGGTTGAGTGACGAGAATGGCAATCGCGGTCTTTCGCCGAAGAACGTGGATCATCTCACGCCGCGGGCCTCCGCGAGACCTCATGGCGGGGTGTGTCCACAACAAAATGACCCATATTGCGGCACATGTGATCCATGGAATGAACCAAGTTTTATTTTGGTATAAATCGAAGATCCGAATGGACGGGGGCAAATAGTGCAAAGGCAACCGGAACATGACCTGTCGGGAAAGGTCGCAATCGTTACTGGCGGTAGCCGTGGAATCGGCAAGCACACAGCTCTGATGCTGGCACGGCGCGGCGTCAATGTGGTCGTGGCCGCGCGAACAGTTGATCCGGACAGCGTGTTGCCCGGAACCATCGGTGAAACGGTTGCCCAGATCGAAGCTCTCGGCGTCGGGGCGCTGGCGGTACAGACCGACTTGAGCAAGGAGGAAGATCTGCGTCGACTGGTTCAGGCTACTGTCGATCGGTTCGGCGGGGTCGATATCCTCATCAATAACGCAGCCGTTACTCAACTGGATAGCTGGTCGGCATCGTTACTGGAAATTCCGCGAGAAGACTGGCTCTATCAGTTCGCCGTCAATGTGCATTCGGTCTTCACTCTGACCCAACTCGTTGTTCCGATCATGGAAGCACGCGGAGGTGGGCGAATCCTGAATGTGACCACAGGTAGCGCCGAAGCATTCCGCCAGCCGGAGGAGCCGCTTCCGCTGGAAGCAGTCGGCGATTTCAAATTGACTGCGTCGGCGTATTTCTCAAGCAAGAGGGCGATGGATCGCTTTGCCAATGTCGTGGCATCGGAACTGGCGCGGAAAAACATCTACATCATCACCATGCTTCCCGGTTTCGTGGCTTCCGAAATTACGGTCTGGAAGGTAGAGAACGCGGGCCTCGATGGATCGCAAATGATCCCGATGGATGTGCCCGCCCGCATGCTGACCTATTTCGCCGCGTGCGAAAACCCGGCGGAATATATGGGACGTATCTTCTGGGCGGAACGCGAGCTCAAGGCACTCGGAATCGAATTGGACTAGGATCAGATCACGCGGCGCCGAATGACATCACCGGATTTCATTCCGGACGCACGGGGTTCTCGATGGTGCCGATGCCATCAATGATCGCCGCGATATGATCGCCCGGAAGCGTCGGTTTGGTTAGAGCTCCCGGAGGGGCTCCGCAGGAGATCACGTCGCCAGGGAAAAGCGGCATGACCTGGCTTACCCATGAGACAATCTCATAGGCATTCCAAAGCATCAGCCCGCTGTTCGTCTCGAAGAACTGCTCGCCGTTGAGCTTTCCTCGTATCATGAGATTCGTCGGATCGACGTCGGTAGCGATACATGGGCCCAGCACTGAGAACGTATCAAAGCCTTTTCCGAAGAGAATGCCAAAGGGACCAATTTTCTTCGTAAACTCAAAGGCGGTGATGTCGTTGCTGATCGTATACCCGAGAATATGGTCTCGCGCTTGTTGCGGGGTGATGTCTTTGCATTTCTTACCGACGACAATCCCCAACTCGGTCTCAAAATATACCCGGGCTGCAATCTTCGGATAGATCACCGTCTCACCGGGATTAATTCTTGCGCTCGCGGGCTTTATAATGAATGCCGGCCAATCCCGATCCTCTCTGTCCCCCCAATTCGCCAGGAGCACAATCACCTTATTCTCAGGCAACACCGGGCTGAGAATCTTCAAGCCATCCACGGGCCCGAGCGATGCGCCCTTGGTCGGCGAGGAATATGGGTCGCCCAGCATAGCGTAGGCGGTTCCGCCCTCCTCGATCGCCCACGACGGCTTATCATTATTCAGCACGCGCATGATTTTCATGACTTCGAGTCCTTATCCGGAATTTGCCGGCCTGAGTTTGATTTCCTGATGGATTGGCGGTTCCCCAAGCGGCCGGGTTAATCCATGATCACACGCGCATTCTCAGCCTGTTTCGCTCCCGCCTCGAAATAGCGGCCTGTACGGGTCGCTCCGGCCAAAGTCGTGCGCAGGCCCTTCCGCCGCAGGTCGGGTGCATTACCGGGAGAGGAATGCATCATTCGTCGGTTGTCCCAAACCATAGCTTCGTTGACCGTCCATTTATGCTTAAGCACGAAACGCGGCTGGAGCATGTGGTCGACGAGATATTCAAGAAACGCCTGACTCTCGGTCGGTTTCATACCAAGGAAAAAGTCGACGTATGTGGGGCTGAGGAATATGCATTTCCGTCCGGACTCAGGGTGAACAAG
>SCTM01000209.1 GCA_004297485.1 Rhodospirillaceae bacterium
TGCTCAACATTTACTAATGCCCGCTGCACGGCATCGTGGAAATGCAGTGAGATGACGTGAACGTCGTATTGAAACTCGCTGACTGCACTGGCAAATTTGTTGTCGGACAAATCCGAATACAGAGACATGATGCCAAGTTCGCCAGCCGGCCCATGGAGGGGGATGGTTACGCCGCGCCGGACCCCGAAATCCAAGGCATCCGTGAGTACGCGGCCTTCTCGCTGTGAGCGGGCATTGGCTCGGAATTTCTCATCCCAACGGATTGGAAGGCGATTGGCAAAACATTCTCGTATTATCGGATCGTCTTCCTGATAATCTTCTTCAAGGTAGTGGTCCATCCAACTTGAAGTCACGTTGGAAAGGACGATGAGATCCGATGGGTTTCGTTTATTCGCGGGGTCCAAGGCGATCTCGCCTTTCATCCCCACATAGGTGAATGCGTTGAATCCCAAAGCGGCGTAAGTCCGGTCAAACTTACGCTTGAACGCTTGTGCCGTAGAAAGCGTCTCGATATCGGACAGGATATCCGCCAAGTCGGCGCGCATGGGCCGTACCCACCCCATTTTGGCTTCCTTCACTGGGAAGCTTGTCTTGTAACCGTGGCCGCCCCCTACGCGATTTAGCGCAACGTGCCAGCGGTGCTATCAATTCAAGTTTCGCTAAAAAACCTACGTGACCGACACAGGCGAATCAACGCCATTCCACCAAGCTTTCCGATTGCCATGATTGCGTCGGCAAGAAGCCTTCGCAATTTATACAGGTGAAGTCTCACGCGCAACAACCCAGGCGGAGCCATAGGCTATTGGAAAAGCACAATAACCTTGTGGTGTGTCGGTGTGCTCTCTCCTACACTCCGCGCGTTTTAAGGGAGTTTGGGCGAGGGGCCCCGTTCGCCGTATATAACTAAAGGTTGATTGTATGTGGGGACAATTCGCCTGCAGAATCGACTCGCTGGCGTCGTCGGACCCCGGTGTCAGGCCGGTTCGAGACTGTCCCTGTGATCGATATCGATGGCGCTTGCGGGCCCGGACGTATTTTCTGCCGGTCCTTTTTATTGCAATCGTGATGCCGATCGTCGGCAATGCCACGACGGTTGAAGCCATTGTTGTTACGGCGCGCAAACGCGTTGAGGGGCTCGACGTCGTACCGCAGACCATGGCGGTCCTGACCGGCGATGACATTGAGCGCCGCGGGCTCATGACTAGTCCGGAATTGGCCCACGACGTGCCGAATCTTACGTGGCAGTCCATACTTGGCCTCGATACTCCGCAGATTTTTTTGCGAGGCATCGGCAACGCCACTTATAACGCCAACCAGGCGAATCCAGTCGCGGTGCATACAGACGGAATCTATCAGGGATCAAACATTGTCTACGGCTTTGGCTTGCTCGATCTTGATCGGATCGAGATTCTGAAGGGACCCCAAGGTACCTTGTTCGGTCGTAACACCACCGGCGGCGTTATCAATTTCATCGCGCATAAACCCGACGTGGCTGAAGGAACGAACGGATACGCCAGCGCGACCTATGGGCGTTTCAACGAGGCGGATGTGGATGGCGCTGCCGGATTCGCACTCGGTGACCATGTCGCGGTACGGATCGCCGGTCAATCGCTCAACCGCGACGGCTACGTCACCAATCGCAATCCTGTGGTGGCGATACCACCGGAGGGCAGAGTCAATTTATGGTCCGCGCGTGGCGAGGTGCGGTTCCAGAACTTGGGTAATCTTGATCTCTTACTCAGTGCTCACGGGGGCCGAAATCGCAACGACGTTCCGCCGGGCAAGCAGATCGGCGTGGTGTGCCCTCCCGGGATAACCGTCGCACGTATTGGCGCGTGCATGGACTTCTTCGGCTTCCGCGATACGACAAACCCGTGGGAAAATTTTACCAACATCCCCTCGCACGATTTCGTGGATAGTTGGGGTGTCTCAGCTACGGCGACGTGGACATTGTCACGTTTTGACCTCGTCTCGCAAACAGCGGTGGAAGGTAATAATCGACGACTGATCGACGATTCCGACAATGGGCCTGCGGCAGCGATCAAGATCAGTGTGGTTGGGAATTACCATCAATTCAGCCAGGAACTGCGCGCCGTGTCTCATAACGATGAGCGGCTTACGTGGTTGGCTGGCGGTAATTTCTACAGTGACCGCTTCTATGACGACCAAGCCTATACGGCTAATGCCTTTGGCCCCGGTTTCTTCACTCCCTTTTTCCCAGTCGAACAGGGAATTGCATCCTCGCTGCTTCAAAGAACGCGTAGCTTCGCCGGATTTAGCGAGGCAAGTTATCGCCTTACTTCACGCCTGACCTTTACTGCCGGGGCGCGTTGGACCTCCGATCATCGCAGCGCTGACACCAACGCATTTCTCTACGATGCAACTGGCTTGGCCCTGACGTTTGTCGATGGGCTGCTTGCGCGGAGCAGACTGCTTGCGCCGACCATCTCGCCGCTGAGTTTGCAGCGAACTTGGGGAAAGTGGAGTGGGCGCGGCATTGTTTCTTATGCCCTCGCCGACGGCGTGCTCAGTTACGCTCAGGTTTCTCATGGTTTCAAGGGAGGCGATTTCAATGGTGGTGCCATGTTCGCCCCGGCAGAAGCGACGATCACGAATCCGGAGTATGTGACGGATTACGAAATCGGATTGCGTGGAAGCGCATTCGACCGCCACCTCACTTTTTCGGGGGCGGCATTTTACTATGACTTCAGCAATCAACAGGTGGCGGTGTTGGTTCCGGGCTCGCATGCCACACTCCAAAGTCTGGCAAACGCCGCAAAGACCCATGTCAAGGGTCTTGAAGCGGAGGTGGCGGCAACGCCAATCCCGCCCCTATACCTTGAGGCAAAGGCTGGCTATCTGGACGCCAGATTCGTCAAGTTCCAGCTTGATGCCTCCAACGTGGCGCTCAATTTCGACGGCAACCGCACCGCCTCGTCGCCAAGGGTCACCTTCGCCGGCCTCGCGCGGTACGGTATTCCCATCGGTATCGGTACCTTGTCGATCCAATTCGATATCTCCTACGCCGGGTCTCAATATTTCACGGTCGACAACAATCCGTCCTTACGGCAGGGGGGGTACTGGCTGGCGAATTCCCGTGTCACATTCGAAATGCCCAAGGCGTCCGTTGCTTTTTGGGTGAAGAATCTCGGCGACCGCACCTATTATGTTTCCGGGCTCGGTAATGCCGGGCTCGGATTTCTCGAACTCATTCCGGGTTTGCCGCGAACCTTCGGCGTGACGGTGACAAGACGATTCTGACGTCGGGGGTCTGTTGATGAATTCATCTGCTGCTCAGCCGGAAACGTCTCTCGATTTGACGTCGCCCGATTTTCTGCGCAATCCATATCCGGCCTATGAGCGGCTTCGACAGGCCGATCCCGTGCACCGATTGCCTCTGGGATTTCTGGTGCTCAGTCGCCACCAGGATATAAGCGCCGTTCTGCGGGACAAGCGATTCGGGAAAACCTATGCCGAGCGCATGGAACTGCGCAACGGCCCGTACATCATGGACGAGCCTGCCTTCCGCAGCATGAGTAAGTGGATGATGTGGGTGAACCCGCCCACCCATACGCGCCTGCGCGGCCTAGTCACCAAGGCCTTCGCGGCGCGACGCATTGAAGACATGCGGGAGCGGATTCAGCACGTCGTGGACGATACCATTGATCGTCTTGCGCCACGCGGCGCTGCAGATCTCATCAACGATTTTGCTTTCGCGCTGCCCGTGGGCGTGATCTGCGATATGCTCGGTATTCCGGCGGAAGACGCGCATCTGTTCCTCTCGGCCGTGCAAAATATCGCGAAGCTACTCGATCCCGTTACGCTGACGCGCGACGAGATTGACGAAGCGAACACACACTTTGCAACCATGGCGGATTATTTCGAGCGCCTGTTCGATCTGCGCCGGAACGAGCCGCGGCCCGATCTGACCTCGGAACTCATTTATGCCGAAGAAAACGGCAGCAAGTTGAGCAAGGAAGAGCTGACCGCGAATATCATCCAATTGTTCAGCGCCGGTCATGAGACCAGCGTCAATCTCATTGGCAACGGATTGCTGGCGCTCCATCGCCATCCCGACCAACTCGCCTTGCTGCGGAACGACCCGACGCTCATCGGCAATGCCGTCGAGGAACTGCTGCGCTACGATTCACCCGTCCAGGCGGCGGGGCGCGATGCCAACGAGGATGCGGAAATCGATGGACGGCCGGTAGCCAAGGGCGAGGCGATCGTGTGCCTCCTCGGCGCCGGAAACCGCGATCCTGAGGCGCACGACGCCGCCGAGCGTCTGGACATCAGGCGCAAGAATATCCGCCATCTCTCCTTCGGCGGAGGTCCGCACTATTGCATTGGCGCGCAGCTCGCTCGTATCGAAGCGGAGGTTGCGGTGGCTAGCCTGCTGAGACGCTTGCCCAACCTCACGGTCGACAACCTCGATGCTCCAGACTGGCGCCTCAATTTTGTCATCCGAGGCCTGAGTGCTTTGCCAGCGCACTGGTAGCTATGCGGCAGCTCGAGAAAAACTGAATCGAATCAGGATGGCGCCGGAATCGTCGGCGCCGGGGTTGCCACACCACCTGCATCCGCCCACGCATGATTATGAAGCAGGCACGCATCGCAGTGGCCGCAGGGTTTCGGCTCCGGTCCGCTCACATCCGGCGCATAGCAGCTCCAGGTTTCGCCCGGTGCTAGGCCCAGATCTCGGGCGAGGGCGGCGATCTCGGGCTTGGTGAGGGTCACGAGCGGCGCGACGATGCGCGGCGGATTGGGGACGGCCTCGGCCCACATGGCGCGGAATGCTTGCAGGAATGACTCCCGGCAGTCGGGATAGCCCGAGTAATCCACCGCGTTGACACCCAACCATACCTCGGTCGCACCCGCGCCTGCGGTTTCGGCGCAGGCCAGCGCCAGGAATACGGCGTTGCGTCCGGGGACAAACGTCGGCGCGATGCCCGCTTTCATTTCGGCGACGGAGCGGTCGCGGGGAATGTCGATGGCCGGCCGATCCCACTTCACATCGATCACGCGCCGTTCGATTCCAAACCGGGCACATTGCCGCGCCGCATAGGCGAGCTCGACCTCGTGCTGCTGGCCATAGTTGAGGCCGAGACTGATGGGCTCCCGGCCATGGCGGCGCGCCAGCAACAGGCAGACGGTGGAATCCAGCCCGCCCGAGTGAAGGACAACGGCCCGCGGCGGCGTCATGACTTTAGGCCACGTCAAAGCGGCAGGATTCTCCCAACGTCGGGCGGCGCACGGTGACGCTGGCGACCTGGGGCAGGGCGGTGCGCAGTTCGCCCGCGATCCAGCGGGCGAGATTTTCCAACGACGGCGAACCGAGGCCGGGAAGGTCGTTGAGAAAATGATGGTCGAGCTTCGTGCGCACGACATTGATCGCCGTGGACACGTTCTCGAAGTCGACAACACAGCCGCTTACAGAATCCGGTTGGCCGCGCAGCGCCACCTCGACTTTGAAGGAATGGCCATGAATACGCGTGTTCTCGTGCCCCGCCGCCTTGTGGGCGAAGGTGTGCGCGGCTTCGAAGCCGAACTCTTTGACGATCTCGTAGGTACCGGTCATGACCTAGCTCCCAGGGGGGCTCGTAGTGGGCGGCTCAAGGAATGCCAAGATATTTATGGGTCTGCATGCTCAGGCGCCACTCTGGATGGAACAGGCAGTAATCGATCGCTTTGCGGCTATTGGCTTCCCGTTCATTGCCGTCCATGGGCTGGAGAAAGCGGTGGGTGAAGTTCAAATCCGCGTAGCGTTCCGGCGGCGCGCCGTCCTGGGGATAGACCAGCTTGATTTCGTCGCCGGCCGTCAGGACAAGCTCGGCATCGGCCTTGGGGCTGACGCAGATCCAATCGAGGCCCACCGGGGCAGGGAGGGTTCCGTTGGTTTCCACCGCCACGGCGAAACCGCGGTTGTGAAGGGCATTGATCAAGGCTTCGTCCATTTGCAGCAGCGGTTCGCCGCCGGTACAGACAACAAAACGTCCGGCCGTCGTGCCGCTGCCTTTCCAGGCCTGGCCGATTGCCTCGGCCAGACTCTCAGGGCTGGCGAATTTGCCGCCGCCCGGGCCATCGGTACCGACAAAGTCCGTATCGCAAAATTTGCATACGGCGTCCGCCCGGTCCCGCTCGAGCCCCGACCACAGATTGCAGCCGGCGAAGCGGCAGAACACCGCCGGCCGGCCGGTGTTCGCCCCCTCGCCTTGCAAGGTGTAGAAAATCTCTTTGACGGCGTAGGCCATAGGTCCTCATGGTCCGGCCGCTGCTTAATATAGGCCGACGGGGCTGTCACATACGCTCCCGCGACCCAAGAATCCAGACTTTCACCCGGTCCGATGGGCCTTTAGGTCCAGGTTAGTAGGCCGACCATGGCGCCTGACAGGCAGGTGGCCAAGGTGCCGGAAACGAGGGTTTTAGGGGCCAGGGCGACAATTTCCGCCCGCCGCTCGGGCACCATGGCGCCCATGCCGCCGATCATGATGCCGAGGGAGCCGAAATTGGCGAAGCCGCACAGGGCATAGGTCATGATCAGGCGGCTCCGTACCGACAGGACCTCCGGCCCGAGATGGGACAGGTCGGTATAGGCGATCAATTCGTTGAGGACGGTCTTGGTGCCCAGAAGGGCGCCGGCGGCAGGCGCTTCGCTCCAGGGAATGCCGATCAACCACGCCAGGGGCGCCAGTACCCAGCCAAGCATCCGTTGGAGGGTCAACGGTGCCCCATAGACGTCGGGGAGGTGTCCGATCACCGTATTCGCCAGGCTGACCAGGGCCACCAGAACGATCAGCATGGCGATGATGTTGATGATCAATTGGGCGCCGTCGACGGTGCCGCGGGAGATCACCGACATCATGTTGTCGCCGGGGTGGCGGGTGAGGATGATGGCGGTGGCATCCTGACCGGCGGCTCGCAACGCCGGGTCCTCGGGCACCATGAGGAAGGCGACGACGACGGTCGCGGGCGCGGCCAGAATCGAGGCGGTCAAAAGCTGCCCCAGGGGATTTGGGATCACGCCATGCAGCATCGTGGCGTACAGCACCATGACCGTTCCCGCGACCATGGCCATTCCAGCGGTCATGATCACGAATAAGCCGGAACGGGATTCGGCAACGAGATATGGGCGGATCACCAACGGCGCCTCGACCATGCCGACGAAAATATTCATGGTCGTGGCAACGCCCGCCGGACCATCGACCCCGACGGTCCGGCGCAGGACCCAGGCAAAGGCCCGCACCACCGGCGGGATCACGTTCCAGTGGAATAATAACGCGGACAGTGCGCTGATGATGAGGATCAAGGGCAAGGACTGAAACGCCAGGATAAAGGTCGATCCCGTGCCGCTGAAGGCAAAGGGAGCGTCCGCCCCACCCACGTAGCCGAAGGCAAAAGCGGTACCGGCCCGCGTCGCGTTGTTGAGCGCGACCACGGCGCCGTTGAGCACGCCGAAGGCGTCGCGCATAACCGGGATCTTGATCAGGAGGACGGCAAGGACGAACTGCAGCCCAAGCCCGAGGGCAATCGACCGCCACCGTACCTCATCCCGCCGTTCGCTGAGGCCCCAGGCGATGGCGACAATAGCGCATACCCCAAGCAGGCTCTGGATCGGTAACATGCAACGCCCCCGTCAACCGGTCCCGTTAAAGGCCGGCTTCATGCCCCGCCGCCGGCCAATCGGGTGCCCATGTCCACTGTGCCAGAGGCCCGGACCCTCGGCCAGAACGGCGTCATAAATACTTCACCTGACCGTCACAAAGCCCTTGCGGATTTCGCTTACATCAAGATGTGTTATCCTGATGCTACATCTTATCCCTTAGCCGGACAGCGCGCATGAACCAGGGCGAACACACCGTTTCCGCTTTCGATACTGAACTGTCCCAGCTTGAGCGACGTGTGCTTGAGATGGGCGGTCAGGCGGAAGCGCAGCTGTCGGCGGCGCTGACGGCCTTGCAAAAGCGCGATACGGAGGGTGCCGACCGGGTGATCGCGCGCGATCCGGAACTGGACGAAGCCGAGCGCAAGATCGAATCCAGCGCGCTTTCAATTCTCGCCCGCCGGCAGCCCATGGCGAGCGATCTGCGCTATGTGTTCGGCAACGTGAAGATTGCCGGCAGCCTGGAGCGGATCGGCGATTACGCGAAAAACATCGCGAAACGCTCGCTGGTGCTTGCCAAACATCCGGGAGTGGCCTTGCCGCCTGAGTTGTTGCCCCTTGCCACGCACACCATTGCCTTGGTGCGTGAGGTCATGGATTCATTCACAACCCGTGATGCACGCAAGGCCGAGGCGGTCTGGCGCCGCGACCAGGAAATCGACGATCTCGCGTCGCGCATGCAGCGTGGAGTGATCTTCCGCATGTCGAACAATTTGACCGATGGCGCCGCCCATGATGCCGCCGAGGTGGAATGCTCGACCCACTTCCTGTTCATCGCTAAGAACCTGGAACGCGTGGGTGACCATGCCACTAATATCGCCGAGGTCATCCAGTTCCAGCTCTCGGGCACCTGGGTCAGGGAAGCCCGCCCGAAAGGCGGCGAGCCGGCGGTGGCAACGCGCTGACGCAGTCATGGCTGGTCTTTACTGGTCCTGCCGTCCGGTTGGCCTGCAGTAGTGCACTTGGATGCGGCGGGATCGGGTTCGATCCGCTGGTCCATCGCGCCGTGGAAAGCCTACGCGCGAAGGTGTCTTAGAGCCGAGCGGATAGAAATATCTCCAGATTATTTCCGCGCATTGTCACTTATCCTTCAGATTCTCCGCGATCCGTCCCAGCATATTGAACAGCTGTTCCTGTTCCGCGATGGTGAATCCGTGAACCGCGAGGCCGGCGACTTTCCGCGCACGGTCCATGATCGCGGTCCGCATCTCCAAGGCGCGCGGCGTCAGGTGCACGGTTGCCCGGCGCCGGTCTTCCGGATCGGGCTGCCGGCGCACAAGGCCATCCCGCTCCATGCGATCGAGGGTATTGGCCATGGTCGGCTGCTCGACGTTGATGCGTTTGCAAAGCGCGGCTTGGGTCAGCCCATCCTGCTCGAACAGCATCACCAGGGGCGCGAACTGTCCGGGTGCTACCCCCAAACCCTCCAGGGCATCCTGGAAGCGACGTTCATAAAGCCGGCTGAGGAGCCCGATCTGGTAGCCTACGGAGTCGAGACGTCGGATGGCCATGGATGTCGTGATTTACTTTGGGTCGTCAGTTCGTGGCGGACTTGCCGTGGGTGTAGCCCTTGGATTCCATGCAACTGTCGTAGGAGCGGTGGAAATCCCTGGTGGCTTCGCTTTGGTCATGCATCTGCATGGGTGAGGGGCCCAGGTTGCCTGCGGTCGGTCCGCCCGGGGGGCCGGAATCGGCGCGGGCGCGCCCCTCCCGCAGCAACGTGTCCTCCTCGCCGATCTTGTCGCAGGCATCCATGTCGGCGCGAACTTCGGCCGGTGACTTGTCGGGATGGGTCCATCCGCCGGTGCTGCTGCATCCGGGCAATATAATCGCCGCCGCCAGTACCGCCAGTCGGCCGAACCTCTTGACCGCCCATTCCGGACCTGTTTGTTTCGTCACGTAATACCCTCCGTGCCCTCTCCGGGGCTATGAGGCGCCATCCCGCCATAAGGAAAGAGCACCGTCCATGACCAGCGTCAATCAGGTCACGCCGAATGCCGAAAATAATGGCACGGGCGGTGCCCCGCGATCCATCGCATATTGTCTCGAGGATTTGACGTTGGGATTGGCCGCTACTTTTACCAAAACCGTCACCGATGCCGATGTAGTGGCATTTGCCCAGGTGTCCGGCGATACCAATCCCATACACCTGGATGAGGCTTATGCCGCCAAAACCGTTTTCAAGAGCCGCATCGCCCATGGAATCCTGACGGCGGCGTATATTTCGGCGACGCTCGCCACACGGCTGCCGGGTGCCGGGGCGGTTTACGTCAGCCAAAATCTCAAGTTCAAGGCCCCGGTGCGCATCGGCGATACGGTCACCGCGCGGGTCGAAGTCATAGGTATTGTGCTGGAAAAGAAGTTTGTCACCTTCAAGACCCAGTGTCTGGTCGGCGATAAAGTGGTCCTTGATGGGGAGGCAACTTTGATGGTCCCGAGCCGCGCCAGCGCGTGAGACGCCCGTCATCGTGACAGTTCGATGCGCATTATTCGTACCGTAAGTGAGTTGCCGCCTTCCTTGCACGGGGGCGTGATCGCGCTTGGCAATTTCGATGGTCTGCATCTCGGCCATCAGGCCGTGATCGGAGAGGCGGTCTCGGTCGCCAGGGCCAACGGTCTTGCGGCCGGCGTCATGACTTTCGAGCCTCATCCACGTGAATTTTTCAGACCCAACGAAGCGCCGTTCCGTCTATCGCCGTTCCGAATCAAGACGCGGCTGATCGAGACCATGGGTGTGGATTATCTCTATACGCAGATATTCGACCGTAAATTCTCCGAAAACACGCCGGAGAATTTTGTCGCCGATGTTTTGGCCGCGGGCCTCCACGTTTCGCGGGTCGTCGTCGGTTTTGATTATGTGTTCGGACATGAGCGTCGCGGCAGTGTGGAGTTTCTACGCAGTCTGGCGCCACGGTACGGCTATGAGGTCATCGCGGTTTCTGAACTGAAGGACGGAGCCGGCGGTCTGCGCTACTCGTCGTCCAACGTTCGCGCCTTGCTGACGGCGGGACGCTGCGCCGAGGCGGCTCAGTTGCTGGGCCGTTTTTGGGAACTGGAGGGCCGCGTCGAGCATGGCGACCAGCGCGGACGGACACTCGGTTTTCCCACCGCTAATTTGCCTCACCGGAACTACCTCCATCCGGCGCAAGGAGTCTATGCTGTGCGCGCCGGCATCGACCGGGGCGCCGCCACGGTCTGGCACGACGGCGTCGCCAACTTCGGCAACCGGCCCACTTTCGACAAAAAGGACCTGCTGCTGGAGGTTCATTTGTTCGATTTCAATGCCGACCTCTATCACCGCCATCTGCGTGTGGCGCTGATCGATTACATACGCCCCGAGCGGAAATTCGATAGCCTTGCCGCCCTCAAGGCGCAGCTTGCGATCGACTGTGACACCGCCAGGAAGTTGCTGAAACAGCACCATTTCAGCACCGAACCGGCGCCTTTCATTTCTGTCAAATAGACAGCTGTCGGGGCTTTAACCTTGATTCCACAAGGGGGCGCTGTTAGACCCGGCCGCATGGCACATTTATGCATTTTGGGGCGTCAGACGGTGCGAATTAATCGCCCCATTCCTTAGTCGGAATGGGGTTCCGTGTTTTGCTTGCCCGCCGCACCCATGATGGACATTTCGCGCCATGACCCAGCCTTCCGCGCCTAGCGCCCCTGATTACCGGGCCACCGTTTTCCTACCGGCCAGCGACTTTCCCATGAAAGCCGGGCTGCCGCAGCTCGAGCCGAAATTGCTCGAACGTTGGCAGCGCCTCGACCTGTACAAACGTTTGCGGGAGGACGCCAAGGGCCGCAAGAAGTTCGTGCTTCACGACGGGCCGCCCTATGCCAACGGCAATCTCCATATCGGTCATGCCCTGAACAAGATCCTCAAGGACGTGATCGTGCGCGCTCAACAGATGATGGGCCGCGATGCGCCCTATGTGCCCGGCTGGGACTGCCACGGCCTGCCGATCGAATGGAAGATCGAGGAGGAGTATCGCGCCAAGGGCAAAAGCAAGGACGACGTGCCGGTGATCGAGTTCCGCCGTCAGTGCCGCGCCTTCGCCGAGAAATGGATCGATGTGCAGAAGGCGGAGTTCAAGCGTCTGGGCGTTGTCGGCGATTGGGACAACCCCTACACCACCATGAGCTTCGCCGCCGAGGCCGCGATCGTGCGCGAACTCGGCAAGTACATCATGAACGGCGGCCTCTATCGCGGCGCCAAACCGGTCCTATGGTCGGTCGTCGAGAAAACCGCGCTCGCCGACGCCGAGGTGGAATACGAAGATCACACCTCGACTACCGTATGGGTAAGGTTCCCGGTCGAGAAGACGGATGTCGCCGCGTTGCGCGGCCAGAGCGTCGTCATATGGACCACGACGCCATGGACACTGCCCGGCAATCGCGCCGTCGCATTTGGAAATGACATCGACTACGCCGTTGTGGAAGTTGCCGCCATCGACGACAAGAGCCGCGCCCGCGTCG
This sequence comes from Rhodospirillaceae bacterium, assembly GCA_004297485.1. Classification (GTDB taxonomy): domain Bacteria; phylum Pseudomonadota; class Alphaproteobacteria; order Rhodospirillales; family Rhodospirillaceae; genus SCTM01. Next base: position 12,140 of record SCTM01000209.1, read on the forward strand.
GCGAACGTTTCGCCGTCGCCGAGGCGCTGCGCGAGGGCGTGCTCAGGTCCGCCGGTATCACCGAACACGCGGTGGTCGAGCGGGTCAAAGGCGCTGCTTTCGCCGGAACGGTCTGCCGTCATCCGTGGCGCGGGAAGGGTTACGATTTCGATGTGAACCTTTATCCCGGTGACTTTGTCACCACCGAAGCCGGCACCGGGTTCGTTCATATCGCGCCCGGTCATGGCGAGGATGACTGGCACGTTGCCTTGGCGCACGGCGTTGCCATACCTGATACGGTTGATGGCGACGGAAAATATTACGACCACGTGCCGCTGTTCGCGGGCAAGCATGTGTTCAAGATCGACCCCGATGTCCTCGCCGCGCTGACGGACGCGGGTGCGCTCCTGGCCCACGGCAAGCTGGTCCATAGCTATCCCCATTCCTGGCGTTCCAAGGCGCCGTTGATCTTTCGCAATACGCCGCAGTGGTTCATCTCCATGGAGAAGAACGGCCTGCGGCAGAAGGCCCTGGACGCTATCGACGCCACCCAATGGGTGCCTGCCCAGGGCCGGAACCGCATCTATGCCATGGTGGAAAGCCGGCCTGATTGGTGCATTTCCCGCCAGCGCCATTGGGGCGTGCCGATCACGGTCTTTGTGCATAGGCAGAGCGGCGAAGTGCTGCGCGATCAAGCCGTCATTGACCGCATCGCCGCCGCCGTGGCCGAAGAAGGCGGTGACGCGTGGCTGACTTCGCCGCCGGAACGCTTTCTCGGCAACGACTATGCCGCCGCCGACTACACCCAGGTCACGGACATCATCGAGGTGTGGTTCGATTCCGGCTCGACCCACGCTTTCGTGCTTGAGCAGAGGCCGGAGTTGAAATGGCCGGCGGATCTTTATCTGGAAGGCTCGGACCAACATCGCGGTTGGTTTCATACCTCGCTGCTGGAATCGTGCGGCACGCGCGGCCGCGCGCCGTTCGATGCAGTGCTCACCCATGGCTTTGTGCTCGACGAGCGGGGCCGCAAGATGTCGAAGTCCCTTGGCAATGTGGTCGCACCCCAGGACGTGGCCGGTCAGCAGGGCGCCGACATCCTACGTTTATGGGTTGTGGCTTCGGACTATGCCCAGGATCTATCCATTGGCCCCAATATCCTCAAGCAGATGGGTGATCTCTACCGGCGTCTGCGCAATACGCTGAGATATCTGTTGGGTAATCTTGCTGGGTTCAATCCTACCGAACGCGTGAGCGCGGACGAACTCCCGGAACTGGAACGCTGGGTACTGCATCGGCTTGCGGCGTTGGACGTTTTGATTCGCGAGGCCTGCACGAGCTATGACTTCCACGGTCTGTTCAACGAATTGCACAATTTCTGCGCGGTCGATCTGTCGGCATTCTACTTCGATATTCGCAAGGACGTGCTCTATTGCGATGCGCCGGATGCGACCCGCCGCCGTGCCTGCCGCACGGTGCTCGATCTTATCTTCGACTGCCTGGTGAAGTGGCTCGCGCCGTTCATCTGTTTCACCGCCGAGGAGGCGTGGCTTATCGCCAATCCGTCGGACGACGGCTCGGTGCACCTCACTCAGTTTCCCGATATCCCGGCTTCATGGCGCGACGATGTTCTCGCCACGAAATGGTACAAGGTACGCGATCTGCGCCGGGTCGTGACCGGCGCGCTGGAAGTGGAGCGGGCGGCGAAACGTATCGGTGCGTCGCTTCAGGCTCATCCGCACGTCTGGGCGCCAGCGGATATTCTGGAAGCGGTGGCGGGCTTGCCGCTCGAAGACTTGTGCATCGTTTCCGCGATCACGGTTCATACCGGCACGCCGCCCGACGGCGCGTTCACGCTGCCCGACGCGCCGGGTATCGGTGTCACGGTGCGGCTTGCCGAGGGCGAGAAGTGCCAGCGTTGCTGGAAAGTTCTGCCTGACGTGGGCCAGCATACCCATCCGGCCGTCTGTCTGCGTTGCGACGATGCTGTTGACGTCATCACGGCGGCGGCATGAATACGGCGGCGCCCGTGCGGTTTCGGGTCCCGGCCCTGGGAATTGCGGCGGCCGCGGTTGCTTTTGGCCTCGATCGGTTGAGCAAGTACATTGTGGTCGAGCGGGTGATGCGCCCCGCAGGCGTCACGGAAACGCCCTTTTTCACCCCCAAGGTCATTGAACTGCTGCCGATCTTCGATCTGCGCATGGCCTGGAATCCGGGAATCAGCTTTTCCCTGTTCAATTCCGGCGCGGCTTTGACGGTCAACCTCCTGCTTACAATTCAGGTGGCTATTACTCTGGGCCTGACTTGGTATATGACTCGTCTCAGCGGTCGCTGGATGCAGTTTGCCGCCGGGCTGATTGTCGGAGGGGCTGCGGGCAATATCCTTGATCGCGTCACTGTCGGCGCCGTCGCGGATTTCCTGGACTTTCATGCCGGTGAGTGGCATTTCCCCACCTTCAATCTGGCGGATAGCTGTATTTCGATCGGTGTGTTTCTCTGGTTGCTTGACGCGATGGGCCTTCCCCCGCACCTTACGCGGGCCGCGCCACATAAGGACTGACTTGCATGGCATTCCGTTCCCCTGCTTCTGTTATGACCGGCGTTATTGTCGCGGCGCTGGCGCTTTCCGCCTGTGGCGGTGCCAAGCGCGCGCTCGGACTTCAGAAGACAGCCCCGGACGAATTCGCCGTAGTCAACCATGGGCCCCTGGTCATGCCCCCGGACTACGACCTCCGGCCGCCGGTTCCCGGCGCTGACCGGCCCCAAGAGCTTCCTGCCTCCGAACAAGCGCGGGCAGTGCTCCTCGGCCGCGCCAAGCTTGAAGCCCTGCGGAGTCAGGGCCTTTCCAAGGGCGAGGTCGGTTTGTTGGCGAAAGCCGGCACCGATCAGGTGTTGCCGAACGTACGCGACTCCCTCAACAAGGAATCCTCTGTTTTTGCCAATGAACAGAAGTCGTTCACCGATCGTCTGTTGTTCTGGCGGGATTCAGATGCGTCGCCCGACGTGGCCGCAACCCTTGATCCGGCGGCTGAGCAGCGGCGCCTTTCCGAGAACCAGGCCCTGGGCAAAAAGCCGAACGAGGGACCGACGCCGGTGATCACCAAGGGTGGCAAGTTCCTCGGGGTTTTCTAGCCCCTCCTGCCCACCTTCCTTCGACCGGCCACCACCATACCCAGAGAAAGCCCATCCCTGCACCCGGTGTTCAGGGATGAGGTTGTGTCATGATTGGGAATGCCCAAACTCCCGATTGACCTCGACCGGCCGGGGTTCCATGTATGAACCCTGTCCCGTCCAGGAGTATCGATGCCTATGTCTTTGCGTAACCTGACTGTTTTGGTGGGTTCGGTGCTGTGCCTTTTGACGGGACCGGTGGCTGGGCAACAGACGGGAACACCGTTCACCGGCCCTGTGTTCGGTGCCGAGAGTTTTACCCTGGCAAATGGTTTGACGGTCGTGGCGATCCCCAATCACCGGGCGCCGGTCGTGAGCCACATGGTCTGGTACAAGATCGGCGCAGCCGACGAACAGCCCGGCAAATCCGGGCTCGCTCATTTCCTTGAACATCTCATGTTCAAAGGGACGGCACGTTATCCGGCGGGCAAGTTGACCGATATTGTCGCCCGCAACGGCGGCGACCAGAACGCTTTCACCAGCTACGACTATACCGCCTATTTCGAGAACACAGCCGTCGCGCATCTGCCGCTGATGATGGATATCGAGGCGGATCGCATGCGTAACCTGAAGCTCGACGCGCCGGCCGTGAACACGGAGCGCGAAGTGATCATCGAGGAACGGCGCATGCGGGTCGATAGCGTGCCTGCCGCCGTCTTGGGCGAGCGCCTGTCGCCGAGCCTATGGATGACAAATCACTACGGCATCCCGGTGATCGGCTGGGAGGCAGAGATGCGCGGGCTTTCCCGCGAGGACGCGCTTGCGTTCTATCGCGCGCACTATGCCGCGCACAATGCGATCGTTGTGGTTGCCGGCGATATTACCGCCGCACAACTGAAGCCGCTTGCAGAGAAATACTACGGCGCCATCCCGAAGACCGGCGATCCGGCGCCGCGCGTGCGGTCCACATATCTGCCGCGCCGGGCGGATGTGCGCGTGGTGATGACCCATGAACGGGTGGAGCAACCGGAATGGTCGAGGCTGTATATAGCGCCAAGTTACAACGTCGGCGACCGCGTCGACGTCCACGGGCTCGAGGTGTTTGCGGAAATTCTCGGCGGCGGTTCGACGACGAAGCTTTATCGCACACTTGTGGTCGATCAAAAACTTGCGGCGGAAGCAAGCGCCAGCTACGAGCCGGACGCGATCTCCTACGGCACATTTTCTGTATTACTCACGCCCAATCCCGGCGTGCCTGTCGATAAGCTTGAAGCAGCCTACGATATGGCCCTGGAATCGATTTTACGTGATGGCATTTCCGACGCCGACGTGGCGCGAGCCAAGAGCCGCATGATCGCGCGGCTTGCCTATGCCAAAGATTCGCCCATGAAGGCCGCCTATGAAGTCGGCAGCAGCCTCGCTGCCGGATTGACACTGGACGATATCGAGAACTGGCCGGCGGCGATCGCGACGGTGACCGCCGATCAGGTGCGCGCGGCGGCGCATAAACTTGTCGCCACCGCTTCCACCGGCACCGGCATTCTGTTGCCGCAGCCCCAGGCCCAGGGTGCGGGAGCAGCGCCATGAACCAGATTTCACTGAGAAACGTTCTTCCGATACTTCTTGGGCTGTCGCTTCTGGTCCTTAGTATGCCGCGGGCATCGGCGGTCACGGTCGCCGAGGTCAAAAGCCCGTCCGGCATCACCGCTTATCTGGCCGAGGATCACACGACGCCGGTGGTCGCGATCTCCTTCAGCTTCGCGGGCGGAACCGCGCTCGATCCCGTCGACAAGCAGGGATTGTCCACCCTCGGCGCCGGCCTGCTAGATGAAGGCGCCGGCGACCTGGATTCCTTCGCCTTTCAATCGGCGCTCGACGATCAGGCTATTACCCTGCATGCCAGCGCGGATCGTGATGCAATTCAGGGTCAGCTTGTGACGACCACCGCGACATTGGCCGATGGGACGCGGCTCCTGCGTCTTGCGCTCAACCAGCCGCGGTTTGATCCCGACGCTCTTGAACGGGTTCGCCGCGAAGTCCTCGTAAATCTTGCGGCGGAATCCGAAGTTCCTGGACACCTGGCCAGCCGCCGGCTGTTCACGGATCTGTTCGGCGATCATCCCTATGCGCGGGAGGAGGCCGGCACGCCCGAAACCGTTGCCGTCCTGACCCGCGCGGACGTGCAGGCATGGGCAAGGACGCGTCTGGCGCGGGATCGTCTGTTGATCGGCGTGGCCGGTGATATTACGGCACAGGCGCTCGCCGGGGTTCTGGATGAGATCTTTGCCGGTCTCCCGACGACATCACCGGTTGCGGCCACGTTGCCGCAGGCGACGGTATCCTCCGCGCCGCGCATCGATCGCGTCGTTCGCGATCTGACCCAGACGACGATCTATATCGGCGCCCCCGGTATCGCACGCGGTGATCCCGATTGGTATGCCGCTACCGTCGCCGACTATATTTTCGGGTCCGGCTCGTTCTCGTCGCGTCTGATGAATGAAGTGCGCGAAAAGCGCGGATTGGCTTATACGGTGCGTAGTCAGTTGGCGCCGTTCGACTACGGGCCGGTGATGATTGTCTCGGCGGGCACCCGTGCCAATGCAAGCGAGCAGAGCCTTGCGGTTATCCGCGACGAGTGGGCCAAAATGGTCAACCAGGGGCCGACCGCGAAGGAAATCGAAGGCGCGAAGGAATATCTCACCGGCGCATGGCCCTTGCGCTTTACTTCGACTGAGAGCATTGCCGGACTTCTGGTGCAGATTCAGCACGATCATCTTGGTCTCGATTATTTTGAACGGCGCAATCAACTCATCAATGCGGTCACGCTTGACGACGTGCATCGTGTGGCACAGCGGCTGTACAAGCCGGACGAACTGACGGTGGTCATTGTCGGGCGCGCGCCCACGGCTGGTGCCGCCGATGTCGCGCCGTTACGGATGCCGCCCATGCGAAAGCGCGAGCCCGAATAATGTCCACGGCAACTCTCACTAGATTGCCGGCGTGGACCGCGCTTGCGGACCACGCCCATGTCATGGCTGACAGGCCCATGCGGGCCTTGTTTGCCGCGGAGCCCAAGCGCTTCGACAACTTTTCGCGACGCCTCGGTCCGTTGCTGGTGGATTATTCCAAGCATCGTATCACCGCCGAGACCATGACCCTTCTGATGGCGCTGGCGCGCGCCCGCGACGTCGAAGGCGGACGGGCGGCCATGTTCGCCGGTCAACGAATCAATGTTACCGAGAACCGTGCCGTTCTTCATGTTGCGCTCCGCAATCTTTCCGATCGAGCCATGGCGGTTGACGGCCAGGATGTAATGCCTGACGTGCGCGCCGTCCGTGCACGCCTTAAATCCTTTTCCGAAGCGGTGCGCAGTGGTGCACGCCGTGGCGCCACGGGAAAGCCGATCCGGCATATCGTCAATATTGGTATCGGCGGTTCCCATCTCGGGCCCATGTTCGTCGCCGATGCTTTGAAGGACCATCAGCGTCCAGATCTTTCGCTGGATTTCGTGTCCAATCCGGATCGGACACAGATCGACGACGTGCTGAAGTCTCTCGATCCGGCGGCGACCTTATTCGTCATTTCGTCAAAGACCTTCACCACCGTCGAGACCATGGCTAATGCGCACGTGGCACAGGCATGGATAAAAGGGACCCTGGGCAACGCGGCAGTGCCCCATCACTTCGCGGCGATCTCCACGAACCTCAAGGCCGTGGCCGCGTTCGGCATCGACCCCGATGCGGTGTTCCCGATGTGGGATTGGGTCGGCGGTCGTTACTCTCTGTGGTCGGCCATCGGGCTGTCGGTGATTCTCGCGTGCGGCTACGATGTGTTCGCCGCGATGCTGGCGGGGGCGGAAGCCATGGATCGCCACTTCGAGCAGGCGCCGCTTGAGCAGAATTTGCCGGTGATCCTGGCGTTGCTGGGCATCTGGTATACGGACTTCTTCGCAGCACCGGCCCTGGCCGTCTTGCCGTACGATCACCGCCTGCGCCTGTTGCCGGCGCATCTCCAACAAGTGGACATGGAGAGCAACGGCAAGGGCGTGACCGTGGACGGGACACCCATCGGCAGGTCCGGCCCCATCGTCTTCGGCGGCGGCGGCTCGGACAGCCAGCATTCGTTCTTCCAGCTTTTGCATCAGGGGCCCCACTTGATTCCCTGTGATTTCGTCGTTGCTTTGCAAGGGGGTGATCAGGCCAGCCGCGACCTGTTGCTGGCCAATGCCTTTGCCCAGACCGAGGCTCTCATGCGCGGCCGGTCCCAGGATGAGGTCACCGGCACGGCCGAGGTTTTGAAGCCTCACCGCAGCTTTTCGGGCAACCGGCCATCGACTACAATCGTTCTAGACGCTGTGACCCCCGCGAGCCTGGGGATGCTGATCGCGCTCTACGAACACAAGGTGTTCGTTCAGGGGTTGATATGGGGGGTTGATTCCTTCGACCAGTGGGGTGTGGAACTCGGCAAGGAACTGGCGACCGGTTTATTGCCGGCTTTGCGCGGCACGGGGGCCGCGCCTCGTGACAGTTCCACCGCCGGCTTGGTCGCGACCTATCGCGCGGCTCGGGGAGACTGAGGCGATGACGGATCGGAACATTTCACCGCGACGATTATTCCGGCGGATATTCTGATGCCTATACGCCTTCTGCCGCCCAATCTGGTCAATCAAATCGCCGCCGGTGAGGTGGTCGAACGGCCGGCGTCGGCGGCGAAGGAACTGGTCGAGAACGCCATCGATGCGGGCGCGACGCGCATCGACGTGGTGCTCAACGACGGCGGCCGCGCGCTGATCGTCGTGACCGACAATGGCGGCGGCATGACACCCCAGGAATTGACCGTGGCGGTCGACCGCCATGCCACATCAAAGCTGCCCCAGGACGACCTCAGCAACATCGCCTATCTCGGTTTTCGCGGTGAAGCCTTGCCGGCGATCGGCTCGGTCGCGCGTCTTTCCATCACCAGCCGTACCGCCGAGGCTGACTCCGGCTGGTACATGGTCGTCGCGGGCGGCCGTAAGGATGGTCCCGTTCCGGCACCTCATCCCCGCGGCACCCGTGTCGAAGTGCGCGATCTGTTTTATGCCACGCCGGCCCGGCTCAAGTTCCTGAAAGGCACGAGCACCGAGCTCACGTATACGGTCGATGCCATCGAACGCTTGGCAATGGCCCATCCCGACATCGCTTTCACCGTCACCGCCGACGGGCGGCCACGATTGAATCTGGCAGCCGGTTTGACCCAAGGCGATCTGTTCGACATTCATCTTGAGCGTTTGTCGGCGATTCTCGGCAAGGATTTCGCAGCCAACGCCATACCGGTGGCGGCAGAGCGCGAAGGCATCAAGCTGTACGGCTATATCGGCCTGCCCACGTTCAATCGTGGCAACGCCTTCGCCCAATATCTGTTCGTGAATGGCCGGCCGGTGCGCGACCGGCTTCTCACCGGCGCGGTCCGCGCCGCCTACCAGGATTTTCTGGCGGCGAGCCGCCATCCCTATGTCGTGCTGTTCCTTGAGGTGCCGCGATCGGAAGTGGATGTAAATGTCCATCCGGCGAAAGCCGAAGTGCGGTTTCGCGACGCGAGCCTGGTGCGCGGTTTGCTGGTCGGCGCGATCAAACATGCCCTTGCCGACGCCGGGCACCGAGCATCGACCACGACCGGTGTGTCGGCCCTGGCCGCCTTCCGGCCCGAGGGCCACCAGCAGGCGTTCGTCACCCGTGCTCCCATGGTGCAAGGTGCGACGGCCTTGGACACGGCCTATGCCATGCAGGCTCCTCTCGGCGAGCCGACGGGCGAGGAAGGGTTGGCCGAAGGAGTCTCGTTGTTCGACCTGCCGCCGTCCGCGCCCGAGGCCGGCACCACCGGCCAGAGCGGTGATGAGGCGATTTCCCATCCCCTCGGCGTTGCGCGGGCCCAGGTGCATGAAACCTACATCGTCGCCCAGACCGCCGATGGCATCGTCATCGTCGATCAGCACGCCGCCCATGAGCGGCTGGTGTACGAGCGCATGAAGGCCGCGCTTGCCACCGACGGCATCGCCCGGCAGATCCTGTTGCTGCCGGAAGTGGTCGAACTGGACGAGCCTTCCGTGCAACGCCTGAACGCCCGTACGGCGGAATTGGCCGAATTGGGCCTGGTTTTGGAGCCGTTCGGGCCGGGGGCGGTGGCGGTGCGTGAGGTTCCGGCGATGATCGGCGACGGCGACGTGGTCGGGCTGGTGCGTGATCTGGCCGCCGATCTGGCGGCCCTGGACGAGGCCCTGACCCTCAAGGACCGGCTCGCCGATGTGAGCGGAACCCTGGCCTGCCACGGGGCTATCAGGGCCGGCCGTCGGCTCAACGGCGCCGAGATGAACGCGCTTCTGCGCCAAATGGAAACCACCCCCCATGCGGGCCAGTGCAACCATGGACGTCCCACCTATGTGGAACTTAAACTGAAGGATATCGAGCGCCTGTTCGGGCGTCGTTAAACTCAGGCGCTTCATCAACTGGACGTGCCGCGGCCAGCATCATGATCGGCGAATTTCTTCGCTATTGGACAACCTTGGCGCCTGAGCGGGCGCGCAAGTACGGCTATCTCAAGCGGCTTATCGCTCTGGAATTCCGCGAGCGCCGTTGTCGCGGCGCCTGGGGGCCGCACCTGGCGCGGACGCGGCAGTACATCGTCAAGGCCATTGATCTGGTGCCCCGGCCACGCAGTGTCGTGATCGTCGGTTCGGGCTTGCTGCTGGACGTGCCGTTAGAGGATCTCGCCGACCGGTTTGAGCGCGTCTATCTGGTCGATATCTTTCATATGCCCCAGGTTCGCCGCGCGGTGCGGCGCTATTTCAATGTCAAGCTGCTCACCGGCGACGTCACCGGCATCTTCGCGATGTTCAAGGAGAACAAGGCGCCCGGTCCACGCACGCCGCCACCGCCGCCGCGCATTCCCCATCTCGCCGACGCGGACATGATCGTGTCCTGCAATTGCCTCACCCAGCTCGCCGGGCCATTCAACGATTTGTTTCGGGCAACGCGCGGCTTCGCCGATGCGGACTGCGATCTGTTGTCCGCGCAAGTGATGGAGGCGCATGTCGCCGCGATCGCCCAGCAGGCCGCGGGCGTGGGCGTGCTGATCACTGATACGGAGCGGTTCGCCATGCAGGGCGACAAGATCGTCTCGCGCACCGATCTGCTCAAGACAGTGCGACTGCCGCCGCCGCCGCGGCCTCAGTTCGACGAGGAGTGGGATTGGTTGATCGCGCCCGCGCCTGAAGAACACCCTTCTCAGGACATGCTGCACGTGGTGTCCGCCCGCATCTACGAGCGCCAGGTACCGGAGGAGAAGGTCGAAGCACAGGTCGTGGATACGGGCGAGCCTGTGGCAGATTTGCCGGCTGAAGACGGGCTCGCCGATGAGATCACGCCGCCGGTGCGCTGATGCGCGCCTCGCCGCCACCGGTTTAGAAAAAATGCTGTCGGTGCGTCAGGCCGCGCGCCGGGGTCGGCCGCGCGGACGCGGCGCATAATCCGCCGAGAGTTCAGCACCGCCGTTGGTGGCGGAACGAATGGCGGTAAGGGTCGCGTCGGGAATAGCTTCGTCGAACAGCGCGCGATAGGCGCTCGCGCGTGCCTCCGGCGTGGCACCGAGGGCGATATAAATCGGATGCGGCGTGATGAGCGCGTCCGCCTGGCCATCGGCGTTGGCGCGATAGCTCGACCACCGGTAAGCACTTGCGCTGGCGGCGAGGCCGTTGCGCACGGGGTTCAGCTCGATGTAGCGGCTGCAGTTCAGCACGTATCGTCCGTCGGAAATATTCGCGGCGCGATAGGGACCATCCCAGAGCGTGCCGGTACGGCCCTTGGTGCCGTTGATATGGCGGGTGTAGCGAATACCCACGGACTGCATGCAGCGGCCGAGAGCCGCTGGAGTCGTGGCGGTCGCCAGCAAGTGGATATGGTTGGTCATCAGCACATAGGCGTGGATGGCCACGCCCTCGGCGAGCGCGGTCTGCGTCAGCCACTCAAGATATAAGCGCGCATCCTGGGGCCCGAAGAATACCGGGCTGCTGTTGTTGCCCCGTTGAAGCACATGCACCGGCTGACCGGGGAGGTGACTGCGCTTCATAAATATCTCCGATATATTTTATTGTAATGCCATAAATATATCCGAGACATGTTTTGGGCAAGAAAACTTTTGTTCAATCCGTTTGGAGAACGGTGACGGCGGCGCGGCCGGTGACGCGGCGGTCGATCAACGCGTAGCCCGGCGGCACGGCCACTTCCTCGTCGGCGCCGGTTTCGACCGTCACCAGGGCGCCGCAGCGCAGCCAGTTTTGGGTCGCAAGACCGGTCAGGATCGGCGCCACCAATCCCGTGCCATAAGGCGGGTCGATAAGCGCGAGGTCGCACGGATGGGAGGATCGCGGCAGGGAGCGCACATCGGCCCGCAAAATCCGCGTGCGGTCCTCGGCGCCCAGCGCGACGATATTACGGTGGAGAAGGTCGAGGGCCACCGGCGCCTGTTCGATGAACGTGACATGGACCGCACCCCGCGACAGCGCCTCGAGCCCCAAGGCACCCGAACCGGCGCACACGTCCACCACGTGCGCGCCCGCCAGGGTGAAACTCTGCGGCGCGAACGCATGCATGAGGCGGTTGAACAATGATTCCCGCGTGCGCTGGGCGGTGGGGCGGATGTCCCGATCGGCCGGCGCGGCGATCATGCGTCCGCGCCATAGGCCGCCGAGCAGGCGCAACTGTCCGGCTCCGATCTTGGACGGCGATTGCTGGCGTTTCACGATGACGGCCGGCGCTCACCTTTGCGCCGCGGCTTTTTTGTCTTGGCGTTCGGTTTGGCGTGGGCTTTGGCCCAGCCGCTGCGGGTGTCCGCGTGTTCGCCGGGCGCGGCTGCGATCCCCAACTGCTCGCGCAGGATATGGCGCGGCACTTCCTCCACCGCGCCTGGTTCGAGGGGACCAAGTTGAAAAGGCCCGTAGCCGATGCGGATCAGCCGGTTCACGGACAGATTGAGGCGTTCGAGAACCTTGCGGATTTCGCGGTTCTTGCCTTCGGTCAAGGTCACCATGAGCCATGAATTCGCCTTGGACGGGCCGGTGGCCGTATCGACGGTGGCTTCGATGGGACCGTACCGGACGCCGTCCACGGTGATGCCGTTCTTGAGACGTGTGAGCGCGGCCGGATCGACGCGCCCGTGCACGCGCACGCGATAGCGTCTATGCCATCCCCGCGCGGGTAGTTCGAGATCGCGGGCCAGCGCACCGTCATTGGTGAGCAGCAGCAAGCCTTCCGAATTCAGATCGAGGCGGCCGACGCTGACCACCCGCGGCAAGTCGCGCGGCAATCTCTCGAATACGGTCGAGCGGTTTTTTTCGTCGCGGTGCGAGGTCACCAGTCCAGCCGGTTTGTGATAGCGCCACAGGCGTGTGCGCTCGGCGGTGGGCAATTCGGCCCCGTCCACCCGCACGTCGTCGCCCGGAACAACGTTGCGCGCCGCTGATTTGAGAATCTCGCCGTTGACGGCAACGCGGCCTGCCGCGATCCAGGTTTCGGCGTCGCGGCGGGAACACAAACCGGCGCGGGCCATGACCTTGGCGATGCGCTCGCCTTTGGCGCCCTGGGCCGGGTCGGTCACGACTCCCGCTCGGCGAACATATTGTTGGGACGGCAGGCCTCGACGAAGGCCGCGAACAATCGCACGTCGGCCGCGCTGATATGAAATTCCGGATGCCACTGGACGCCGATGCAGAACCGCCGCGTCGGGTCCTCGATGCCTTCGATCACACCATCGGGTGCCACCGCGTCGACCAGTGCCGGCGCGGGCACGTCGCGCACGGACTGATGATGGGCGCTGTTCACGGGAATCAATTCGGCGCCGACGATGTGCGCGAGCAGCGTATCCGGCGCGATCGCCACGTCGTGGCTGGGCTCGTTGCGGGGATTGGTCTGTTCGTGGGCCAGCGCGTCGGGCAAGCTGTCGGGAATGTGCTGGATGAGCGTGCCGCCCAAAGCAACCGCCAACAACTGCTGTCCGCCGCAAATACCGAGCACGGGCTTGTCCAGATCGAGCATGGCGCGCGTCAGGTCCAGCTCAAAGCGGGTGCGGTCTTCCTTGGTGACCACGGTGACGTGGCGGTTGGCCTCGCCGAACAGGCGCGGGTCCACGTCGAAGGCCCCGCCGGAGACTACCAGGCCGTCGAGCATCGCAGCATAGCGTCCGACAAGAGACGGCTCGTGGGGCAGTACCAGGGGCACGCCGCCAGCGGTGGCCACCGCGCTGCAGTAGTTCTGGCGCAGGGCGTACCACGGGAAGCGGGAATACCCGCCGGGTTCTTCGCTGTCGGCGGTGATGCCGATTAAGGGGGAGGGAGTTGTCATCGCGCGAGTTGTGACACAGGTAGCCGTGGTCGATCCAGAAAAGATCGTTCCCGGACCTCGCGACGTTGTCCCTAGATGACGTTATCCAGGGTGGGGGCCGGGGCCGGATTGGCCGCGTCGTAGGCCCGTGCGGCGTCCGGCGCTGTCGGAGGCGCCGCCGGGGGCACTATAGGCGTTGCCGTGGGTGCGGCGCCCGGTGCGGTGGCTGGAGTTGCGGCGATGGCACGGCTCACGGCATCGGCCCAGTCGCTTCCCCGCAGGCTGGCCGAGGACAGGGGCCGGAACGGGTCCTTGTCCTTGCTGTCGTCGTCGCTGTCATCCGACGGGTTCATGGGCTCGGCGGTGATCATGTGGATGAGTTGATCCAGCATCATCAGATTGGCCGGCGATTGACCATTGGTGTTTCCGGCGAGAGCCTGGCTGATATCGAACTTGCTGAAGCCGCCCGATGCCGCGCCCATTGATGACGCGGTGGTCGGCACTGGAACGGGTGCGGTTGGCGCTGCGTCGCTGGCCATCGTATCGGCGGCGGCATAGCGATTCATCTGGGTGGTGAAACGTCCCCGGATCAGATTGACCACGTCGGCGGCGGAGCGGGGATCGCCGTCAGGGGTTGTGAAGACGGCGGGATTGGCCTTGGCGGCGGCTGGCACAACATCGGCGGCGTCGCGCGCAGGCGTTGCCGTCGCGGCGTTGAGCAGGGATGCGGCACCGCTGGGCCCGAGAAAATGTGCGAGATAAAGATCCGTGCTGTCGGGCACGTGGCCGATGGCCCCTTCAAGCGCGGCGGCGTTGTCGCGGGCGTATTCGGCGGCCATGAGGCCCGAGGTTTCCGGGTCCTGGCGCAGGGCGAGGATGCGCTTCTCGGCGTTCGCGTCGGTGACCGTGAGCTTGCCGCTGGGGGTTTCGAGAATTTGGCGGGACAGGTCGGCAAAGCCGTACTGGCCGCCGTAACGCTTGACCATGTCGAGCCAGGTGCCGCGTGTGAATTGGAACAGTCCGGCGGCCGTGGAGGTCTGGGCCTGGGCGTCAGGATTGAGGCTGCTTTCCTGGGCGGCTTTGGCCAGGAGGTAGCGGAAGCTGACGCCGCTTTTCGTGCTGGCGGATTTCAGGCCCTGGATGGTGGCGCGATCAACCGATTGACCCGCCAGAATCATCATATCCGCCCGACGATCGCCGATGTCCTGGACCATGCCCGTATCCATAAGGAGAGATTGGGAGAAAACCTTAGACGGCAAAAGTTAACGGGTTCTTATATATGGCATTAAATATCTCGGAGATATTTTAGTGCCTTGACGGAGCCGGGCGGTGCTGGAAGACCTAGCGGATGTCTCCTTCGGCCTATTCCCCCGATTCAAAACCCGATCCCATGGACGACGCTTTCCGCCAGGCGGAAGCCGCCGCGGCCCGCGGCGAAGTGCCCGTGGGGGCGGTCGTGGTCGATGCGGTGACCGGGGCGATTGTCGCGGCGGCGGGGAACGAGGTGGAACAGCGCACCGATCCCACAGCTCACGCGGAAATCCTGGTGCTGCGGGCGGCGGCCGAGGCAAAGGGTACGCCGCGCCTTGAGGATTGCGATCTGTATGTCACGCTTGAGCCCTGCGCCATGTGTGCCGCGGCGATTTCCTTTGCGCGCATTCGGCGTCTGCACTTCGGTGCTTACGACCCCAAGGGCGGTGGCGTCGATCATGGGCCGCGCTTTTTTGCGCAGCCCACGTGCCATCACCGGCCCGAAGTGGTCGGCGGTATTCAAGCGGGCCGCGCAGAAGTTTTACTCAAAACTTTTTTCGCGTCGCTTCGTTAGACGGCGGCGCAAAGCCCACTTTACCTTTGCAACGTCGAGATCGTAATTTCGCGACATGAAATGTTTCACCCGATCTGTCTCAATGCTGGTGGTCACACTTGCGGCCGTTGTTTTGCTTTCCGGTTCCGCCATGGCGGAAAACAAGAAGGCTTGCGATAATCAACAGGCCGGCGCGCAGGGTGAGCAAGCCAAGAACGGCAACGCTCCTATCGGCTATGGCGGCGCCAAAGTGCAGATGATGCCGTTCATGGTGCCCTATCGCGACGACGCTGGCGTCCATTACCAGCCCCTCGCGATACGTCTGGTGCTGGATGCCGGTCCCAACGAACGGCCGGCCTGTTTCGGTGTGCCTTATGTGCACGACCGTCTGCTGGCCTATCTGTACCGCGCGAACCTGACGGCCGATGACTTTGTCGGCGAGCGGCGCGATATGCTGGCCAAGAATCTCTTCGATGCGGCCGTCGATATGGTTGGGAAAGGGTTTTATACCGGCGTCGAGATCGTCGGACCTGACTCGGCGGCGCTCGATTGCAAGTCGGCAACCCTTACGTCTCAGTGCAAATAGGCGCGAGCCGCTAAGCTTTTAGAGCTTGATCGTTTCGTGTTGAAGCAGATCTTCCCCCTCACCCCAACCCTCTCCCCAACGGGGAGAGGGTGCCGAGCCGAGCGAGGCGGTGAGGGGGAGATTCAACCTCATCAAATCTTTCTCTAGCTTCCCGCTTTTTCCCGGGCCACGGCGCGCCAGCCGATGTCGCGGCGGCAGAATCCTTCCGGCCAGACGATGGCGTCCACGCCGCGATAGGCGCGCTTCTGCGCTGCGGTGACGGTCTTACCCGTGGCGGCAATACCCAACACGCGGCCACCGGCGGCGATGATCTGGCCATCCTTGCTTGCCGTTCCGGCGTGGAAGACGCTGACGCCGTCACTGTCGGCCGCCTCGTCCAGACCGTCGATGACGGTGCCTTTTTGGTACGCGCCGGGATAGCCCTTCGCCGCCATGACCACGACGATGGCGGCGTCATCCATCCAGCGCAGGTCGAATTGGGCCAGTTGTCCGTCCACAGAGGCAACCAGCGCCGGCAGAATGTCGGACTTCAGACGTGCCATGAGCACCTGGCATTCCGGATCGCCGAAGCGCACGTTGAACTCCAGGGTCTTCGGGCCATTCGCGGTGATCATGAGACCGGCGAACAGTACGCCGGTGAAGGGCGAGCCTTCCTCCGCCATGCCGCGCACCGTGGGCCGGATGATCTCGTCCATGATGCGTGCACCGAGGGCGGCATCCACGATCGGGGCCGGGGAATAGGCGCCCATGCCGCCGGTGTTGGGTCCGGTGTCGCCGTCGCCAACGGCTTTGTGATCCTGCGCCGTGGCCAGCGGCAGGGCGTGAGTTCCATCCACCAGCGCGAAGAAACTCACTTCCTCGCCGGCGAGAAACTCTTCGATCACCACTTCGTCGCCGGCGTCGCCGAAGACCCGCGCCGTCATCATCTCGTCCACGGCGGTCTCGGCCTCGGCGACGGTGGTACAGACGCTGACGCCCTTGCCGGCGGCGAGACCGCTGGCTTTCACGACGATGGGCGCGCCCTTGGCCTTGATGAAGGCCTTGGCGGCGGCGGCATCGGTGAAGCGGCCATAGGCGGCGGTAGGGATATTATGGCGGGCGAAGAAATCCTTCATGAAGGCCTTGGAGCCTTCCAACCGCGCGGCGGCGGCGGTGGGTCCAAAGGCTTTGATGCCGACGGCTTTAAGACGATCCACCACGCCCGCCACTAGCGGTCCCTCGGGACCGACCACGACAAAATCAATCGCCTGTTCCTTGGCGAAGGCAACGAGGCTGTCGATGTCGTCGGCGGCGATGGGAACGCAAGTGGCCTCGGCGGCGATGCCGGCATTGCCGGGGGCGCAGTACAAGGCATCGCACAGGGGCGAGGCCGCAATCGCCCAGCACAAGGCGTGCTCCCGTCCGCCGCCGCCAATGACCAGCACCCGCATCGTCCGCTCCGTTCAGCCAATTTGGATGCTCTTGTACCATAGCAGCGCGCACTGCAAAGGCTGACGCGAACGCGCCTCCGTGTCATAACATCGTCCTATGAGCGATACCGCCAACGAGATACCCGACGCCTTTGCCGCCCATAACGCCCCGGCCCTGTCCGTGAGCGAAGTCTCGGCGGCGCTGAAGCGCACCATCGAGGATGCATTCGGTTTCGTGCGGGTGCGGGGCGAAATCTCCCAGCCCAAGGTCGCCAGTTCCGGCCATTGCTATCTGCGGCTCAAGGACGAAAACGCCAACCTGGATGCCATCATCTGGCGAGGCACGTACTCCAAGCTGGGCCTCAAACCCGAGGAAGGCATGGAGGTGATCGTCTCCGGCCGCCTCACCACCTATCCGGGGCGTTCCAGCTATCAGCTCATTGTTGAGGCCATGGAACTGGCCGGCCAGGGCGCGCTGCTCAAGCTGTTGGAGGAACGCCGCCGCAAGCTGGCCGCCGAGGGCCTGTTCGACGAAGCGCGCAAGAAGCCGTTGCCCGCTTTACCCGTATGCATCGGTGTCGTCACTTCGCCCACGGGTGCGGTCATCCGTGACATTCTGCACCGCATCGCCGACCGCTTCCCCCGGCGGGTGCTGCTGTGGCCGGTGAAGGTCCAGGGCGATGGCGCCGCCGCCGAAGTGGCCGCCGCCATCGCCGGGTTCAACGCCCTCAAGCCCGACGGTGCCATCCCCCGGCCGGATGTGATCATTGTCGCCCGTGGCGGCGGAAGTCTCGAGGACCTGTGGGCCTTCAACGAGGAGATCGTGGTGCGTGCGGCTGCCGCTTCCGGCATTCCCCTGATCGCCGCCGTGGGTCACGAGACCGACTGGACCCTGATCGATCACGCCGCCGACCGGCGTGCGCCCACGCCCACCGCCGCCGCGGAAATGGCCGTGCCAGTGCGCCTGGAACAGCTCGCACGCGCGGCTCAGTTCGGCGGGCGGTTGACCCAAGCCATCACGCGCTATCTGGACGAAGGCCGGATTCATCTGCAGGGGTTGGTGCGCGGCATTCCGCGCCTGGACATGATCGTCGCCCAGAAGACCCAGGACCTGGACGGTCTGGCGGAACGGCTGGCCCAGGGTCCGCAGAAATTGATTCAACGGCGACGTGAGGATCTGGTGGCGCTGGGTGCGCGCCTCAATCTCGACCGCTTCCGGCAGGATCTCACGCGCACGGACCGCGATCTCAAGGTTTCCGCCGAACGTCTCGCCAATGCGGCCAAGCGTTTCTTCGCCGACACCGGCACGCGCGTGACGACTATGACGGCGCGGCTTGAATCTGTTTCACCCAGGCGCGTGCTGGAGCGGGGTTACGCCATGGTGTGGGATGCGGCCGGATCGCCGGTGACGCTGGCGAAGGGGATCGCGACGGGTGACAGCCTGAAAGTGGAATTCGCCGATGGCAGCATCGGCGTCACGGCCACGGGTGCCGCGCCGACGTCGGCCGCGAAGCCCGCGCGGTCAGGGACAAAACGCCCGCGCGAGGTGCCTGGGCAAGGGTCGTTGCTGTAGCCGTTATGACGTCCGCAGAACCCGATCCAGCAACGCATCCAGCGCGCTCACGTCCGCCCATTCCACGCCAACCGACAACACGTTGACCTGCTGGCGCTGATCGGGCGGCAGGCGCACTGCATCCTTGGCCGTGGTCACGGGAATGGCGTTCAGGCTGTAGGCTTCGTCCAGGATCGGTTGAATGTCGGACTCGCCGAAACCTTCGTGATCGTCGAAGGGATGTTTGGCGACCACTTGCGCGCCAAGAGCGCGCAGCGTGTGAAAGAACTTTTCCGGATCGCCGATGCCGGCGAAGGCAACCACCCGCCGGCCACGCAGAAGTTCCTGCTCCGGTCCCGGCACCAGGTTCGCGCGCAAAACTGGAACATGCGCGGCGAGCCGTGATGCAAGATTGCGCCGGTCGTCATTCATCAGCACGACAGCGTCGGTGCGCGCCAAGCCGTCGCCAACGGATTCGCGGAGCGGCCCCGCCGGCACGATCCGGCCGTTACCGAATCCCGCCGCGCCGTCGATCACGATGACAGACAGGTCTTTGGCGAGACTCGGATGCTGATGAGCGTCGTCCAGCACGATCACCGACGCGCCCGCGGCTGTGGCAAGGACAGCACCGGCGGCCCGCGACCGCGCAACCCACGTGGGTGCCAACGCTGCATGGAGTAGCGCTTCGTCGCCCACGTCCTCGGCGGTGTGGCGGGCCGGATCCACGGCGACGGGACCGGGCAACGTTCCGCCATAGCCGCGCAGGATGACGGCGGGCGCCAGCCCCCGCGCTTTCAGTCGCGTGACAATGGACATGGCGACGGGTGTCTTCCCGGTACCGCCGACGGTCAGATTGCCGACGCTGATGACGGGAACGCTTGCGCGCAGAGGCGTGGCATTCAATACCCGCCGCGTGGTGATGGCACCCACCAGCCGGCCGATGGGATTCAGAAGCCGGGCGACACCATTATCCGTGCGCCAGAACTCAGGCGGCCGCATGACGATTCCGATAGCGGGCGTGCTCGGCGGCGGTGGCCGGGGCGATAGGTTCCGCGCCGACGGAGCGGTCGGCTTCGGCGGTGACGCGGATGAGTTCGTCCTCAAGCTGTTGCCGGTAACGCGCCATGTCCTCGGGTGTGGCGTCGCGGGGCACGCGGATGGGCTCGCCCCAGATGGTAGCGCCGCGACCGAAGGGCAGCGCCACGATCAGCCGGTCCCATGTATTGAGAACAACCCGGCGCGACACCGCTGCGGCCGCCGGGAGGATGGGCGCGCCCGACAGACGCGCCAAGGCAATCGCGCCGTCACCGGCGTGCATGCGCGGGCCGCGCGGGCCGTCCGGTGTGATGCCGACGCTTTCGCCCCGTTGCAATTTACGCACTAGGGCACGCAGGGCCTCGCTGCCGCCACGGCGCGACGATCCGGCGATGGCATCGATGCCGAAGTAGGCGACGGTGCGGGCGATCAGGCGGCCGTCGGGATGGGACGAGATCAGCATGTGGAAGGGCGCTGTGGACGGCCAGCAATAGGGCATCAGCATCAGCCGGTTGTGCCAGAAGGCCACAATCACCGGCTTCCGTCCGGCCCAGGCGTCGGCCGCCACGGCCGCGTTGGTGCTTTGCCAGCGGGTGGTGACCCGGACCGCGCCGATATGTCCGGCCGCGACGGACGACAGCGCGCCTTGTACCACCGGCCGACGGCCGAGCCCCTTGATCAGGCCGCGCGTCCTCACCGTCGCCACATTTTCAACAAACCCCTCGATGAACTTGCTATGACAGTAGACCACCCGGGCGGTGTTGCAAACACGCGCGAGTAGTGCGAATCAGACGGATATGGCATGAGCACACGGACACTGGCGGTGATTGCCGCGATCGGCGCCATCGTCGTCGCGCTCATGGCGATGGAAGCCGCGCGCACGGACAACACACCGCGTCCGCCGGTCACGGCGGCGCCGGCTCAATAATCTTATAGAAGAGCGGAATTACCCGGCGACGGGGATATTCGCCAACGGCTGTTCGTCGGCGCCGCCATCTTCCGGGAAGAAGTTCTCAGGCGGGAAGGGCCGGATGTGGGAT
>SCTM01000345.1 GCA_004297485.1 Rhodospirillaceae bacterium
GTGCATCCGGCGAAGCAGCGGTAGCGAACCCAAACGCGTTTGTAGACTCGATTCCGGACGAAGCGAAGACGTACGCGGAGATCATCCTCCAAGTCGCGGGGGAGACGGGTGTCGATCCGTTCCTCATCGCCGCGGTTGGCCAGAGAGAGTCGAGGTGGGGCCTGGCGCTCGATGCGAACATGACTGGGGACGCCGGACACGGCCACGGGATCATGCAGATCGATGACCGCACCTGGGCGAGCTGGATCGCCTCGAACGACTGGACCGATCCCTACACGAATGTGAAGAAGGGAGCCGAGATCCTGGCCTCGAATCTCTCCTACTTCGAGGGAAAGGGCCTCACCGGAAACGACCTCATCGCCGCAGCGGCGGCCGGGTACAACCACGGCCCCGGCGCGGTATGGCGAAATGTCTCGGCCACGGGGAACCCCGACGACGGGCCCGGTGGACCGACCGCGCATGGCGACTACGGAAGGTCTGTACTCGCGAGCTCCTCCTCCTACGCCGTGGGATTCGAGGTCGCGTAAGCGCGGCACCCCTGGAAATGCAAAAAGGGCCCCGAGGATGGGCCCTTTCGTTTTTCTGCTACCTTGTCCGCGCGTCATCCTTGCCGATACACCCGGCGCGCGCTCCGATCTCCCGTGAGCCGATCGGGGGGCGGGCAGAACGGATCGCGGCCCGACCCGCCGAACCGGAGCCCGCGGATCTCCCGCTCGAGATCGCGGATCATCGCGCGCCCCTGGCCCCACCCGGCATGAAACCCTCGTGCGTAGCAGCCCCATGCCAGGAGTACCGCGCTCGCCACACCGATCACTTCGTACATGTTACCTCCCTACGCTTGGCGATCCGATTCACGAGCATCCGGATCGCCGCGATTCCTAGTTGAACGATCCCGTACACGAATCCGATCACCAGGGCGACGACTAAGATCCCCAGGATCACGCCGATCGTCAGTAAGGCCCACTTCGCGACGCGCACGGTTCACCCCTCCACGGGCACGGTTTCGATGTCGATTTCACCGGGGAGGAAACCGCCCGACAGCGCTAGGCGGATCCTCGCCGCGGATTCCTCGGCCAGCTTCTTCGTCCGGAAGGCGACGATCAACGTCGATCCTTCGTTCGGCTCGTGCCGATGGACGACGTAGATCGGAGCCGGCTCCGGGATCTTGGCGAGGGCCCGCGCGAGCCGCCGCGCCAGCGCCGCGAGCTTCGAGGGGGCTGTGTTGAGCTTGACGCGGGCCATTAGGTGATCTCCTTCACGGGTTCCGCGTAGACGAGCGCCCACAGGCGCGTCGCGGCGATCTCCATCTTGGAGAGGTGAGGGGCGAGGTCGGCGCGGCCCTCCGTGTTTCGGCGCAGGACGCGGAGCTCGAGTGCCATCGTGTTGATCTCATCGACGAGATCGTGGCGTAGCTTGTGAGTCATTTGGAACCTCCCGGAGAAGGCATCGGATCGTCTATGTTCGTTTCAACTATTCTTGTCGCCTTAGATCTTTTACCACACACGGGACAGCGGAACCATCCCGAGTTTAGGGACGATCTGCGGAGTAGGGTCCACGTACCGCACACTCCGCAGATCGCGATCACCTTCGTCACGGCGCTGGAGGATCGAACCTGGGATCCCCCTCGATCGTCCGCCCCGCGAGTTCTTGGAAATGGGCCGGGGCGCGGCGGGCCTCCTTCCAAGGGGTCGAGTTGTACGCGAGCTCCGGAGCCGTGGTTTTCACCCCCGCCACCACGACTGTCCTTCGCAGATCCCGCGCGGCCTCCCGCGCGGCCTGGTAGCAGGCAAGGTGCCGGATCTGGACGGACGCCGCGTCCTTGTAGACGAACGCCTCGAAAGACCCCTCATTGTCCGCCATCGTGGGGTCGGGAATCGTGATCCGCCACGCGGGGCGGCCGTTCAGCTCCGCGGGCTCGACTCGCGAGCCCTTCAGCTCCTTCGTGATCTTCTCGAGCAGCGTCATGGGGCTACCTCCTCTCAGTGACGTGGACCCGCGGGTAAGGGGTGAAGTGAGCCCGTCTGCCGTGCTCATTGCAGGCGAGGAAGACGAGCACGCCGATGAGCGCGGCGACGACGAACGACGACGAGCCGTCCGAGGTCGATCCGTCCGAGGTGGTACAGCCCCGCTCTGTCCGCTCCGTCGTGGTCTTGGTTTCGATCTCCATGTGGTCTCCCGGATCCGTGGGCTGGCTCGTCAGTACCGGGGGCCCTGGCCCGGTAGACCCGCTCGCGCGGGTTTCGCCGATTCGATCGCTACCCGAGCCGCATCCACCTACGCCCGCGCCCGGCGCTTCGACTGCTCGGGGAGCATGATGTCCCACGCCGCCGCATTGAGATCGTGCGCCTTGTCCGCGTCCGTCTCCGCGTTCGCCAGCATGGAGAGGACGTTTGAGAGCCGCCACGCGCCGGGGTTCGAGGGGACGGCCTCCACGGGAATCCCTGACTGCTCGTACAGGGCCTTGACCTTTTCGGTTGTCTCCTTCCCCAGGCCGCGCTTCGTGAGGCTGGCAATCGCCTGGGGGAGGCTCACGTCGGCGCTCGCGCGGGTCCGGAGGAGCTCTTCCAGGCTCGTCATGTGCTGGGGCAGGGCGCGAACCACGTCCCGGACTCCCGAGCGGAGCGCGGCCGTGTCGAGCTCAACCGTCCGCTGGGATAGCCGGATCGTGCTCTCCTCCCCGAACGCGTTCGGGTCGAAGCGCCTGCCAAGGTGGACCTTGCGCAGCATGTCGGAGCCGATCATCCCATTCGTGCAGAGGAGCCGCACGACGATCTGGTTAACCTCGAGGGCCCCATTCCCGTAGTCGGAGCTTCGGAGCTCCACCCCAAATACCACGTGCTCGCCGGGCGCGATCTCCTTCACTTCGGGCTTCAAGAAGGAGAGGTACGCGCGGGTGTCGGACACCTCGCCCTTGTAAGGGACGAGCCCGAACCTGATCGCGGCCTCCGTGAAGGACTCGAAGATTGGGGACGCGTCCATGCGCTTGTAGCTCGCGGAGAGGGTCGCCTTGACGATCCCTCCCACCTCGCGGACCAGGATCGCCTCCGGCGAGACGATGGGAAGGAGTCGGGTCATGTTCGAGACGAGGAGATCACCCTGGCCCCAGGCGAGGAGGTTGTCCGCGAACCGGGAAGGGACGCCCGCGCGGTCGAGGAGCTGGCCGCGCGAGTGCGAGGTGAGGTCGAGGGGGGCCCCGCCGATCCGCATCTTGAGCGCGTACGAGGGGTCCCCATGCGAGGCCACGTTCACGATCTCGGGAACGATCGCGGTCGGCTTGACCACGTAGTCCCGCCGGATGCTCCACTCCTTCTGGAGAGCTTCGATCCCCCTCGCCGCGCTCGCCTTCCCTGCCTCCACGATCTGGCTCATCTTCGAGTAGGCGATCTGCTGGACGTTCGTATCCATTGATCTTCTCCCGGTAGAAACTCGGCCGTGCCGAGTCGAGCGATCTGGCTCATCAGCAGGGGTAGATCGGCTCCCCTGAACGCCCATGACGGGCGTTTCGCCTGCTACAGAAGCTCGGGAAAGGGCCCCTTGACCATGATCCAGGGGGAATCCGGGGTCGCGCGGGTGGCTTGAGACACGGTGTGGTTCGCGCGCCAGACGACGATCTCACGTACCGCGCGCCCCTCCAAATGTTCCTTGATGTAGGCGCTCGCCTTGATCGGATCTCCCACGGTGTGGGTGATCATCCCGCGTCCGAACTTCGAGCCGAAGGGCCACGTCTGGATCTGGATCATGTCCTAGCTCCGGAGGCCTACGAGAGGGTCAACAGTGGAGAGGTCATCTTCGTAGAACCACGCGCCCGCGGCCCGGTAGCGAAACTCGCCCTTGCCCGTGTCGCGCGCTTCAATGATCTCAACGATCTGCCCGATCGTGCTGTGGGATCCAGGGACATGGTGGGCCACGTACCGCATGGAGCCCTTGGGATGCAGTGGGGATCGCTTCGTCACGGCTCGCTCTCCTTGTAATTCCCGGACCCTCTCCAGGTACCGGACCCGCTCCATGTAGATAGGGGACATCACGGCTTGACGAGGCGAAGGGCAGGGGAGACCGCGAGACGATCCCGCATGTCCTTTGCCGTGGCTCGGGCGTCGTCCAGGTCAGATGTGAAGTAGTCCGCGCCGCGCCGTCCAGGGATCCGGCACACATACTCACCGTCCCCCTTCAAGATCACTACCGGGCCTACCTTGCCAATTCGCTTGAGTGCCATGTCGTTTCTCCCGTGGTTCGCTTCGCTCGGTTGGAAGGGAGAGCCGAGCTCTCCCCCTCAACCGAGCCCCCCGGTACTCCGGGGGCTCCCTCCTTGGCCAGGTTCCCGGAGGCCTTCCCCCGTGGTCCTGGGCTGTGAGCGGCCTATTCCGAGCCGCGCTACAGGGGGCCCTGCGACCCGCGCCCCTGCCTTCCTCTATTCGGTGCGGGTGGGAGCTCTACAGGGGCATTCAGCCCTGGGCGGCTTTGGGGTGTTACCCCCGGCGCCTTTGCTCCGTCCGCTGTACCGGAGGGTTTCTCCGGGCCCTACCCTGCCGCTCCTTCCCCTTTCCCTCTGACCTGCCGTGCCGTGCTGGCCACGTGAGGAGGTATTGCAGGCGGCTTGCCATGCCAGACTGGGGGATTTCCCCAGTCGGAGTGCCCGGGTTGCCTGAACCCCCCGAGGTTGGGTGGGAGTCGGGCTACGCGGGGGCCAGGGGTCAACTTCGCACCACCACGTAAGTTCCCGTAATCATTGGGC
>SCTM01000210.1 GCA_004297485.1 Rhodospirillaceae bacterium
GCGCTTCGCGTTGGACGCAATCGAAAGGCCGTCGATCTCTTTGCCGGATAAGAAGCGGACCTTTACGGCGGTCCCCTTTCCTGCCACGTGATGGTTAGTCATGATCAGTCCGTCGGCGATATAAAACCCGGAGCCGGACGCCATACCCGTGCGAATGGTGACGACCTGGGCCTGAGTGCTTTTCAGCTGTTCTTGAAACGACTGGGCGGAAAGCGGAACGCTTGCGATATATGTCGTCGGGGGCGCAGGTTCAGATAACTGCGCGGTTGTCGCTTGTTCGTCCGCCGTGAAGGTCGTGACCTGCTGAAATTCCGGCATGGCGAAAAGGGCCTTTGCGGCTTGGGAAAATGCCGCGCGCATGGCGACCATGTCCGCGGATCTATAGTCCGCCTGTACACTGGCTTTGGCTTGTGTTGTGGTCTTGAAAACAATCTTGCGCTCAAGCCCATTGGCGACTTGCCAATTGACGACGATCTGCGCGGTCGCGCTACTGCTCATCCCCTGTAACAGGCCGCCCCGGGCTGCCATGCCGGCGCACACTTTGATGTTAAGTCCAGTAATCGCGGCTGCCACGAGCAAATCCGGGTCCTTGGTGTCCATATCTCCAAAGAGTGATTCATCATTGGCGGTATAACCAGCCGCCGCTTGCTGCTCGGCAAAGGCGCCGCGGAAATCCGCCGCGGGCATATCGCCGCTGAAGTTTGTTGTGATCGGAGAAGGGGCCAGGGCGCACAGAACATCGCGATAAATGTTTCCGACCGGCTGTCCTTGCGGGATTTGCAGCACCGCGCGGACGAACGAGAGCGTCTTGTGCTTCGGCCCGCTCGGTGCGTCGTTCGACATGACGGCATCATTGGATGCGGTGTTGCCGGAAGTTTGGGCCCACGCACTGTTTGCACACACGCCAAACAACGCCAGCACGCCAACGGCTGCAGCTTTTATTTGCATAGGAAACCCCCGTCCCCAGACATAAAGGCTGCAGTCTACCGATTGAGGATATTGCTGAGAAGCAATTTCAGGTTGTTAAATCGAGCCGCGATTCCGAAATTCGTGCGATTTCGCTACTACGCCAGCCGGTCGATTTCGGTGGGCGTGAGATCGCCGGGAACCACGGTCACGGGGATGCCGATTTTCCCTGCGTATTTGCCGGTGACGGCTTCCACCAGGGGGCCGGGTTTCGCTCCTGGGGCCGCGCCAAGAACAAGGATGGATATCCCGGGGTGTTCCTTCACCAGCTTGAACAGTTCATCGCGGCATTTGCCTTTGCGCACGAAAATCTCCGGAACCCGCCCGGATTCCCGCGTGATGTCGAGAGCGTGGCGCTTGATGATGGCCTCGGCTTCGGCGCGGGCCTCACGCTCCATCAGCCGACCGACCGACGCGAAGTGCTGAAAATCCATTTCCAGGTCGTAGGCATAGAGCAGCGCCAGGCGGCCGCCCGTACGGCGGGCGCGATTGCAGGCATAGCGAATCGCCGCGCCCAGTTCCTCGGTCTGATCGACCACCAACAGAAAGACGCGGCTTTCCTCGCGTCCGACGCGGGTCGTTTCTTCTTTCGGGAGCGCTTGAGGCGCGGTTGTCACGGGGTATCCTTATTCGGGTTCGCTATCGTAGCCGGCGGCGGACCAAGCCAGAAAGCCGCCCTCCATGCGCTTGATCACGCCTTTGTAGCCCCCCGCCACGGCGATCTCCGCCGCCATTCCGCATCGCCGCCCGCTGCGGCAGTGGAACACCAGATGCTTGCTGCCGGGATCGGGGATCTGCCCGACCTGGAAGCGCGACAAGGGTAAAAAGACGGCGCCCGGAATGTGGGCTTGTTCCCATTCGTCGGGTTCGCGGACGTCGACGATCAGGGCCTCGTCTTTCGCACGCCAATCGTTGATCTGTTGGGGGCTGACGTAAAACACCTGATCCGGCGGCAATGCCATCGTTTATGTCTCCCGTTCTCTTGCGGTCACGCGATCGGACGAGATTAGAGGGCTTTGGCCTCAAGTTGAATCGGTAAAAGCGCCGCTAGAGCATGTTCCGCAAAAGTGGGAACCGGTTTTCCGGTCGGAACATGCTCTAATATTTGAATGAGAGGCCTTCTTATCCGGCCCGGTGATTCCACTATCCCCGGTGGCCGAAGCACAGGCGCAAGCCGCCCCAGGCCGACCCGGCCTCCAAGGCACGCACGCCCCACAGGCACCCGGCGATCATGCCGGCGATGGCGACGAAGGATGTGATGGAAAGGGTGGCGAATCCCGATAGGCCCTGGCCGAAGGTACAGCCGTAGGCCAGGACGCCGCCGATGCCCATCAGTACGCCACCGACGATATGGCGCTTTATGTCCTCCCGGTCGGTGAACCGGTCGGCCATGAGGTCCTTGCGTACCAGAGCGACGACGAATGAGCCCAAGACGATGCCCATGAGGACCGCGCCCATGATGACGGCGTGGCCCAGAGCCGGAAGACTCGAGCCCGCTTCATGTGATGGATTCTGCGATGGCATGAACGCGTGCGCGCTGTAAATCAGGTCCGCGAAGAGGTTCATCCCTCGCGGCAGATCCCGATCGGTTCGGCTCCAGTCCACCCATGCCAGAGCAACGGCAACACCGATCGCCGCTCCACCCCACAGATGTCCGGGCGATTCTCGGAACCAACTGTCCTTCAGGCAGAAGACGAGCAATACGGCCACAATGATCAGGGTGATGGCGGATTCGGTCGTCAATGGGTTAACCCCCAGCAACGCCGCGACGATCCCGTGCAGACTTGACGGCGTTTCCGTGGGCCACGCGGTCGCGGCCCAAATCCCTGACACGTTCATGAAGTGCGTCGTCAGAAGCCCGGTTGCGCCCATGATCGCGACTGTCGCCAGGGACTTAAGCGAGCCGCCGCCAATACGAACCAGCGCCCGCTGCAGGCAGCCTCCGGCCATGGCCATGCCATAGCCGAACGCGAGGCTGCCAATGGTCGCCATGAGTGGATTGGCAAAGGGAGCCCTATAGACACTTCGGTAAATAGGAATGAGGCCCTCGGCCGTCGCAATCTGGGTGCCGAGCAAGGCGACCGCGCCCGCCATCATCCAGCTCCGCGCACGGCGCCAGTCTTTCGCCAGCACGATGTCCGCCACCGCGCCCACGGAACAAAAAGTCGTGAACTGGGCGGTTGCACCGACCAGCACGCCCAGCGCCAGCCCCGGCAAAACCGCGGATAGGATGACCTCAAACACGGGGCATGTCGCTCCTAGTGGTCTGAATCAGACGGACCTATCCGTCTGATTCAGACCACGCGGTTAAATAATAGTGGCCGATTCACCCGACGCTTGGATTCCAAGCATTGGGATCGGATCTCTCGTCCTGCCATGACGCAGTGTCCGCGACGATATATAACCTGACCATGACCGACAATGACCCCACGCCGGTGACGGTTGTTCTTACCATTGACGCGCGCGGGCTGGCTTGTCCGCTGCCGGTTCTCAGGCTGCGCAAAGCGCTCACGGGACGGCCTTCCGGTGTGGTGGTTGAACTTCTCGCCACCGACCGGGCCGCGGCGCGGGACGTGCCCGCATTCTGTGCCGGGGCTGGTCATCGGCTTGTGTCTACACACGATGAGGACGGCATGCTGCGTTTCGTGATCCGCCGCGCTTAGTTCTTAGAACAGCGGTCAGGAAACTGACGGCGAGTCGGTGTCGTCCCGCTCCACGTTCCGGTAGCGGTACTGCAGCCCGATCATGGTTGCCTTAACCGGTCGCAATGAAAATCCGACAACGGCGGCGATAAAGATGGGCCAGACGATCATATGAACCCAGATCGGCGGCGCCGCGAGGCGGTCGAGGAGGAGCGCCAGCACCGCGGTCATGATGCACAAAGGCAGCATGATGAAGAACGCCGGGCCGTCGCCGGTGTCATGCCCTGCTAGGCTCAGGCCGCATACCGGGCACTTGGGCGCGACACGCAGATACCCGGCAAACAGCGATCCCTGGCCGCAGCGAGGGCATCGTCCCCGAAGTGCGGTGGAAATCAAAGGTGCGGCAACGCGTCCAGACATCGACAGAAGGCCTTCATGCACAGCGCTTAAACAACAAGGGCCGGGATGATGTCCCGGCCCTTGGCGATCATTCTATCCGGCGACGAAAGTTCGGACCGGCAGCCCGAGCAGCCAGTACACCCAGGTGAACAGGAAAAGCCACACCACGTCGACGAAGTGCCAATACCAAGCCGCCGCCTGGAACCCGATATGCTTGTGGGGGCGGAAGTCGTTGTTGAGGGCGCGGAAGCCGCATACGGTCAAGAACACGGTGCCGACGAACACATGGAAGCCGTGAAAGCCCGTGGCCAGGAAGAAGGTCGACGGATAAATCCCGTCGACGAGATGGAACGATGCGTGAATGTACTCATAAGCCTGGCAGGACAAGAAGGCTGCCCCCAGGGCGGCGGTGAGGAAAATCCAGCGCGCCGCCGTCTTGTTGTCGCCCTTCTCGATGAAGAGGTGCGCGCGTGTCACCGTGCCGCCCGACGTGAGCAGGATGATCGTGTTATAGAAGGGCAGCTCCCACGCATCCAGCGGCACGATCGACTGCGGCGGCCATTGCAGTGTCGCGGTCGAAAAGCCCAGGGCATTATGAAAGAACGCCCAGAAGAAGGCGAAGAAGAACATCACTTCCGAAGCGATGAACAGAACCATGCCCATGCGCAGGCCGTGACTCACTTCCTCGGTATGGGCCCGTTCCTTGACCGATTCCTTGATGACGTCGCGCCACCACAAGACCATCGTCAGGACAACGAGAAATGCGCCCGGTACGATCTTGAGGATGCCAAGGTTTTCCATGCCGAAGACCGGCGTCTTGTGGAACAGCAAGATGGCGCCGACCGCTAGGGTCAAGGCACCGAACGCGCCAAGCGCGGGCCACGGACTCGGATTGACCATGTGAAAGTGATGTTTGGCTTGGGCGCTCATCTTCTGAGGTCCTCTATGCTCGTATTAATTCGAAGTGGGAACGGTAGCCGCCGCCGCGGTCGGAACCAGCGACGGTGTCGTGGACGCCTGAGACTCAATTTTGCTGCTTTCGGCCGGCGGATTGAGCGACCGGAAGAAGGTGTAAGCCAGTGTAATCGTGCGAACTTCGTTGGCCGTCGTGTCTTTCAACAGGGCCGGATCGACAAAGAACGTGACCGCCATATCGGTTTGCTGCCCCGGCGCCAGCGTCTGCTGATTGAAACAGAAACACTGGATCTTGTCGAAGTATGCGCCGACTTTCTCTGGCGTGACGTTGAAGGTCGCTTGGCCCGTCACGGTTTGTTTCGAAAGGTTATGGGCGTGGAAGCTGACGGTCGTGGCTTCACCCAACTTGACGGTGACCGATTTCTGATTCGGCTTGAAGTCCCACGGCAACTGCGGATCGACATTGGTGTCGAAGCGCACCGTGACCGGAACGTCCAACGTCGCCTTCGGTGCAGCGGTCGCCGTTTGGGTCGTGCCGGCGACGCCGATCGCTTTGCAGATGTACCGGTACAGCGGCACCATGGCGAACGCGAACCCGACCATGCCCGCCACGACCGTCAGCGCGATTGTCGCTGTCAGGACTTTGCGGCGGTTGCGCGGATCGGGCTTCATGGGCGTTGGACCGGGCTGCGGCCTTACTCGGCCGGATGCGCAATTGCGGGGCCGATGACCGGCGGCACTTCAAACGTATGGAACGGCGCCGGAGAGGCGACAGTCCATTCGAGGGTGGTCGCGCCTTCGCCCCACGGATTGGCGGCGGCCTTCTTGCCGAAGTAGATGCTGTAGACCGCCATTACCAGGAAGAACACCGTGGACGCGCCCGAGAAATACGCGCCGTAGCTTGATACAAGATTCCAGCCGGCGAAAATGTCCGGATAGTCGACATAGCGGCGCGGCATCCCGGCGAGGCCGAGGAAATGCTGGGGGAAGAAGGTCACGTTGACGCCGATGAAGGTCGTCCAGAAGTGGAGCTTGCCAGCCCATTCCGGGAACTCACGGCCGGTCATCTTCGGGAACCAATAGTAGAACGCGGCGAAGATCGAGAACACGGCGCCCAGGGACAGCACGTAGTGGAAGTGGGCGACCACGTAATAGGTGTCCTGCAGCACGATATCGAGCCCGGCATTGGCGAGCACGACGCCGGTCACGCCGCCGACGGTGAACAGGAAGATGAAGCCAACCGCCCACAACATCGGTGTGCGGAACTGGATTGAGCCGCCCCACATGGTGGCGATCCAGCTGAAGATCTTGATGCCCGTGGGCACCGCGATCGCCATGGTCACGGCGATGAAGTAGGCGCGGTAATTGACGCCCAGGCCCACGGTGTACATGTGGTGCGCCCACACGACAAAGCCGACGACGCCGATGGAGGCCATGGCGTAGGCCATGCCGAGGTAGCCGAACACCGGCTTACGGGAGAACGTCGAGACGATGTGGCTGATGATGCCGAAGCCCGGCAGGATCATGATGTAGACTTCGGGGTGACCGAAGAACCAGAACAGGTGCTGCCAGAGGATCGGATCGCCGCCGCCGCGGGGATCGAAGAAGGCGGTGCCGAAATTGCGGTCGCACAACAGCATGGTCAGGGCGCCCGCCAGAACAGGCATGGCGAGCAGCAGCAATACGGCGGTAATGAGCGTCGCCCACACGAACAGCGGCATCTTATGCATGGTCATGCCCGGCGCGCGCATATTCAGGATCGTGGTGATGAAGTTGGTGGCGCCAAGGATCGACGAGGCGCCGGCCAGGTGCAGCGACAGAATGGCGAAGTCGACGGACATTCCGGGACTGCCGGTGAGGCCCGACATGGGCGGGTAAAGCGTCCAGCCGGTTCCCGCGCCGCCCGACAGCAGCGACAGGACCAGCAGAATCAGCGCCGGTGGCATCAGCCAGAACGAAATGTTGTTCATGCGTGGGAACGCCATGTCCGGCGCGCCGATCATCATCGGCACCATCCAGTTACCGAAGCCACCGATCACGGCGGGCATGACCACGAAGAACACCATCAGCAGCGCATGGGCGGTGACGATGACGTTGTAGAAGTGTTTGTCGTGAAAGAACTGGATGCCCGGATAGGCGAGCTCGGCGCGGATCATCATCGACATGCCGCCGCCGACCAGGGCCGATAAGACCGAAAACACAAGGTACATCGTGCCGATGTCCTTGTGATTGGTCGAGTTCAGCCAGCGGCTGATGCCCGTGGGGTGGTGGTCTCCATGGTGGTCGTGATCGTGGGCGTGGGCGGCTGCGCTCATGGACGTAATTCCCTCAGGGACAATCGGCCTAATATTTCAACGAATGCGGTTTAGTTCTGGGAGCTGGCGAGCTGTGTCGACGGCGTCGCGCTGGCGGCTTGCTTCTTGGCGGCTAACCACTTCTGGAAGTCTTCCTTGCTGACCACGTCGACGACGATCGGCATGAAGGAATGGTCGACGCCGCACAGTTCGGAGCATTGACCGTAAAAGCGGCCGAGCTTGGTTGCACGCACCCAGGTTTCGTTGGTGCGGCCAGGAACTGTATCGCTCTTCACGCCGAAGGCGGGAACGGCCCAGGCGTGGATGACGTCGGCGCCGGTGACGAGGACACGGACGCTGGTGTCGATGGGCAACACGACGGGATTATCGACCTCAAGCAGGCGGTGCTGGCCCTTGCTCGCATCGATCTTGTCGTCGGGGATCGGAGTGGCGTCAAAGCTGACATTGGAGTCCGGGTACTCGTAGGACCAATACCACTGATTACCCGTGATCTTGAGTGTCATATCGGCGTCGCTGATGCGATCGACGAAATACAGCAGGCGATAGGAGGGAACCGCGATCGTCACCAGGATCAGGACTGGGACCGCCGTCCATATGACCTCAAGCAAGGTGTTGTGCGTGGTCTTGGACGGCACCGGATTGGCGCGCTCGTTGAAGCGGAAGATGCAGATCAGCAGCAGGGCCAGCACGAACAGCGAAATGCCGGTGATGATCCACAGCAGCAAGTTGTGAAAGCTGACCATCTGCTCCATCACCGGGGTGGCCGGTGTCTGGAGGTTGAGCTGCCACGGGGTCGGAAACGACGGGGTCGGCAAGCTATCGTCGGCGGCGCGCGCCGTTACTGCAGTCATTGCTGTGGCGCAGGCGCTCCACACGGCCAGTGTCAGGCGATTCACGATCAGTCTCCATTACAGCCCGGGGGGCGGTCCACCGTTTAAGCGGGCGGCCCTAGGGGTTCAACTGAAATTTCCCAGGCTTTTCAATTTTCTGCCGGATCTCCGGCATCCCCGCCTGACCCCCTGGCTCAAGGCCCGCCGGGGTGCCCGGAGAGTAACTCAAGGGCTCCCAGCCGTAAAGGCGCGAAGGTGTTGTTTTTGGATGCGATTCGGACCCGGGTTGTGCAGGCGGCGCAGGTCAGGGTTTCGCGGATCGCCCGCCTGCGCTACATAGGCCCGGTTGATCGCTTGTCCTTGACCAGGAGCCGTTGATGTCGCCAGAGAAGGGAACACCTCCGCCGGCCTCGCCGCGGAAGTTGATGTGGATCGGCGTCGGCCTGTTAGCGGTCTCCGCCTTCATGTTCGTGAGCATTATCGTCAAGACCGCGCTGCGGGGGCCATAAACTCTCGGCTTTTCGGGGCTTCCCCGTCGCCGCATCGCCGCGCGAATCACTCTCATTTTCGGATTGACGATGGATCTATTGCATATTCTTCCGCATGTGAACGCGGTGTTGAACGCCACCTCCACCGTGCTGATATTGACTGCGCTGGCGTTTATCCGTGCCGGCCGCCCGGCGGCTCATCGCCGGGTGATGATCGCCGCGATCATTGTGTCCGCCGTGTTTCTCGTCTGCTATCTCACCTACCATTTCACCGCCCCGGTCTTCGTGTTTCCGGGTACGGGTTGGATCGTGCCGGTCTATTACACTATGCTGATCAGCCATGTGATTCTCGCGTTGGCGGTCACGCCGTTGATTGCGATCACAGCATGGCGGGGCGCCCATGCATGGCGCGGCGGTGCGGGGCTGGCCGATCGCGGAAATTTCGCGCGCCATCGCGCCATCGCCCGTTGGACCTTGCCGATCTGGCTTTATGTAACGGTGACGGGGGTGGTGATCTATGTCACGCTCTATCATGTCTATGCCCGGCCGCCCGGATGATGTTGCCGGTCTGCGCACGAGCGGGCCGCTCATGAACGGCGCCTAGGCCCATGGACGATCGGGAAATCTTTGCCCGCGCGTTGCCGCCACCGATCGATGTGGCGGTGGATGGGCACTTTGCGGGCAAGCTCACGCCTCAATTGCGCTATGAGCTGCAGGGCTGGGTGCTGCTGTCGCTGGCAGCACTCGGTCTGGCCGGCGTCCTGGCACTTATGCTGTCATTGGCAAGGGCGCCCGGCGCCGAAATATTGCCGTTTCTGGATCAAGTCTTTTTCCGCCGGGTGCTGGTTGTCCATGTGACCTTCGCCTTCGTGGCCTGGTACCTGGGGATTCAGGGCGCCATGACGGTCTTGGTGACCGCACGGCTGGAATCCGATAGCGGTCGGACAAGCTTCGGTGCCACGCTTGTGGGGCGCGCAGGACTTTATGGCGCTATCCTCAGTTACGTGCTGTTGCTCATTCCGGTGGTGGGCGACCGGGGCGTGCCGTCGCCCAACAACTACATTCCGGTGCTCCTCAATCCTTTCTACTTCGCGGGACTGGCCGGGCTTGCGTTGAGCGTGGCTTTGCCGGTGTTGCGCTTTCTTGCACGGGTCGTGCGGTTGCGTCATGTCGAGGCATCGACTTTGGGGATCGCGTGCGCTGGCGTTATTTACCTGCTCGCGCTCGCCTGCGTGCCCGCGGCATGGGTCACGCGGCCTCAGGGTTTCGACGCCGAAGGCGTATCCGAATACATGATGTGGGGCGTCGGACACGTGCTGCAGTTCGCCAACACGACGATGCTGCTGTGCGTCGCCTATCTTCTGAGCCGTATCACCCTCGGCGAAACACCGCTGCCGCCGCGTCTGTTCAAGGCGATGATGCTTCTGCTGGTGGCTGGGGCGGCGGCGGGTCCGCTCTTCTATCTGGGATTTGACGGCGGCGATCCCACACAGCGATTCATGTTCACGGCGCTTTATCGCTTTATCCTGCCGCTTCCGGCGGCGGTGGTCTGCGTCAGCGTCGTGGCGTTGCTGGTGCGCCGACGGCGTGATCTTTGGGAGGGTGCGCCGGAAGCCCGCGGCCTCGCGGCGGCCATGGTCTTGTTTGGGTACGGTGGGCTGATCGGTTTTTTCGAAAGCTCCGTCGACACGCGAACGCCGGCCCACTATCACGCGGAACTGATTGCGGTCACTTTGGTGTTCATGACCGCCTACTTTGCACTCTTTCTCCCCCTGCTTGGCCGCCGGACCGAACGGCGCCGGTTACGCACGGCCATGTATTTGACGCTCGGCGGCGGCCAATTTCTCCATTCGACCGGGCTTTTCATCGCCGGTGCCATGGGCGTTGCCCGCAAGACGGCGGGTGCGGCTCAGGGACTCGACAGCTCGGGCAAGGTGTTTGCCCTGGCCCTACAGGGTGTGGGTGGTGTGATTGCCGTAACCGGCGGGATCATCTTCATCGTGCTGGCCGGGAAATTACTGTTGGCAAAGCGGGAACCAAGTGTTACGGCAACCGGATTGGGCGGCGTAGAAGCCGTCTAAGCCATTCTGCGGCGGGCGGATTTCCGTTTCGCCGGCTAAGACTGAGGCGACGGGCTCGGCTAACGAGTCTCCCGTGGCAACAACGGACCGAAGTCCATGCAACTGCGCAGCTATCTGGAACTGATGAAGCTTCGTATCGGCTTCCTCATCGCCGTGACGGCGATGGCGGGCTATGCGGCGATCGCTCATCATGTGGACGCTGGCAAGCTGGCGTTTCTGTTTCTCGCCATGCTGCTCGGCTCCTCCGGTTCGGCCGTCTTCAATCAGTTTTATGATCGCGACATCGACCGCCTGATGCCGCGCACGGCGAAGCGTCCGCTTGCCGCTGGCATGATGGTCGATCCGCGGAACGCCCTGTGGTTCGCGGGCGGGCTGCTGATCACCGGCGCGCTTATCGCCGTGCTCGCTTTTAACTGGGTGGTGGCGATACATCTGCTCCTGGGCGCGTTCGTCTACGGCATCGTCTACACGGTCTGGCTCAAGCGCCGTCACTGGACCAACATCATCATTGGCGGCGCTGCGGGCAGCTTCGCCGTGCTTGGCGGCGCCGCGGCGGTCGATCCGCATATCTGGCTGTTGCCGACACTGATGGCCATTACCTTGTTCCTGTGGACGCCGTCGCATTTCTGGTCGCTGGCGATTCTCATTAAGGATGGCTACATCGCCGCCGGCGTGCCCATGTTGCCGGTGGTGGTTGGCGACAAAGCGTGCGCCCGTTGGATCTTCGGCAATACCGTGTTGCTGGTGATCTCGGCGCTTCTGCCGGTGCTGTTTGGCCTGCTGGGTCCGATCTACGCCGTGATTTCGCTCGGGTTCGGATTGCGCTTTTTGTGGCTCAACTGGCTATTGGTGAAAGACCCCAGCCACGTCCTGGCGCGGCGCAATTTCCTGTTCTCCATGCAGTATCTCGCCGGCGTGTTTCTCGCCATCGTGATCGACCGGCATCTGTCCTTGAGCGCGCTTGGTCTCTGATCGCGGCCCTCGCGGAGCGGATTTGAGATTCGTAGGCAGCCCGCCGAACCGGGATGCGAATGTTAGAATCGGACCACTGGTTTACGGCCGCGTCAGCTTGAACTGACCGACGTTGATGGCGCGGCCACGGAATCCGCCTTCGCAATAGGCCAGATACATTTCCCACATGCGGCGGAAGCGGTCGTCGAATCCAAGAGGTTCGATCGTGCCCCAGGCGCGCAGGAACCGGTCGCGCCATTGGCGCAAGGTGCGCGCATAGCTTTCACCGAACATGGACGCGTCGGCGACTTGCAGCCTGGCGCGATCCACATGCCGTTTCAGCACTTCAACCGATGGCAACATGCCGCCCGGGAAGATGTGGCGCTGGATGAAATCGGCGCCCCGGCGGTACTGCTCGAAGCGGCTTTCGGCGATGGTGATGATCTGCAGGGCCGCCGTACCGCCCCGGACCAGACGCTCGCGAATCATGTCGAAGTAGCGCGGCCAGTGCGGCTCGCCCACCGCTTCAAACATCTCGATCGACGCAACGCGGTCAAAAGTGCCGGTCACATCTCGATAATCCTGGAGCCTGAGGTCGACCTTGTCAGCCAGTCCCTGACGCTGCAGGCGCTCTTGGGCGAACTTGAGTTGCTCTTTCGACAGTGTGAGCCCAGTCAGCCGGCAACCGTATGTCTTGGCCGCGAACTCGGCGAACCCGCCCCACCCGAACCCGACTTCAAGGACGTGGTGCTCGGGCTTGAGGTCCAGCATCGTCGCGATGCGGCGATACTTCTCCGTCTGACCGTCGCTCAAGCTCTGATCGGGCCGGTCGAACACCGCCGATGAATAGGTCATGGTCGGATCGAGCCACTGGCGATAGAACTCGTTGCCCAGGTCATAATGCGCGGCGATGTTGCGGCGGCTGCCGCGTTTGGAGTTGTCGCGCATCAGATGCCCGATGCGGTTGACCACCTTATGAACGACGCCCTGGAGCTTGGACAAATTCCACGTCTCGGAATTCAACACAGCTAATTCGACGACGTCGGCAAGATCGGGACTTTCCCAGTCGCCCTCAAGGTAGGTTTCGACAAAGCCCAGGTCACCCTGTGTCAGCAGCCGGCGCAATGCCCGCCAGCGGTGGATTTTCAGAACGGCGTGCGGTCCGGGCACGCCGCTGCCGGGAAGTTCATAGGTCCCGCCATCGGGCATGACGAGCGTCAGCGAGCCGGCGGCAAGGCGGCTGACAACATTTATGAACGCCTGAATCAACCGATTGCCGCGGTGCGCGGCGGGCGTCGGTATCATGTCAGCGCGATGTGCATACGCATCAGTCATCGAACTCTCCTCCCGGCGCGCATCCGGCTAAGCAGTCGCCGGAGGCACCTCCTCGATTGTTCCTGTGATGATGCTCACCGGTTTGCTCGGAGGGCTGGGCCGGTGCACCACGGGAACCCCCTTCAACCATAATTTTAAGGCTTCCCAGTGGATGCCGCCAATGACCTTTAGGGTCTGCAGGGGAAAGGCAAGGAATGCCCGTAATACGTTAACCGACGACAGGTTCTGTCGCCGGCCGCTGAAGGAAGCGAACAATAGTGCGCCCTGCCGGTCTGTCTCTTGAATGACGACGCTCAGGTCATCTCCCGGCGGGCGGACTCGAAAATGGTAGGTCATATCCATGGCCATGAACGGCGAAACATACAAGGCCTTGGCGCAGGATTGCCGCACCAGTTCGCCGCCCTTTGAGGTCACCGGAATGAGATAGGTGTGCCGCTGCTTGAAGGTATTCGTGACCTCGTAACACAGCGCGGCCAGGGTCTCGACGCCGTCGCCTTCGCGGCGATAGCAATAGTAGACGCTGAGCGGGTTAAACACATAACCAAGTATGCGCGGATAACACAGCAGACGGATCGATCCGCCGTGGAGATCGATGCCCGCCTTCGCCAGATGATTCTCGACCCACGACCGAAGCGGCAGGCCATCGCCCGCGCCATGATCGCGATCGTGAAACGAGAACAGATTGAACCGGTTGTGTCCGAACCCCACCACCGTGCGGTCGAGTTCATCGACCTCGTCCAGGTCGATAAGGAAGGAGCAGACTTCATACGCGAGCCGGTGACGGCGCGGCCGCGTGCGCCGGTGCATGACCATGCCCACATAGATCGCCGAGTTATGGCGGGGTTCGCGCTTCATGCAGCCGCCGCGATTGCCGGCGGAAGGAAGATGCGGCCTGATTCCTCTCGGACATCCCAGGGCCGCCGTACGCCGCCCAAGGTTTCCCCAACGGCCAACCCGGCCTGCAGGCCGTCTTCGTGGAACCCGTGGCCAAAATATGCGCCGCAGAACCAGGTGCGGTTACGCCCTTGAAGGCTCCACAACTCCTGCTGTGCTTCCAGCGCTTGACTGTCGAAGATGGGATGTTCGTATTCAAAGGCCGCGCGTTCGGTTCCCGGCTGTGGCGCCCGCTGGGGATTGAGGGTGACGAACAGGGGAAAGCGCCGGTCGATGTTCTGGAGCAGGTTCATCCAGTAGGTCAGGCATACCTGTTGGTCGTCCGAATGTCCGGTGGCGGCGACGTAATTCCAACTGGACCACGCCCGCCGCCGTTTCGGCATAAACGTGCGATCGGTATGCAGGACGGCGCGGTTCAGCTCGTAGCGAATTGCGCTTAAGAGGCGGCGTTCCTGGTCCGTAGGATCGCGCAGGAGGGCGAGTGCCTGGTCGCTGTGGGTCGCCAGCACGACGTCGTCAAAGGTTTCCACGCCGCCGCCCACCGTCGTCACCTCGACGGCCTTTGGCAGGCGTCTGATGGAAACCACCGGGCTGCTCACGCGGATGCGATCGGCAAAATCGGCCGTCAACCGTTGCACATAGGCCCGGCTGCCGCCGGTGACCGTTCGCCACGGCGGACGGCGTTTGGAGCTTGTCTCCAACAGGCCGTGGTTCTTGAAGAAGCGCACAAAAGACGGCAGCGGATATTCCCGCATGTCCTTGAGGGAGGCGGACCAGATGCACGCCCCCATGGGCAGAAGGTGATCGCGCAGAAATGCCTCGCTGTATCCGCGCCCCGCGAGGTAGTGGCCGAGCGTGAGCGCGGCATTCTCCGGGCGGAGCGCGTCGTCGGCGGCTTCACCGTAGAAGCGCACGATATCCCGCACCATCACCCAGAAGCGCGGTCTTACCAGATTGCGTTTCTGGGCGAGCATGGTGAGCAGGTTGGTGCCCGAATACTCGAATCGGCCGTTGTCTACCGACGCCGAAAAGGACATGTCGCTCAGTTCGGTCGCCACGTCCAAGTGCGCAAACATGGCCGTGAGATTGGGGTAGGTATGTTCGTTATAGACGATGAAACCTGTGTCTACCGGTTCCGTCCGGCGCCGGTCGCCTTCGCCGAGGGTTACATCGACTGTATTGCAATGACCCCCGATTCTCGGCTCCTTTTCAAAGACGGTGATGTCATGGTGGCGGTTCAGCAACCATGCCGCAGACATCCCGGCCACGCCGCTGCCGATCACGGCGATCCGTTTCCGCTCAGGATTAAACATTGGTCTTGTGGAGCCCCTCGAGAACAGTGACGCTGGATATATCATAGTCTATTGATTTTGCTATGATTTATTGCCGAATTCGCCCGCCATTCTCAGCGCCTTGCAGGTCGCGGCCATGAATCCGGATCGAGATGACAACGTTCGCCCCCTTGGCTTCCATCGTCTATGTACGTCAGTATCTTTTCATTGGTTCACGTGCCTGACAATTGAGCTTTCAGCCCACCCAAGCCGGTCCATTCCGGAATGATGGCCTGTTCATGCCGGACGTCGCCGTAGCGGGGTGTCCAGTGCTGTTGGCCTATCAGGACGAACGTCGCCGACCGACGCGGTTGGCCGTGTGCGGGGCGCCTGGGCCTGTGCTGTCCGGTGCCTGGCGGTCATGACTGAGCCATCACGTTCCATTCCAACGACCGGTGAAATGACCGCTTTGATGATCGCGGTCGCCGCTCATGCCGACAAAAAAGCTTTCGCCCGGTTGTTTCTCCACTACGGGCCGCGCGTGAAGACCTATCTCATGCGCCAGGGCGCCAGCGAGTCCAATGTGGAAGAACTCGTCCAGGAAACGTTTCTTGTTGTTTGGCGAAAGGCCGCGATGTTCGACGGCGGCAAGGCGTCGGCGGGAACCTGGATTTTCACGATTGCGCGCAACCTGCGGATTGACGCCCTGCGAAAGACACGGCGGCCCGAATTCGATCCCGCCGATCCGGCCCTCGTGCCGGAACCCGAGCCGGCGCCGGACAGGGTGCTCGAAGCCGGAGAGGCGGAAGTGCGCGTTCGCGCAGCTCTTGCCCAATTGCCCCACGATCAGGCGATTGCTCTACGTCTTGCATTTCTCGAGGACAAATCACACAGCGAAATCGCCGCCCAACTTTCGTTGCCGCTTGGCACAGTCAAGTCGCGCCTGCGCCTCGCCATGCAACGTGTTCGGGCAATTCTGGAGGAGTCCTAGCGAACCTTGGTCGAGAAACGCCAATACCCCTAGACTGCCGCGGCACTATGCCGGTCGGGCGAGTCCGCCGACAGGAGGTATCCCGTGCCGCGCATGGTGCGAATAATCCGGGGACGCTTCGGATCGGTTTCAATTTTCTGGCGGAGGCGTGTGACGAGGACGTCAATGCTGCGGTCACAAGGGTCCCAGCAGCGTTGGAGAACCGCCGCCATGAGATCTTCGCGACTCATGACCCTGCCGATATGCCGCACCATGTGTTCCAGCAGCCGCGCTTCGTTGTGGGTGAGCGGGATTTCGTCGCCGTCAGCCGAACGGAATCGGCCCGCGACAGCATCCAGTTCGCAGCCATGAAAGCAAACCGCGGCATGCGTTACCGGGATTTCGGCGGTGGGAGGACGTGGTCGACGCGGTATTCTCCGCAACACGCTGCGGATTCGTGCAAGCAACTCGCGTTCCGCGAATGGTTTGACGATGTAATCGTCTGCGCCGCATTCCAGCCCCGCGACGCGGTCGGTGGTCTCGCTGCGCGCGGTCAGGATGATGATGCCCACATCATGATGTTCGCGCAGATACCGCGTGAGCATGAAGCCGTCTTCTCCCGGTAGACGCAAGTCCATCAATACAAGATCGGGAGGCGTGGCGGCCACGGCGGCGCGCATCTCGCGGCCATTGCGCGCAGACGTAACCTGATAGCCCTCGTTGCTGAGGTAAATGCCAACGACGTCGCGGATGAGGTCATCATCCTCGACGACCAAAATGCGCGTATTCTGGACATCTTCGAGCATGGTGGGAGTACACCGCGCGGTTGCGTGCGAAATCCAACCCTCGGTATCGGCCCGGCCAGGGGCGAGGGCAATGCCTAGTTGGAATTCTAGTACATTCCTGGACGTAGATGCATGCAGAACATACACGTATCGACATGGGGGTGTCCGGTGGCATCCACAATCCAGAGTAGAGCTGTACGCAAGTAGCGGGATATGCCCTATATTTCGGAATCTGTTGGCGAATTCTCATGTCTATTGATGACTCCGATGACCCGGCACGTGAGGCGCGACTAGCCCAGTTGCGACTGCGTTTTAGAACGACGCTGGATCAGCGCGTGACGGGAATCCTCACCTTGGCCACCACCGTGCGGGTCGGGCCGTGGCCGGGACCTGGCAGCGAAGCATTCCTGGCCGAGGTGCACAGCCTGGCGGGATCGGCTGGCCTGTTCGGGCACGCTCGGATTGGTGATGCCGCGGCGGCGATTGAACGGATTCTCGCCGGGTTTGCCCGCCGGCAAACCGCAACGGCGGTAGACATCGCCATGCTGCGCGAGGCGGCAAAGCGGCTGCAGGCGGCACATGCGTCCGCCACCGACACGTGATGAGCTTTCACCCATCCGCGCCTCTGGACGTCTGGATGGAACGACGGGCATAGTGTCGTTGCCTGCGGGCGTATGTTCCAGACGTCACTCACATCAATCCAAACGGCTCTAATCAAACGATGGCTGAGTTCGATGCGGCAACGTTGCTGGCGAAGTTCGACGAAGTGGCTGTGCGGATAGCCCGCGCGGACGAGCGGAAGGTGCAAAAGTTTTCCGACGTCAAGAAAACGCGCCGCCTGATTCACCCGCTCTTATATCTTCTGGTGGAAGTCAAAGCCCGCGAGTTGCAAGCCAAGGCGATCATCGCACGCCAGGCGGCCGAGCAGGGTTTAAACGTGATCATCGGCGCGACGTGGGCCGTCACGTCGCTGGATCTTCCGCCCGGGATCATGTTCTTCAAGACCATGAACCATCTCGATGCGTACAACATGTGGGTTCTTTCCAAGAAAGGCCACCAGTTTGCGGCGATGGATGAGGAGTCCTTCGGGATCGCGGCCACATCCCGTTTTGTCGCTGCGACCACGCATCCCTATGCGGCTGCGTTCGCCGACGTGATCTGCGCGCAGGGGAAGGCCTATGCCAAAGCGTTTCCCTACCCCGCGAAGGTGCGCGTCACCGGTACGCCACGGACCCTGACCTACCGGCCGTCACGCGGCGGTGATATTTTAGTTTGCCTGCAATCGGGCAATATCAACAACAACGGGCGGTCGTTCGAAGACATGGTGGCGCATAGCCTGCAACTGTCGGCGATGCCCCTGTCGACGCGGGCGGGCAAGGACTGGGTGCAGATCGCAAGATCGTCGATCGCGCACGAGTGTGAAGTGTTGCCGCTTGTTCTGGGCACGATCAATGCGCTCGCGGCGGCATTTCCCGACCGCCGCGTCGTCGTGCGCGCGCATCCGGTGGAAAACCCCGATACCTGGGTTTTCGAAAAGGCCAATGTCGTCCGTGACACAAACGATACGATTGTCTCCG
>SCTM01000211.1 GCA_004297485.1 Rhodospirillaceae bacterium
GGAAAGGTCACGTGCAGCGACGAGACCTTTCCGACGGAAGAGGAATACGCGGCGATGACGTCAGCCGGACTTATGCCTCGCATCGGCCAGCAATACCATTGGAAGAACGAAGGCTACGGATGCTTCGATGACTTTCTCGCGGCCCTGTCCTCGCGCAAACGCAAGAATATCCGCAAGGAACGGGAAACGGCAAACAGCAGCGGCATCGAAATCGAAACGCTGACGGGCCGGGATATTACTTCCGCCCACTGGGACGCTTTCTATCGCTTCTACACGTCGACTTCGGATCGCAAATGGGGCAAGGCCTATCTGGAGCGATCCTTCTTCGACCTCTTATCCGAGCGCATGGGCGATGCGGTTGTGCTGATGATGGGACGGCAGGGAACTCGATGGGTATGCGGCGCCATCAATCTCCGGAGCGGCGATACGTTATACGGACGCAACTGGGGTACCACCGTCGACGTACCCATGTTGCATTTCGAGGTGTGCTACTACCGGGCGATCGATTACGCCATCGCCCACAAGCTCACTTGGGTTGAAGCCGGCGCTCAGGGCGAGCACAAGATCCAGCGCGGCTATCTACCGCGTGCCACCTACTCCGCCCACTGGATCGCCGACAGCGGATTCCGCACGGCCGTGGCACGCTTCCTGGAACAGGAGCGGGAATCCGTGGCTCACGACATCGAAGCACTGACAGAACTGGGGCCGTTCAAACGAGACAACGCACCGCTCTAGAAAGTCTTGTTCTTGATCTCCACCGGCTTGC
The DNA here is from genome assembly GCA_004297485.1 of Rhodospirillaceae bacterium. Taxonomy (GTDB): domain Bacteria; phylum Pseudomonadota; class Alphaproteobacteria; order Rhodospirillales; family Rhodospirillaceae; genus SCTM01. The sequence goes on from SCTM01000211.1 coordinate 767, forward strand.
GGTCGTCGTCCATGGCCACATAAGTGAACGCGCCGGTCGTGACATTCATCGGGTTACCCTGGCGCCTTCGCCGGACCCAAATTTCAACGATCACGGTGATCGACGTCCGCCCGATCCGACTGATACGCGTATAGCAACTGACCTCATCCCCGACGTTGATCGGCTTGTAGAATTTCATGGCATCCACGGCCACGGTGGCAACTTGAAAGCCGATATGGCTGATGGCGTGCGTGGCGCCGGCTATATCCATTTGCCCGAGAACCCAACCGCCGAAAATGTTTCCCGCCGGGTTCGTGTCGGCCGGCATCGCCAATACGCGTACGGAGAGTTCGCCCTGGGGGCTGCCCAGTTGAGACGGAACTGCCGGCATGCATTTTCTCCCAAAAAATACAAGATATTGAGAACTGGCTCGAACCGCCGTACTTTATTTGGTAGGTATGCCCGAATCTAAGCTTATATTCTGACAATTATGGCTGATCTTTTCCAACAGAACCCATCCCGCAAGGGCCGCGCCGCCTCACCGTCCCGTGATGGCGGCTATACGGCCAAAGATATCGAAGTGCTGGAAGGCCTTGAGCCGGTCCGGCGCCGGCCCGGCATGTACATTGGCGGTACCGACGAGCGGGCGATGCACCATCTCATCGCCGAGGCTCTGGACAATGCCATGGACGAGGCGGTTGCCGGCCACGCCTCGACCATCGAAGTCAATCTGGGCCTGGGCAACGAAGTCACGGTCCGCGACAACGGCCGCGGCATTCCCATTGATCCGCACCCAAAGTTTCCGAAGAAGTCGGCGCTGGAAGTGATCATGACCACGCTTCACTCCGGCGGCAAATTTTCCGACAAGGTCTACCAGACCTCCGGTGGACTCCACGGCGTGGGCATAAGTGTGGTCAACGCCCTCTCAAGCGAGCTTACCGTCGAGGTGGCCCGCGACCGCGTGGCATGGAAGCAGGAATTCAGTCGCGGCGCGGTCATGTCGAAGTTGACCAAGGTCGGCCCCGTCAATCGACGCGGCACCACCGTGCGCTTTGTGCCCGATACCAAGATCTTTGGCGCCGACGCGGCCTTCAAGCCGGCCCAGGTCTACCGTATGGTCCGGTCGAAGGCATATCTGTTCGAAGGCGTGCGCGTCCGCTGGACTTGCGACAAAGGCCTGCTGAAGGGCGACGATACCACGCCCGCCGAAGAAGAGCTCCATTTCGAAAATGGTCTGTCGGACTACCTCACCCATGTTCTGAACGGCCGCAAGCGTTTGATCGAGCCATTCTTTACCGGCCGCGCCGATCTGCCCGACAAGCAAGGCCGCGCGGAATGGGCGGCCTGCTGGCCCACCGACGAGGATGGCTTTCTCTACTCCTATTGCAATACGGTCCCGACGCCCGAGGGTGGTACCCACGAGCAAGGCTTCAAAACGGCTCTGCTGCGCGCCCTCAAGGGCTACGCGGAGTTGACCAATACCAAGGGCGTGTCCGCCGTGACCGGCGAAGACCTCTGGGGCGGCGCGTGCGTCATGCTGTCGGTGTTTATCAAGGAGCCCCAGTTCCAGGGCCAGACCAAGGAGAAGCTGGTTTCGGTCAACGCGCAACGGCTGGTCGATATGGTGGTGAAGGATCACTTCGATCATTGGCTATCAGGCGACAAGGCAACCGCCACCGCTCTGCTGGAAACAGCGATTGCGCGCGCCAACGAGCGCATCCGCAAGAAACAAGACCAGGACATGTCGCGCAAGTCCGCGACCAAGAAATTGCGGTTGCCCGGCAAATTGACGGATTGCACCCGCACGTCGCCCAAGGGCACGGAACTGTTCATCGTTGAAGGCGATTCCGCCGGCGGATCGGCCAAGCAGGCCCGCAGCCGGGAGACCCAGGCCGTGCTGCCCTTGCGTGGCAAGATCCTTAACGTCGCGTCCGCGACCGACGACAAGCTGCGCGCCAACCAGGAGCTTCAGGATCTGATCGAAGCGCTCGGATGCGGCATTCGCGACCGCTACGACGAAAGCAAACTGCGCTACGAAAAGATCATTATCATGACCGACGCCGATGTGGACGGCGCCCACATCGCCAGCCTGCTGATGACGTTCTTCTATCGCGAGATGCCGGACATGATTACCAACGGCCATCTCTATCTTGCCATGCCGCCGCTTTATCGCCTGAGCCAGAAAGGCACCACGGTTTATGCCATGGATGATGCCGACAAGGACCGGCTCATGAAGACCGCTTTCGACGCGCGCGGCAAAGTAGACGTGAGCCGATTTAAGGGCCTTGGCGAAATGCCCGCGTCGCAGCTCAAGGAAACCACCATGGACCCGGCGCGGCGTTTGCTGCTCAAGGTGGTGATCGCAGGCGACGACGACAAGAACGAACAACGGGCCACCGCCAAGCTGGTCGAGCAACTCATGGGCCGCAAACCCGAGGAGCGCTTCCGTTTCATTCAGGAGCGGGCGCAGTTCGCGACAGCGAATCTCGATATCTGATGCTTTGACGTTGAGCGGGATTTCATGACATGATTCCCCCATATGGGGAATCATGGAGGCCACCGTGAGGTCGATCGGAATCGCAGTTTTCGGGTTTCTCGCCCTGGCGCTCCCGGCTCAGGCGCAGAGCGAGGAGAAAGCGGAAATCACCGTTTCCAATGGCCGGAATGAGCCACTCGTGATGAGCTTCGATTATGCCTTTCGGCAATATACGTGGAAGCTCATGGAACAAGCGATCCCAGTCGACGAGCAAATAACCTATCGCTATCCCAGCAATATCCCCGGATGCGAGAAATTGCACGAATGGGGGATCGCCGATGGTGTTCTCACGATATCCGATAGCGCTGGGCCGCTTTGCCAGAAACGTGTCAGCCTCTGTGATAAAACCACGACCTTCATGGACGTTGGGCTGGAGCGATGCACTTGGCGCGAGAACCCTGCCCGCAGTATCGCGACACCGTGAGGAAATGCGCAGCCCGCGTGGACTGGACACCCACGAAAATCCTGACCGCGCGCCTCATAAGAAAATCGGTTATATACGCCGGACATTTAAACTGAGGCGGCGACCGTGACCTACCTTTTGTTACGACATGGACCTGTCTGGCGACGGCCATGGCGAACCAATCCCGAACGCCCAAAAATACCATGAGCCTTGAACACACCCGCGAGATGGATCTCGCCGCCGTTGTCCAGCTTCACATTCAAGGCAGAATTCCGGAAGCAGAGGCGGGCTATCGAGCGCTTATCGCGCAGGGGATCTCCGTTGCCGCCGTCTATAGCAATCTCGCTGCGATCTGCCTGTCGACGGGCAAAATCGATGAGGGCATCTCTCTCCTGCAACAGGCCATTCGGCGGGAGCCCGGCTTAAGCGATGCGCACCACAACCTCGCCGTCATCTTCCAGCAACTTGGCCGGCTTGACGAATCCATCACCGCCTTTAAACAGGTCGTGCTCCTTGCGCCGCAGTCCGCCAAAGCACACTACAACTTAGGCCTCGCCCTAGCCATCAGGGGCGGCGTTAATCTCGGCGACGCCATCGCAGCATTTCGGCGCACGATCGAACTTGAGCCGACGCATCACCTCGGCCACTTCAATCTCGGCGTAGCGTTACGGAATCAAGACGATCTCGAAGGGGCTATCACCGCCTTCCGACATGCGGTTCTCATTCGTCCTGACGATCCTCAGGGGCACCATCATCTGGGCATGGCGTTGCACAGCCGCGGCATGTCGGATGACGCGATCGCGCCTTTGCGACGGGCGCTTCAACTCCGACCGGACGACTATCAGATTCACTTTAATCTTGGCAGCGTCCTTGCGGACCGCGGCGAGAGCGATGATGCACTTGCGTCCTTGCGACGCGCCATTCAACTCAAGCCGGATGACGCGGTACTATACGCCGGTCTGGCGCGTATGCTGCGGACTCAAGGCCGGCTTGATGAAGCATTGACAGCATGCCAACGCGCCCTAGAAATCGATCCCGCTCAATCTGAACCCCATGCCGTGCGCGGCCTCATCTTCCATGATCGAAATAGATTCGAAGAGGCTATTGCGGCGTTCCGGCAAGCCCTCGATCTTGCACCCAAGTCCTATCGGGTTCTTTCGGATCTTGGCGTCACGTATGCCAATCAGGGCCGTGTCGAAGAGGCCATCACGGCGTTCCAGCGGGCGATCGAAATCAATCCTGAAGACCCTACCGCTCATTCGAACCTTATCTATACGGTATCAACGCGGCAGTCATTTCCTCCCGCCGAAATACTCAGAATCAGTCGAAGGTTTGAAACCGCAACATGTGGGAGGCAGCCTTCTGCCGGTCTTAAGAATCGAAAGATCGATACGCGCCAGAAATTAAGGATCGGATTCATATCCGCTGAAATCGGCAATCATGCCGTTTCGTACTTCGTGGAGTCCTACCTTAATCACTATAACCGCGAGCGCATCGCATTAACTCTGTACGGGACTGTGGCACGGCCGGAGCCAAGAGCGCTCGCACTAATGAATCTCGCCGACACGGCGGTGGACCTATCATCGCTCAGCGATGCGGACGCTCGCGCGCTAATCTTGCACGACGATATCGATATCCTGATCGACACCACGTCTCATATGGCGGGCTCGCGGCTCCGCATGCTGGCGCAACGGTGCGCCCCCATCCAATGTCACTACATAGGCTTCAACGGCAGCACCGGCGTCAAAGCGATCGACTACTTCATCGGCGACGATGAAGTCACGCCACCGGAATTCAGCTCGCATTATTCCGAGAAAATCATGCGGCTTTCGCGCCTCTGGATGGCTTATTCGCCGCCCGCCGGAGCACCGACGCCGGAACAGCTTTCCCCTCCCTACGAGATCACCCTCGGGTGTTTCAATAATCTCGCGAAGGCCGGTCCCGAAACCTTGCGCATTTGGGCTGACGTCTTGAACGCGGTGCCAACCGCGCGACTTCTTCTTAAGGATCGGATGTGCGCCGATCCATACTCGCAAGACCGCATCGTCACATTTCTGCGAGCGACTGGAATTTCCGCCACGAGAATTAATTTTGTCGACCGGGTTCCCAGTTGGGATGAACACATGAAGCTATATAATCGTGTGGATATTGCCCTGGATACCTTACCGCTCAACAGCGGAACGACGGGTTTCGACGCGTTATTCATGGCCACGCCCCTGGTCGCCTTCAGAGGCAATTGGATGGGAGCACGCATGTCTTCGGCCATGCTCAAGGCCCTCGGTCGCCCGGAGTGGATCGCAAACGATTCGGCTGAATATACGAAGATCGTACTGGAAATGGCGTCGGATAGAACGCGGCTCAAAGACCATAAACGGACTTTGCGCGCCGAGGTGCTCAACAGCCTTCTGTGTGACGGCAAATCTCTCGCCGCTGCGTTGGAAACCGCATTCATCCAGATGATCGAGGAGCACAACGCGAAGTAGCGATGCGACGGTTCCTCCGGACGCGGACACCTACTCCACGAGCAATATGCGTGGACGATATGTGAGGTAGTCCCGCTCCACATCGGTCAGATCACGCCTGACCATGAAACGGTAGGCCGCCTCCACATTGGGCTCGCCCCGCAGTAGAAAGGCCCATAATTCCCGGCCTTCGGCCATAGCCGGAAGTGTAAGCGTTAAGAATGTGACGATCCATGTCTCGATGCCGTTAGCCACCGAAGCCGTGAGAATCGTGCCTTCGCTAAGGCAAATTCTGCGAAACCGCTCCATGTCCCGCACGTACTTCTCAAGCCGCGCCCGCCCGGCCTCGTCGAGCGGCGTATGACCGTCGAGAATATCCGCGGGAAACGGGGTCTCGATCAGACGCGTGGTATCGAGGGTTTTTTTCGCCTGCATCGCGACCGCAAGAACCCCTCCCAATTCGTCGGGAGAGGCTTGTCGTAAGGCATGAAGCAATGCCGTAACCTTCTGCTCGGGAGTCAGTTCCTTCTTGGGTTTGTAGCGAGCAATGATCCAGCGAATAAGACTCAGCATCGGCATTCCTTTAGAAACACGCTTCAAACTCACATATGCCATGCCACACGGCTGACACAAGATTGCGACAGGACCCCCAAAGCCGAAACCGGCCAATCCCCCGCACGGACCGCTTCATAAACGATTTTGCCAAAAATCGCACCTGGCGGTGGTGGCAAAAAGCCTAGGCAGGGGTCACCTCCTGTTACCAAGCGTAATCAGGAGTTTACCAAGGCGGCATTGCATGCCTGGGGGTGCGTTTTATCCTTGTTGCATTGCTATGGGTGGCGCGGCAACGTGTGACTTCGGGAGAACACGCTTGAATACCTATTTTACAGCGATTTACTGGAAATCCTTGTCGGATCGCCGCCGGATTTTGCGAACGCTGATGGCGGCCCTTGTCCTGCCGGCCCTGATTGCCGGTCCGGCCTACGCCGACCGCGATTTTGATCATCGACATGTGGTCGAGGTCCGGCGTGGATTCCCGGATCACTACCATCACGCATTCGTCGGTCGCGAGCACTTCTACCACGGCTTCCGGGTGTGGCGGCCCTATGGTCCGCGCTACTACGGCTTTGGATTCTTCTACGATGACGTCGCCGCCTTCGCGTTTCTTGGATTCACGGCCTGGGCTCTGGCGGATTATGCGGCCTTGGATGAAGCCCAACTCCGGGCTCATGAAGACGCAATCGTGGAGGCCACATCCGCGCCAATCAACGATCCGGTTGTCTGGAACGATGGCGGAGCATCCGGCAGCGTGACCCCGATCCGCGATGGACACACCGACGATGGCCGCGCTTGCCGGGAATTCCAACAGCAGGTGACGGTTGCCGGCAAAACCGAGCAAGCCTACGGCACCGCTTGCAAACAACCCGATGGGTCGTGGCAGATCGTACCAACGGCCCAGTGACCGTCTGCGCTCACGACGCTCGTGGAGAACGCCATGGATGAGCGATGGGTGAATTGGTTGCGGCACAGACCCGAATGGCTGATGCTGGCCATTGGCGTATTCATCATTCTCGCCGTCTTGGCGTTCGGACTGACGGCATCCGGCGAGGAAGATGACTCAGCCGCAGACCACGCAACCAGCGCGGCGGATGCCCAGGCAGAGCATTAGCTCGCCGTAGTAGGGATACGCTATTTAGCAATCAGATGGGCGGCGGCCAATTCCTTGGCAGCAGCGGCATATTCCACCTTAAAGGCCGGGTTGTGCATCATACGCTCAGCGATAACGGTCCCGAGAACCTGCCCAGCAACAATATCGCTACGAAAATGTACGCCGCATTCCAGCCGGTTCTCCGCGTATACGGACGATCGCGCGAGAATGGCCTGGGCCTTACTGGGTGCAAGAGATGCGAGAACAACGCCCATGGAGTAGGCCATGGTCGCATGCCCGCTTGGATAAGAACTAGTTTCTTCGACCCTAGGCGTGCTCTCCAGGGTCTTTAAAGATGGATCGACAAGCGATGGCCGACTACGGTGAAAAGCCATTTTCGCAGCATCCGCGGCGGCCTTTTCATCGTTGCGGATGTCATCGAACAACCTCGCAGTCGCGGGCAACGCCGCGAGGTCGAACCCCGGTCCCATCGCTTCCGCGAAGATGGAGACGTCTTTGGTTTTAGAATCACTGCGGGCCTGTGATTCCTGCTCCGGCGTGCGCATGTCTTCAAGATGATGCAGTTCGGCGATTTCCGCCTTGGCGCGATTCGACCCAACATCCGGCGGCGACGGCAGTAACGAGAATACGTTCAGCTCAGAGACATCAACGAATTTCGTTGGTTTTGCAGCCTTGGGCTTCGCCGCGCTGGCCATCTCCACGGCAGCCACGTGATGCGAGAATCCTGAAATACCAAGCAAGCATATGGAGATAGTACAGAACCGCAGAAGCTTCTTCATATCCCTACTCCCGGAAGATCGGTGGCCCGCTGCCACAGTTGATTCACTCACACTCAAATATGTGCCGACGTCCGGACAAAACCATGGCGGCTTCGCCCGGATGCCTAAGCGATATTAGAAATGCGCCTTAAGCGTTCCCATGACGCTGAAGGGCGCCTGGTAAAAATACTGGTCGATACTGTTGGGCACGAAGCCCTGGGCCCCGGCTGCGCTGTTTTCCGTAATCGCGACGACAGAACGGCTATTGAAGAGGTTGTCGATGGAAACATCGAATTCGAAATTATCGAATGTATATCCGCCCGTGAGGCCGACCGTGCTGAACGAGCCCAGTTTGTAGATCGGGTTTTGGGCGTTGTCCTCGTATTGTGGGCCGGTGGTCTTGTCCATGACCGAGAATTGCCAGGCGCCGCGTTTGTAAATAACACCGGCGGCAGCCGTCCAAAACGGAGCTTGCTTAATCCACACACCGCCCGATTTCGACGACATCACGGACCCGCTACCGAAGACCTGGAAGCCATCGAGGGGGCCACTGAAGGCGTAGGTCGACTCAGCCTCAATGCCCTTGTAGGTCGCAGCTCCGGTGTTCACGAAGCAAAGATCCCCCTTGAGCCCGCCAAGTGTGCCGCAATCCTGGGTCGAATAGTTGTTGTTCACCTTGATCAAATACAGGTCGGCATCGGCCGTGAAGTTATCCGCATAGTAGACGGTGCCCACCTGATAGTTAGTCGTGGTTTCCGCTGCGGGGAACTGGTCTACAGTTGCTTTTTGCTCGAAAGACCCGATGTCCGGCACATAGATGCCTTGGGCATATTCGGCATAGATGCTCCAGGACGATTGAATTTTATAGTTCGCCTGGACAAAGGGGAGCGTCTTTTTTGTGGTGTACTGGCCCGTGTACGGTCGTAGCGGGAGGAGTTTCGGTTCAATAAGGGCAGAAGTCTTGTGCTCCCAATCCACGTACTTGATACCCGGCGTGAGAGTGAGATTCTCAATGGGGTGAATCTCCAACTCCGCGAAAGGCTGATACTGATACCAGGAGCTATGTTCGTCGAACTCGGCGTAACCATTGGGTGTTAACGTTGCAGCATTCTTCAGCGCGGCAGTCGCCAGAGACGAATCCTGGCACGCTGCCAGGCTATTGGCCTGGCCGGCGATATAATAATAGTTATTCGATGGATAAAGGCCGAGTTGGACACAACGCGTCAAGTCGAAGTCGTAGCGGGCGCGGATCGTCCGATTCCCTTCCCACCAGACGCCCGCACGGAGTTGGCCGGTGACGGAGCCAAACTGGTAGTCCTCGGACAAGCGCAGAATATTACCCCATACCCGATAGGCGTTGAGTTTGCTGTAACCCGGCACATCGGTTGCCGGCTGCTTGACCCCGTTGACGATCGGCGTGAATTTAGAATTCAGCGAGCCCATACCTTCTGCCGTACCGGCCGCGATCTCCGCCGCCGTTTGCTCAATATTGCGAGAGGAAAACGTGTGGTTCGTATAGGCATAGGTATAGAGTGTATCGTCGATTTTGAAGTTGTCCGTCACGCTCCCTTGCAAACGGGCATAGTCCATATCGGTCTGCTTCCGCGTCCTGCCGTATTTGTAGTAAGTCGGAAGCGTGGGATCGGTGTTCTGCATGGCGAAATTCTTGCCATAAGCCATGACCTGGGCAGGCGTCGCACCGTTGTTATCGTTTAAATGCTCAACAAGATTAGCGTAGTCAGTGAACAACGTCAGTTTCCAATTCTGTCCGAAGTCGTGTTCGGCCTTCAGCAGTACGTTGTATTCGTGGAGATCCTGCTGGGAAAGCGCTCCCGCCGAGTATTTGTGTTCGATATTCAACAAGACGCGCGTAGCATCGGTACCGAACGCGCCACTCTGGACATTTAGATTTTCGTAACTCGTCTGAAAGCTGCCGTAGCTGAATGCCGCTTTGCCGTGACTCTCATCACTAAGTTCTTCAGAGAACAGCTTAAGCGTGCCGCCGAACGTGGCGGCGCTCAAATTACCGGCGTTGCCGGGACCGCGATCGACAACAGCAGCGCCGATCGTGGAAGCGGGAAAATAGGACAAGGAATGGTGCGAAGGTCCATTGGTATCGCCGAACGGGATGCCGTCGTAGAGCATGGCAAAGGAGCCATCCGGCAGACCGCGTAGCGTATTCTTAACACCACCGTCGGAGAGACCCGGTCCATTGGAATCCGTACCGGTCATGGACGGCGCGATAGCAAGAATGCCAACGTAGTCCGATGTGGCCGGCAGGAAATTTTCGATATACTGCCGATTGATGATCGTCTGCGGTTCCGTGATATCCAGGGACGCCTTAGCCGGCGCCAGTTCTGCCTTGAAGCGGGTGCCCGTCACGACAATAGATTCGCTCGGGTTCGTGCTCACTCCGGCGTCGGCATCGGCCGCCGCGGTCTCGGCGGCCGATGCCGACGCTGCGGAGAACGCAGTCAATGAAAGAGCGAGAAGGCGCGCAGCATTACGTCGGCGTACAGAACGACAAAAACCAGCCATGGAAGCCCCCAGGGATTCGTTAAACGGCAGCGCGAGTTTGTGCTGCAGGCGCGAAACCTATTGACGGATCGGGTCAATCCCGTGGAATTTTTGTTACGCTTTCGCGAAGCCCTCGCGTTATCCACAGTTCATGGGTACAAGATCGAGTTTTTGGTAAGAAATAATTTCTTGGTGTGTTCTTAAAGTGACGACTTCCGAACGAGCGTCGGCCCACGCGGTGATCTTTACCTACGCGGTGATCTTTATAAGTGCGTTTGTGAATTTGCGGCCCCTGTACAGCGGTACAACATGAAGCCATTCGTCATTCTGGGTGCATCCAAGACCGGCACCTCGACAGCGGTCGCGTCCGCAAATAGCCACCCGTCCGTTTTCTGCTTCTTTGAAGGCGACTTTTCCCGGTCTGCGGATCACGGACGAAACAGCGAACTCGCCGCGTTGCTGCCGGGCGCATCAATTCTCTGCGATAGCGGGAAGACCTTTGCCGAATGTCTCTCACATCTTGACAAGGATCTGAGAGCGAACGGTTGGACCTTCGACCGGCTCGGCACGAAGATTCAAGGGATCAGGCCCGACGTCCTTCCGCGCCTCGGCAACGCGTGCGTGCTATTCATGGTGCGGGATGTCCGACTCTGGGCCGTGAAAAACCGTGTCATTCGCGACGTGATGACGGCGCGCACGGCCACCAACGTCGTGCCTTTTCTGGTCGGCTATGCGCGTTATTTTTTGGACTCATTCCTGATCGAGAACTGCCTGCGTCTTCCTCTCGATCGTGTTCTTTCGACGGATATGTCCGTGCTTCCCGCCGCCATGAGCAAACTTCTTGGTTTGCCGCAAGCCGGATTCGAGCGGTGGTGGCAAAAGGCGCCTACATGGAAGGGCATCGCGCCCAAGAACTACAGCACCTGGACCGAGGGTCATACCTCCGCCTTTCTGCCGCCCCTGCTCGCCGATACAAATAGCCACCTCGCCCCACACCCATTCTGGGACGTCTTCCTTCCGGTTTTCGACAAGTATTTTCTGAGGCCGGACATGAGCTATGGCAGATCGGAAATATTGCGCGATCAGAAAACGCTGGATGAGATCGCACGGTATCACGCCATGACCTTGAATGAAGGATTCGCACGATTCGAATCTTTCAAGATCAGGAATCTGACCAAACTACCTGACGGCAAGTTGAATTTGGAAGCCACCGATCGGGTCACGGAGTCCGAGATCGAAGCGGCGGCCGATCGATGGGCGCCGGAGCAGACCTGAGCCGAAGTTCTCGGTCAATAGGCCGTGGTGCTATATGAGCGCGGCGGATTGCGTGGTCGTCATCGACTGAAGAACAGTCGTCGTGAAAGCATGGACCTGGTTGGCACTGAGTTGGTGCAGATCCGTCGAGGTCATGCTGCTCACCTGTCCGATGGTCAATGCCGCGATATCGGTTGTGTTGAAACCTTTGAATTGCGTCGTGGTCAGGCCGCTCAATTGGGTTGAGTTCAGGGCGCCGAATGCCGTCGCATTCAGCTGGCCGATCTGCGCCGCGGTCAGGCCACCGATTTGCCCGGCGCTCAGGGCGTCGATGGCTGACGCCGGCATATTGTTCAACTGAGATGCGGTCAAGGCCGCGATTTCCGTCGAGGTCAGGCCGCTGACCTGGCCTGTCGTGATCGCCGCCATGTCCGTTGTGCTGATGCCCTTGACCTGGGCTGCGGACAGGACACCGAGCTGAGTCGAGGTCAGGGATGCGAATTCAGTGCCACTGAGACCACCGATCTTGACCGCCGACAGCCCCGCAATTTGGGTCGTGACCAGACCTGAAATACTGGCCGTCGTCAGCACGTTTAATTGGGACGTGGTCAAAGCCCCGACTTGGGCCGAGGTAAGGCCTGTTACCTGCTGCGTAAGCGCCGCAATGGCGGTCGTGCTTAAATTCGTAATCTGCGCCGCGGTTAGCCCACCCAGTTGCGCGGCGCTCAACCCGCTGATCTGTGCCGCGGTCAGAGATTGTATATCGGCAATGCTGATGCCCCGCAGCTGGGTTGTCGTCAGACCGCCGAGTTGAGCCGAGTTGATCGCGCCGAATGCCGTTGTGTTCATGGCACCGATCTGTCCCGCTGTCAGGCCGTCAAGCTGTGCCGCACTCAAAGAGTCGATGGCCGACGCCGGCAGGTTATTCAATTGTGTCGCGGTTAACGCAGCGATCTGGGTCGAGGTAAGTCCACTCACCTGACCGGTCGTGATCGACGCCAGTTCCGTGGTGTTGATACCCTTGACTTGAGCCGCGGTTAAGCCGCCAAACTGGACCGACGTCAGCAACGCGAAAGCGGTCGCGGCAAGACCGCCAATCTTGACGGCCGACAACCCCGCCAGCTGGGTCGTCGCCAGACCTTGCAGCGTAGCAGTGGCAAAGGCATTCA
>SCTM01000212.1 GCA_004297485.1 Rhodospirillaceae bacterium
AGCGCCCCGGCAACCACCGCATCCACCGGCAGGGCGATCTCGCAGCCTTTGGCGGCGGCTTTTTCCAGGATCGCGCGCGCGGTATCGGCGAGGTCGCGCTCGCACAGGGATTTGCCGACCTCGATCCCCTGGGCATGGAGAAAGGTGTTCGCCATGCCGCCGCCGATGACCAGCACATCGACTCGCTCAACCAGATGAGACAGGACATCGAGCTTGCTTGAAATCTTTGCCCCGCCCACGATTGCCGCCACGGGCTTCTTGGGATTCTCCAGCGCCAGGGACAGCGCTTCCAGTTCCGCCTGCATCTGCCGCCCGGCGTAGGCTGGCAACACATGCGCCAAACCTTCGGTGGATGCGTGGGCACGATGGGCGGCGGAAAAAGCGTCGTTGACGTAGATGTCGCCCAGCTTCGCCAACTCTTTCACGAACGCCGGATCGTTGGCTTCCTCGCCGGGATAAAAGCGCAGGTTCTCCAGCAGAGCCACTTCGCCCGGCTGGAGCGCATTCACGACCTTAGCGGCGGCCTCGCCCACGCAGTCGTCGACAAAAGTGACCCGATGCCGGATGGCCACGGCCAACGCATCGGCCACGGGCTTCAGGGACATGGCGGGCACCCGCTTGCCCTTCGGCCGGTCGAAGTGAGACAGCACGATCACCTTGGCGCCCTGGGCGAGAAGGTCGCGCACCGTGGGCGCGAAGCGTTCGATGCGCGTTGCATCGGTCACGCGGCCGTCCTTGGCGGGCACATTGAGATCGGCGCGCACCAGCACGCGCTTTCCGCGGAAATCCGCCTGATCGAGAGTCTTGATGCTCGCCATTGACTTGGTGCCTTAAAGCACCTTGCCCATGGCGACGAGCGTATCGAGCATGCGGTTGGAGAAGCCCCACTCGTTATCATACCACGACAGCACGCGCCCGAAGTTGCCCTGCAGCACTTTTGTCTGCGGCAGATCGAAAATGCTCGACGCGGGATTGTGATTGAAGTCGATGGACACCAGCGGAAGCGTATTGACGTCGAGCACGCCCTTCAGTTCGCCGGACGACGCCGCGAGAATGGCATCGTTGATGTCTTTCTCGGTGACGGTCTTGCCGAGGACAAACTTGAAATCCACCACCGATACGTTGGGGGTGGGCACGCGAATGGAACTGCCGTCCAGCTTGCCCTTCAACTCCGGCAGCACTTCACCCACCGCCTTGGCCGCGCCGGTGGATGTGGGGATCATGGACACCGCCGCCGCGCGGGCGCGATGCAGATCCTTGTGCAACGTATCCACGGTCGGCTGGTCGCCGGTGTAGGAGTGGATGGTCGTCATGTAGCCGTGCTGGATGCCGAAAGCCTTGTGCAGCACATAGGCGACGGGCGCGAGGCAGTTGGTGGTGCACGACGCATTCGAGACCACCAGATGCTGATTGGTAAGCTTGGCGTGATTGACGCCGTAAACAACCGTCAGATCCGCGCCGGACGAGGGCGCCGAAACCAGAACGCGTTTTGCGCCCGCCGCGAGATGGACCTGGGCCTTTTCCTTGTCGGTGAAGATGCCGGTGCATTCGGCGACGATATCGATCTTCAGGTCTTTCCACGGCAGCTTGGTGGGGTCACGTTCTTTAAGAACCTTCACCGTCCGACCACCGACGGTCATGGTCTCGCCAGAAACCGTCACTGTTTCCTGTAAGCGGCCGTGGACCGAATCGAACCGCAGGAGATGGGCGTTGGACTCCACCGGCCCCAGATCGTTGATGGCCACCACCTCAACGTCGGTGCGCTTGGCTTCGATCAACGCCCGGAAGACATTGCGACCGATGCGGCCGAAGCCGTTGATGGCGACCCGGACCGGGGTGGATGCGGCTGACATCTGGAAATAATCCTTGGGCTGAGAAAACGCGGAATTGAGCGCCTAAGCACGCCAGGAACGGGGACACCGCACCGGCGGCCAGCGGAGGGGAGATACAATAGTCCCCACCTCCTGCCAAGGGTGGTCAAGGGCGACCGGATTTGCATATCAAGCATTTCACCCATTGGTATAGTGCCGATACCTCTCGTGGGGCGGATTTGTCCT
>SCTM01000213.1 GCA_004297485.1 Rhodospirillaceae bacterium
GTTTGGGCGGGGGGCGTCGCAGGTGCCGATGGCGTGTGGGTCGGGGCCCGGGCGAGGACCGATTGCAGGTCGGCCAGGTCGATGAAGTTGTCGGCCTGGCGCCGCAGCTCGTCTGAGACCATGGCCGGTTGCGTTTTCACCGTGGAGACGACCGAGACCCGCACGCCCTTGCGCTGGGTCGCCTCGACCAATCGCCGGAAATCGCCATCGCCGGAAAACAGAACCACGTGATCGAGATGGCTGGCCATCTCCAGCATGTCGATGGTCAGCTCGATATCCATGTTGCCTTTGACCCGCCGCCGCCCGTTCTGGTCGGTGAATTCCTTGGCCGGCTTGGTGACCATGGTGAAGCCGTTATAGTCGAGCCAGTCCACCAGCGGCCGGATGGGGGAATAGTCCTGCTCCTCCGCCAAGGCGGTGTAGTAGAACGCCCGCAGCAGGCGGCCCTTGGATGCGAATACGGTCAAGAGGCGCCGGTAATCGATATCGAAACCGAGCGCTTTCGCGGTTCCGTAAAGGTTGGCGCCGTCAATGAACAGAGCAAGACGCTCTTCGGGATAGAAGACCATATGGATTCTCCAATATTATATAAAACAATAGGTTATAATAATAAGATAATGTATCGCGTGATATTAAAGTGCGGTGGTCAAGCTCTCGACCGCCGACAGGTCGAGGCTAGCCAATCGTGATTGTCGTCGCAAGTGGCCAGCGCTGCTGCATAGGTGGGCAAGTTGCTGGTACGGCCAGATGTCATTCCCGCGCTTGTCGCGGGTATCCAGAGTTGGGAAGCTGTGGGGATGCCGAAAAAACCGGCGTTTGCCGCAGCGTACCGAGTCACAAGCTCTGGGTCCCTCCACGGGTCGCGCGAAGCGCGCGCCCGAGGACAGGCTCCACAAGTCCGGGGACGACGTGGAGCGCGTTGACGGCAATAGCGGATGGATTTGTTTATGATTCTCATCGGTCTGGGTGCCAATCTGTCGTCGCCTGTTGGTGGGCCCATGGACACCTGCCTGGCCGCCCTGGCCGCGTTTCCGGCGGAAGGGATCACCGTTTGGGCGGTGTCGCACTGGTACCGCAGCGCGCCGCAACCGGTCTCGGAACAACCTTGGTTCATCAACGGGGTGGCCCTGGTGACGTCGTCACTGAGCGCCGCCGACCTGCTGGCGAGGCTGCACCGGGTGGAAGAGCGTTTTGGCAGGATACGGTCGGTCGCCAACGCCGCGCGGTCCCTGGACCTGGACCTGCTGGCTTATGGTGCGGAGGTTCATGCCGGCGCGATCACGGTGCCCCATCCCCGCATGCACGAGCGTGCCTTTGTCCTGGCGCCTCTGGCTGACCTTGCCCCGGCTTGGCGGCACCCCATCTTGGGTAAGACAGCGGCGGAATTGCTGGCCGCGCTGCCCTCGGATCAGGGGCTGGAGCGGGTTTCCACTCATGACTCTTGAGAATCCCTGTGTTTGCCCTTAAAGAGGCGCTAACCCATCGGTCTTTCCCAGGCGGGACGGGCTCCGGGTCGAGATTATCAGATGCGCGGACGGTCGCCGGCTGGCGGCGGCCGGAGGTGGCGGGTTTGGCTGTAACCCATTGACCCGCCGAGAAATACCGCGCAGTCTTCATTCAGCGAGGCAAGGCACAGATGGCACGCGTAACGGTCGAAGATTGTGTTGAAAAGGTCCCCAACCGGTTTGAACTGGTGATGGTGGCGGCGCAGCGTTCGCGCGAGATTTCTGCCGGCGCCGAGCCGCGCCTGGAGCGGGACAACGACAAGAACCCCGTGGTCGCCCTGCGTGAGATCGCCGACGAGAAGGTTCTCCCCAAGGACCTCCACGCGTCCCTGGTCCAGAGCCTGCAGCGTCATGTGGAAGTCGACGAACCCGAGGAAGACGGCTTTGACGCCATGGCCAGCAACCCGGAATTCGCCGGAATCGCCGGCCAGATGAGCGAACAGATGGCCGCGGCCGCCGGCATGGGCATCGACGAAGCCGATGAAGAAGAGACAACCCCCGGTGCAACAGCGGCACACCCGAATGTCACTTTCGAAGACGAGGACGTGGGCTCGGATAAGTCCTGAGGTCAATGCCGGGCTCTCGCCGCTGGGGTGTGGCGGAGGACGAGCCCTGACGCTTGCTGCATGGCGCCTTGAGAGCGCAGCCGCGCCATGATGCGTCAATTCGAACTGGTCGAGCGGGTCAAATCCTACGATCCCGACGCGGACGAGGATTTGCTCAACCGCGCCTACGTCTACGCCATGAAGATGCACGGCTCGCAAAAGCGCGCCTCGGGAGATCCCTATTTCTCCCATCCCATCGAAGTGGCCGGCATCCTCACCACCTACAAGCTCGATAGCGCATCGATCGTCACCGCGCTTCTGCACGATGTTGTTGAGGACACCCAGGCGAGCCTCGAGGATGTGCGCCGGCTGTTCGGCGACGAAGTCGCGCGCCTGGTGGACGGGGTCACCAAGCTCGCGCGCATTCAGCTGCAAAGCACGGAGACCAAACAGGCCGAGAACTTCCGCAAGTTCGTGCTGGCCATGTCCGAAGACATTCGCGTGCTGCTCGTCAAGCTCGCCGACCGCCTCCACAACATGCGGACCCTATCGTTCATCACCGACCCGGCGAAGCGCCGCACCATCGCCATGGAGACGATGGATATCTACGCGCCGCTGGCTGAGCGCATCGGTCTGCAGGAAGTTAAGACCGAACTCGAGGACCTGGCCTTCGCCGAACTTCACGGCGATGCGCGCACATCGATTCTGAATCGCCTCAAGTTCCTTGAACTCCATGGCGGCGACCTCGTGGTCAACATCATGGACGAGCTGGATCAGGTCATCCGCAAGGCGGGGATTTCCGGCTATATCTCCGGGCGTGAGAAGACGCCCTATTCGATCTGGCGCAAGATGCAGGTCAAGGAAGTCAGCTTCGAGCAGCTGGCGGATATCATGGCCTTTCGCATCATGGTCGACAATATCGACGACTGTTACCGCGTGCTCGGGCTTATTCACACCACCTATCCGATGGTGCCGGGACGGTTCAAGGATTACGTCTCGACGCCGAAACGCAACGGATATCGTTCGATCCATACGACGATCATCGGACCCCAGCGCCATCGCATCGAGATCCAGATTCGTACTCATCAGATGCATGAGATCGCCGAACTGGGCGTGGCGGCGCATTGGCGCTACAAGGCGACGGACCTGTTCGCGACCGAGGGCGCGTCGGGCAAGAACGTCGAGGGGCGGCAATATTCGTGGATACGAGAACTGCTCGAAATTCTTGAGCATGCGCAAAATCCCCAGGAGTTTCTCGAGCATACCAAGCTGGAGATGTTCCAGGATCAGGTGTTTTGCTTCACGCCGAAAGGCGAATTGATCGCCTTGCCCCGCGGCGCGGGTCCCGTCGACTTCGCCTACGCCGTGCACACGGAAGTGGGCAACACCTGCGTCGGGGCGAAGGTGAATGGCCGCATCGTGCCGCTCCGCATGAAGCTCGAAAACGGCGACCAGGTGGAGATCGTCACGTCCACGGCCCAGAAACCATCGCCCGAGTGGGAAGGTTTCGTTGCCACCGGCAAGGCTCGCGCGCATATCCGGCGGCGCATTCGCACCGAGGCGCGCACGGAGTACGTCAAACTCGGCCGCGAGATTCTGGAGAAGACCTTTGCCAAGGAGGGTTACGAACTCTCGGAGAAAGGTCTCGCGACGGCCTTGGGGAAGCTCGACGTGGAAAGCATCGAGGATCTCATCGCCAAGGTCGGCGAGGGCCGGTTGGTAGGGCGCGAGGTCCTGATTGCGGTCTACCCCGGCGCGCGGACGGATAACGACGACAAAATCGTCAATCTCTCCCAGGCGCGGTTGCGCCAATCCTCGGAAGCCACGGAAGCGATTCCCATCCGCGGTCTCACGACCGGCATGGCGCTGCATCTGGCTGAGTGCTGTCATCCTCTGCCGGGTGACCGCATCATCGGAATCGCGAGCGAGGGGCGCGGCGTCGAAGTCCACACCATTGACTGCGAGCGGCTGGAGAGCCATACGGACACGCCGGACCGTTGGATCGATCTGGCGTGGGACACGGATCAAGATAAGGATGTCCACATCGGAAGCATCAAGCTGGTGGTGGCGAATGAGCCGGGAAGCCTCGGCGCCCTGTCCATGGTGATCGCCCGCAACAACGGCAATATCTCGAATCTCAAGTTTACCAAACGCTCGCGGGATTTTTTCGAGATCGCGGTCGATATCGAGGTCCGCGGCGTGAAGCACCTGACCAACATCATCGCCGCCTTGCGGGCCACGCCGGTCATCAATTCGGTCGAGCGGGCACGAGGCTAGGGCGTGCTCCGGATATTTGAATTAGAGATATTCTTATCCGGCACGGTGATTTCACCGTGGCGGGAAGGGCTCTAAGATGAGCGATACAGGCGCGGCTAAGCCGTGGTTGGCCGGCACGGCTGCGGGTGTTGTCGCCGCCGCCGACAAGCTCAAGCAGGAAAACCCCGTCGCGCTGTTCACGTTGCTCACGCGGGCGGCAGCCAGCGGCGACTGGGAGATGTTCCTGCCGGCATTCGAGCGCGCGTCGGGGGTAAGGGGGCTGAAGCTGCTCTTGCCCGCCCCCAATGGCCTGCCCATGCGCTATGCCTATGAAAGCGCCTGCTTGCCGGCACAATATTGGCCGGTTTTCATTTCCGTCCTGGAAGTCGCGGCGGCCATCGCCCATGAAGCGGGCGACAAATTAAAGGCAGGAAAGCGTCTGCGTGATCTCGTCCTTGAGCGCGCCTTCGCCGTCGAGGCGGTTCGTGATCTGCCGTTCGCGGCCGAGCTTGCGCAGCAGCTTGCGGCTTAGGTGTGGTGAAACGCGTGCGATCGATTGGTAACCCTCGGATCAGACGACACGAAGTCATCGCGATCGCAAATATTCCCCACGGCTAGGACGACTTTGATCCCATGTTCCGCCGACGCACACCTCTCAGTCTTTCCGCGCGCCTTCGCAATCTGGTCTGGCCGTCCATGGGCCCGCGCCGGACGGCGAGCTATGTTTGGCACCGCTTGCAGCGGATTCCCGGCACGTCGTCGAGTATCGCCGCGGGCTTCGCGATCGGTGTTGCCGTGGCCATGTCGCCGATCATTGGTACGCACATGATTCTCGCCATGGCACTTTCGTGGCTGGTTGGCGGGAATATCGTCGCCGCGATTATCGGCACGTTGATGGTCAATCCGTGGACGGCGCCGCCGATCTGGTTCACGACCTATTATATCGGCCGCTTCATGCAGGGATTGCCCGTGTTGGGTCGAGCAAATGCGCCGCCCTTTATTGTCATGTTCAAAGGCTTGACGGAAGCCGCGCTGAAACTCGACGTGAAGCTCTTTGCCAAGGATGTGTGGCCGCTGTTGAAGCCTATGCTGCTCGGCAGTATTCCGCTCGGTCTGGCTTCCGGAGTTGCGATCTATGTCGTATTGCTGCCGATCTTGACCACGCTTCATGGAAAGCGGCGTAATGGTGCGCGTGCGAGGACGAACCATGACCCACGATCAACCGGTTAACCGTGACGGTCGGCCCTTGCGCCTGCGGCTCGGGGTGAACGTCGATCACGTCGCTACCGTGCGGAATGCGCGCGGGGGGCTGCATCCCGACCCGGTCCGCGCCGCGCTGCTTGCGGCAGCGTCCGGCGCCGACGGGATCACCGCCCACCTGCGCGAGGATCGTCGACATATTTCCGACGACGACATTCAACGGCTGATGGGCGAACTGGAGATTCCGCTTAATCTCGAGATGGCGGCGACATCGGAAATGGTGACGATCGCTTTGCGCCACCGGCCACATGCGGTCTGCCTCGTACCTGAGAAGCGGCAGGAACGCACGACCGAAGGGGGGCTTGACGTGGCCGGTGGCCACAATCATCTCACGCCGGTCGTTCGGACGTTGTGTGATGCGGGTATCCGCGTTTCGTTGTTCATCGAAGCGGAGCAGCACCAACTTGAAGCCGCCGCCGCCATGGGGGCGCCGGTGGTCGAATTGCATACCGGCAGTTATTGCGAGGCAGCGCCCGGTCCGCAGCGCGATCGATTGCTAGCGCGCTTGCAACGCGCCGCCGCCGCGGCAGCGCGGCTCGGCCTCGAATGTCACGCCGGTCACGGTCTCGGTTTCGATACCGTCAAGCCGATTGCGGCCATTGCCGAACTCATGGAACTGAACATCGGCCATTTCCTGGTGGGGGAAGCGATCTTTGTCGGATTCGCGGAAGCTATTCAGCATATGCGCGTGCTCATGGACGAAGCGCGATCCCAGGTGTCCGCCCCATGATCATCGGCATCGGCAGCGATTTAATCGACATTCGGCGGATCGAGAAAACCTTGGCCCGCTTCGGCGATCGTTTCATTGACCGTATATTCACGCCGTCCGAGCGCGCTAAGGCGGAACGCCGGAAAGGCGCGGGCAAGGGGTACGCGGCGACTTACGCGAAACGCTATGCGGCCAAGGAGGCGGCGTCCAAGGCGCTTGGAACGGGATTTAGGTCGGGTGTTTACTGGCGCGATCTCGGGATCGTCAACCAGTCGTCGGGAAAGCCCACCATCGTCATGACGGGTGGAGCGGCCGAGAGATTGAAGGCACTTACGCCGCCGGGGATGGCGGCGCAGATCGAACTTACTTTGACCGACGAATATCCTATTGCGCAGGCTATCGTCATTATCACGGCCGTGCCGCTCGCACCGCCCGCCGACGCGAAACTCCATGGCGAATGACATCGTCGTAATCGCGCGGGCCGTGCCGCGCCTTGACTTTGCCCGGCCCGGCTGGCTTGATCTGCCCGCCGTTCCCGTGCCGTTCCTAAATGGATTCAAGGATTAGGGCCGCGAAGCGGTCGTTTGCTCATTCGTTCAACATTCATCCGGTACGTCATGGCAGCTCCCAGCTCGTCGCAAGTCAGCGCTTCTAAGCGGCAGGAAGGTTTCTGGGAGACCGGGAAGACGATGATTTACGCCATCCTGATGGCGGTCGTCATCCGGACGTTCCTGTTTGAACCCTTCAATATCCCGTCGGGCTCGATGATTCCCACGTTGCTGGTCGGGGACTATCTGTTCGTTTCAAAGTACTCTTATGGTTACAGCAAGCACTCCTTTCCCTTCAGCTTGATGCCGATCTCGGGGCGCATCTTCGAGGGCGTGCCTAAGCGCGGGGACGTTGTGGTGTTCAAATACCCGCGGGACAATAAGACCGACTACATCAAGCGCGTTATCGGCCTTCCCGGCGATACGGTGCAGATGCAGGACGGCCGCCTGTTCATCAATGGGACTTTGGTGGATCGGGAGCGGGTCGATGATTTCGTGTACACCGACAGTTCCGGGAGCGTTCTGCGCTCGCTCCAGTACAAGGAGACTTTGCCGGGCGGAAAGGTCCACTATATCCTGGAAGAAGGCGATAACCGCCGCTTCGATAACACACCGTTATTCACCGTGCCCGAAGGGCACTATTTTATGATGGGCGACAACCGCGACCATTCCGCCGACAGCCGCGCCGATGTCGGTTATGTGCCGGCGGAGAATCTGGTCGGCCGCGCCGAGTTTCTATTCTTTTCAACCGACGGGACCGCATCGGTTCTCCAATTCTGGCGTTGGCCGTTCGCGACGCGGTTCGAACGCTTTTTCACCGGCATCAATTGACCGCCCGGCGTTCGCAGGCGGGTGGGAACGCACTTGATCCAGCCGCTCTCGAGGCGGCTCTCGGTTACGTCTTTGCGAACCGCGATTTGCTCGCGCAAGCACTTACCCATCGCAGCGCTCTCGGTCACAGGCTGGGGGCGTCGGCGAGCGCTTCAAACGAGCGCCTTGAGTTTTTAGGAGATCGTGTTCTGGGAATCATTATCGCCGAGCGGTTGCTGACGATGTTTCCCGACGAAGCCGAAGGCGCGCTGGCGCCGCGTTTAGCCGCCTTGGTGAGCGCGCCGGCTTTGGCGGACGTCGCGACGGCCTGCGATCTTGCGCCCTATGTCCGGATCGCACCGGGACAACGCGCCGATGACGGCGATACGGCGGTGCTGGCGGATGCTTGCGAAGCTTTGATCGGGGCCATTTATCTCGATGGCGGGCTTGACGCGGCCCGCACCTTCGTTCTTTCCCGCTGGGAGGACCGCATGCGCGCCAGCGCAGCCCCACCCAAAGATCCGAAGACAGCGCTTCAGGAATGGGCCCAGGCGCGGGGGATGCCCTTACCCGAATATCGTGTGGTCAGTAACGAAGGCCCGTCGCACGCGCCACTATTTATAATGGCTGTGAGCGTCACGGGCATTGCGGAGGCGACCGGCTCGGGTCGATCAAAAAGGCAGGCGACCAGTGCGGCGGCGGCGACGCTCTTGGAACGCATCGCATCCACACCACAAGATGCGGCTGCCGACGGCGAAGGACAGAAGCCATGAGCGGCGAAACCCGATGTGGATTTGTCGCCGTGTTGGGGGCTCCGAATGCCGGGAAATCAACATTGGTGAATGCCCTTGTGGGCAGCAAGGTGAGTATCGTTTCGCCGCGTCCCCAAACAACGCGGACTCTTGTGCGCGGAATTGCCATGTACGAGGCGCCGGACCGGACGGTCCAGGTCATTTACGTGGATACTCCTGGAATTCACCGGCCGCGCCAGCGTTTCGAACGGGCGATGGTCGCGGCGGCCTGGGCCGGTGCCGCCGATGCCGATGCGGTCATGTTCGTGCTCGATGCGGACGAGGCCGCCAAATGCCTCGAAAAGACCGGAAATCCGCTGGATGCCGACAGCGAGAGCATCGTTGCGGAAATCACCAAGTCCGGCCGCCAGGCTTTGCTGGTGCTCAATAAAATCGATCTGGTGCATCCGTCGGCGCTTCTCGAAACGACAGCGCGGCTCAATGCCGGCTCGGCCTTCAGCGAAACCTTCATGGTTTCGGCGCTGACCGGCGATGGTCTGAATCGCGTCAAAGAGCGCTTGATGGCCATGATGCCGGCATCGCCGTTTATGTTTCCGCCTGACGATGTCTCCGACATGCCCAACCGGTTGCTGGCGGCCGAGATCACCCGTGAGAAGTTGTTCATGGCCTTGCGTCAGGAACTTCCCTATGCCTGCGCGGTGGAAACCGAGAGTTGGGAAGACAAGAAGGACGGCAGCGTCCGCATCGGGCAGGTGATCTACGTATCGCGCGAAAGTCATCGCCCTATCGTGCTGGGAGAGGGCGGGCGCCAGATCAAGGCGATCGGCGCCGCCGCCCGCGCTGAGTTGTCCAAGCTGCTGGGATGCCCCGTGCATCTTTTCCTTCATGTCAAGGTCAACGAGCGGTGGCGTGAGGACCGCGGGCTTTATGCCGCGTGGGGACTCGACTTCAACGCCTGATTCCGTTTTCATGCGAATGGATAAAAACTAAGCTGCGGAAGTTCGAATGCACGGCATGGGCGCATGAAGACGCTTGGGGTGTTTTGCTTCGTGGTCGGGGTCGCGGCCTTGGCGCTGCTGGCCATCCGTCGGGGCCGCGAAGTGCCGTTGCGCTGGCCCGATTACATGATGATGTTCATTGGTCTTGCGAGTGCGATCGCCGGGCTCGCTTTGTTTTTCGTCTATTCGGCCATCGTGTGAGGAGTCGTTTGCAAGGCCATGGCCGTAGACTGGGAAGATCGCGGCATCGTCCTTTCGCTCCGTCCCCATGGTGAAGCGGATGCAATCCTCACGCTCCTGACGGAACATCGGGGACGACATGCCGGGCTGGTGCGGGGCGGCGCTGGCCGGCGCCAACGCAGTGTGCTCCAGGCCGGAAATCTCGTGCAGGGGTGGTGGCGGGCGCGGCTCGATAGCCAGCTTGGAACCTATACCGTGGAGGCGATTCGCAGTTTTGCCGGGCCGGCGATGTCGGCGCCGATAAAATTGGCGGGACTGGCGGCCCTGTGCGCCATGATCGATACGACGTTGCCTGAACGGGAACCCCATCCCGGAATATTCGCGGCGGCCTTGGAACTTCTCGAGCATCTTGGCGACGTGGCCTGGAACGCCCACTACGTTCGCTGGGAATTGGCCCTATTACGGGAAATGGGATACGGCCTCGATCTTCGCAATTGCGCCGCGACCGGACAGACCGCCGAACTGGCGTTTGTCTCACCGCGCTCGGGGCGGGCGGTATCGCGAGCGGCCGCGGCTCCCTACCGCGACCGGTTGCTGACCCTACCGTCGTTTCTGATCGCGCCCGGGGACGACGGGGCGGGGGCGGGCCCCGAAGACATCCGGGCCGGCCTGGACCTCACGGGGTATTTTTTCAGCCGCAATGTCTTCGCCCCCCTTCGCCAGGACTTGCCCCAGGCCAGAAGCCGATTTATTGATCTGATCTGCCGGTAACCTACTATATATGGGTACCAATCAGCGGCTGGGCTCCGTCCCGCCGCAAAGTCAGCAGTCAGAGTCGCCATGGCTAAAGGCCCGCCAGTTTCTCAAGTTAAAGAGACCATCCGCGAAACGCCCCTCGCGACGGCGTTGGGAGAGCGCTATCTCGCCTATGCCATGTCGACCATCGTCGCCCGGTCCCTGCCGGACGTCCGCGACGGCCTCAAGCCGGTCCATCGGCGGCTGCTCTATGCCATGCGGCAACTGAAGCTCGATCCGGCCGGTGGGTTCAAGAAATGCGCGCGCGTGGTCGGCGACGTGATCGGCAAATATCACCCGCACGGCGATGTCTCCGTCTACGACGCTCTGGTGCGCCTCGCCCAGGATTTCGCCGTGCGCTATCCGCTGGTGGAGGGGCAGGGAAACTTTGGCAACATCGACGGCGATAACGCCGCTGCCATGCGTTACACCGAGGCCAAGCTGACGTCCTTCGCCCAAAGCCTCATGGATGGGCTGGACGAAGACGCGGTGGATTTCCGACCCACCTACGACGGAGAAGAGAGCGAGCCGGTGGTGATGCCGTCGGCGGTTCCCAATCTGCTTGCCAACGGTTCGGCAGGTATTGCGGTCGGCATGGCCACAAGCATTCCGCCGCATAACGTCGGCGAACTGTGCGATGCGCTCCTGCACCTGATCAAGACCCCCAAGGCGCACGTAAATACGCTGGTTGAAATGGTGCGCGGCCCCGACTTTCCCACGGGCGGCGTTCTCGTCGAGAACACCGACACCATCGTCGAGGCCTATCGCACCGGGCGTGGAAGCTTCCGCGTGCGCGCAAAGTGGTCGGTGGAGAAGCTTGATCGCGGCACCTACCAGATTGCCATCACGGAAATCCCTTATCAGGTGCAGAAGGCGAAGCTGATCGAGCAGATTGCCGGACTGATGGAGGAAAAGAAACTGCCGTTTCTCGCCGACGTGCGCGATGAGTCGACGGAGGACGTGCGTCTTGTACTGGAACCCAAGTCACGCACGGTCGAAGCGGAACAGCTCATGGAGCAGCTTTTCCGTCAGACTGCCCTAGAAGTTCGCTTTCCTCTCAACATGAATGTGCTCGACGCCGACGGCGTGCCGCGGGTCATGGATCTGCGCGACGTCCTGCAGGCATACCTCGACCATCGCCGCGTTGTTCTCCTGCGACGTTCCCGCCATCGGCTTGATGCCATCAATCACCGTCTCGAAATCCTCGAGGGTTACCTCATCTGCTACCTCAATCTGGATGAAGTAATTCGCATCATTCGGGAGGAGGACGAGCCGAAGGTCCGGTTGATCAAGAAGTTCCAGCTCACGGACGTACAGGCGGAAGCGATCCTGAACATGCGCTTGCGGTCGCTGCGCAAGCTTGAGGAAATGGAGATCAAGGGCGAGCACAAAACCCTGAGCGCCGAGAAGAAAGACCTCAACGCCTTGCTCAAGGACGAGGACCGTCAGTGGGAGAATATCGCCTCCCAGATCAAGGAGACCAAGGCTCAATTCGGCGCCAAGACTGCGCTCGGCAAGCGCCGCACCGAACTCGGTGAAGCGCCCACGGCTGTCGTCGTGCCGATCGAAGCCCTGATCGAAAAAGAACCGGTGACGGTGGTGTTGTCCGCGAAGGGGTGGATTCGTTGCATGAAGGGACATCGCGAGGACCTCGGCGATGTCAAATTCAAGGAAGGCGATCAGCTCCTATCCACGTTGTGTGCGCAATCGACGGACAAGGTTCTTCTTTTCGGATCGGACGGTCGATTTTATGCGGTAGGGGCGGACCGGCTGCCGCAGGGGCGCGGTTTCGGCGAGCCGATCCGGTTGATGATCGATCTTCCCAACGACGCGGATATTGTCGCAATGTTCGTGTTCGATCGGGAGCAAAAATATCTTGTCGTTTCCAGCGCGGGGCGCGGATTTGTCGTGCCGGCAGAGCAGGTGTTCGCCCAGACCAAAGCCGGAAAACAGGCTCTGAATCTCACTGACGGCGAGAAGGGTGTGGTCTGCGCGCCGCTGTTGCTGCCGGGCAATTTGCTCAAGGCCGCGCCGGATTCCGTGGCGGTGCTTGGCGATAATCGCAAGCTGCTTATTTTCCCCCTCAAGGACGTGCCGGAAATGGCGCGGGGCCGCGGCGTGATTCTGCAACGCTACAAGGACGGCGGTTGCGCCGATGCCAAGGTCTTCCGTCTCAAGGACGGGCTGATGTGGAAGTCCGGAGATCGGGAGCGGATTGAAACCGATCTCAAGGCTTGGGTCGGGGAACGTGCACAGGCCGGACGCTTACCCCCAAAAGGCTTTAGCCGCGACCAGCGTCCGTTCAGCGGGTGAGGGGGCCGGTCCCCGGTCATGTTTACCGATCGTGCTGGCGTAACGTTTTCATGATTTCCTCTTCCGAGCGTGTGGGCGGCGTTTATCGCGCCAGCCTATGTCTATAGGGTGTATCGACCACGCCGGAACGTGAAGGAGGATTGTCATGCTTATCAATTGCATCGCCTACCAGGACGGAACCAAACTGGCGGACCTGCCCGTCGCTGAAATCAACGCCTACGTCAACCGGCCTGACTGCTTCGTCTGGGTGGCGCTCAAGGATGCCACGGACGAGGAACTTGAGCAGATGCGGTTGCAGTTCGGTCTGCACGAGCTGGCCGTCGAGGACGCCCACCTTGGCCATCAGCGGCCCAAGGTCGAGGAGTACGGTGAGTCCGTTTTCACCGTGATGCACCTGATTGAGCCTGAGGAACATGACCTGCATGTGGGTGAGATCGATGTGTTCGTCGGCCCTAATTACATCCTGTCGGTGCGAAACCGCAGTAAACAAACATTCATGGGGGTGCGCGACCGGTGTGAGCGAGAACCCCAGCTGCTGAAGCATGGATCAGGATTCGTTCTTTATGCGTTGATCGATGCAGTGGTGGATCGGTACTTCCCGATCATCGATGGGCTGGAGACGGAGCTGGAAGAAATCGAGAAGCACATCTTTACCAAGGGTTCGGCGCGATCCAACACGGAACGGCTCTACACGCTGAAGCAGAAAGTCATGGTCATGAAGCATGCGGTCATGCCTTTGACCGAAGCGGTCGGCAAACTTTATGGCGGCCGCGTTCCCAAAGTATGCGCCGGTACCCAGGATTATTTTCGTGACGTCTACGACCACCTCATTCGCATGAATACGACGATTGATACCATTCGCGATACGATCGTCACGGCCATTCAGGTCAACCTATCCATGGTCGCGATCGAAGATAATGAAGTCACCAAGCGCCTTGCGGCCTGGGCCGGGATATTCGCGGTCGCGACCGCGCTTGCCGGTGTTTGGGGGATGAACTTTAAGAATATGCCGGAATTAGAATGGGAATACGGCTACCCGTTCGCGCTTGGTCTGATTGCCACGGCGTGCTTCATTCTTTACCGGCGATTCAAACGTGCGGGGTGGCTATAGCGCGTGTGGTACGTTGCAAATCAAATGGATTCCGCGCCGGATGATACGGTCTCGTTGAACGCGAGCGTTTGCCAGCCTTCGGGACCAAGGGCTTCCAATGGCTGGAAGCGCGCCTTATAAGCCATCTTGGCGCTGTCGCGAATCCAGTACCCGAGATAGACGTAGGGCAGGCCCAGTTTTTCGGCGTTGGCGATCAGCCACAACACGACGAAATTGCCGAGCCCTGTGCGATCGCCGGCCGCATCGAAGAAGCTATAGACTGCCGAGAGCCCGTCGGATGTCCGATCTGTCAGACATACCGCGATGAGGTCGCCGTTCTTGTCGCGAAATTCCAGGAGGAATGTATCGATCGGGCTGTCCTCGACCATGGCGCTGTATTCATAGAAGCCCATGAGCGCCATGTCGCTGCCGCGATGCCGCGACTGCTGATAGCGCTGGAACAGGTCGAACTGCTCAGTGGTCGCGCGCGCCGGCACTTTAACGGTCAGCAGGTCCGCATTGTTCTTCCAAATGCGCGCCAAGGTGCGCTGGCGTTTAAAATCCTTGACCACAACGCGCACCGGCACGCAAGCCTGACAGCCTGGGCAGGACGGGGCGTAGGCGATGGAGTGGCTGCGGCGAAAGCCGGAACGGGCCAGGGATTCATGGAGCGGCTCGGCGTTGGGACCGGAAAGCTCGGTGACCAGTTTTCGCTCTAGCCGATCGGGCAAATAGGGGCACGGCAAAGGTGCCGTGGTGAAAAAGAACTGCGGCCGTTTAAGCGGTGTCTGGTCCATGGGACCCCAAATGCCCGGCGAGCTTTAGGCCGTCACAAAGGAGACGGTTCTTTCGTCTCGCGGCGGGAAGCCGCGCGCCCATCCATGCCACGATAGAATGAATTGCCGTGCCGGCCATGGCAAGCAAAACAGCGCATCTGCGCCGGCTGCGTATTTTTCGCATTTGAAAACATGGAATTCACGCCGGATTATACGAAAAATTAAGATATTTCCCGACATCGCGGGCGCAACTTCACGGTGCCCGCGCCACGCGGATCGGAAGTAAGCCGGTATTGCTCCGCCGGTGACTGTCTATTTTGCAGGAGCTGGTGCGGCGGAGGGCGACGACAAGGTTTCGCCCCCAGTTGCGTCGACCGGAGGTGGTGCGACCTTCTCTAGGAAACTGGGCAGGCGATCGAACTGGTCGCTTTTGAGGTTTGTGCCTCGTAGGAGCACAATCGAAATGCGCCGATTGCGCGGACTCCGCGGTTGCTTCGGATCAACGGGGTCCGTATCCGCGCGGCCGATCACCTTTTCGACTTGGCGATCTTCCAGGCCGCCGTCGATGAGCGCACGCCGCGTCGCCAAGGCGCGATCGGAGGAGAGCTCCCAATTGGTGTACCCTGACGGATCGACGGCGGTCGACGGATCCGTATGTCCGGATATGCTGATCTTGTTCGGCATCCGGTGGATCACCTGCGCGATCTGCGCCAGAAGTTCTTTCGCTTTCGGGTAGAGATTGGCGCTGCCCGGCGCAAACATGTCGATCTTGTCTTGATCGATGATCTGAATGCGCATGCCTTCGGGTGTATTGTCGATCAAGAGACTCGACGCCAGCGGCGACAGTTCGGGGATGCCGCTGATCGCCTTGCGTATGTCAGTAGCCGCCTGTTCGAACTCCTTGCCCTCTTGGGCCTTGGCGGTCTTTTCGGCTTCGTCTTCGCTTGTCTCGCCGGTGGATGGGTCGGTCATCTCCTGGCCGCCGGCACCGATGGATGGGGGCGGGAGAATGACGGCAGCCGTCGCGCCGGTTTGAGATTCGGATGCCCCTTCGCCGACGGTTTTTCCGCCGAGCATGCCGCCGGCGCCGCTTTCCCGCGTCGATGCCGCGATCGGCGTAAAATAGTCGGCGACGCCGTTCAGCT
>SCTM01000214.1 GCA_004297485.1 Rhodospirillaceae bacterium
CGGGCACACACGAAGTCTCACTGCGCGTCAGTGATGGCCAGGCTGTCGGCAACGCTTCGATGACGCTTGAAGTGATTTCGCCGGCACAAGGCGTCGGGGTGATAATTGTGTTCTTGAATGATTCGGAGTTGAGCGAGAGAAACGTGCAGCCATTACTCGCTTCCTTGAAGAATGCGGCGGAATCATTTGATCGCTGCAACGCGAAGCCGGGGATTAACCAGTTGCAGGCGTTTCAAAACAAAGTCCGGGCGCAGGTCGCGCCACTGAATCCCGAACTCGCCGCTCAACTGATCGCCGCGGCGCAACAGGTGATTGACGCGGCGCGTTAGAGGCTGGCGATTTTCGCGAGCAGCGCACTCGTGGATTTTCCCGGGATGAGGGGAAGGATGACGATGTTGCCGCCGGCAATTTCGACGATGCGGCGTTCTTCCTGGTCGAGAGTCTCGAGCGTGTAGTCACCGCCTTTGACGTAAATGTCTGGTTTCGCCAGGTCGAGAAAAATTGCGGCCGTCTTCTCGCTGAAAATACAAACGCCATCCACACTTTGCAAGGCGGCCAGCACGACGGCGCGGTCGGACTCGGAATTCACTGGCCGTCCGTGGCCTTTCAATTCGCGCACGCTCGCGTCGCTGTTCAATCCCACCAACAAACCATCGCCGAGATCGCGCGCTTGTTCGAGGTAGCTGATGTGGCCGGCGTGAAGGAGATCAAAGCATCCATTCGTGACGACGAGTTTCTTTCCGCTGCGCCGTAACGCTTCGCGCCAGGGAATCAAATGGTCGGAGGAGAAGATTTTGTCGCGCGACTTCACGGGGAAGTTTGGTCGCGCTCGTCGTGATTTGGCAAAGAAAATATCCTCGCGGAAAACGCGGGCGGTTCGTGCTTGACGGGAGTGATTGATGAGGTTGCAATGCGCGCATGAAAAATAGATTCCTGCTGGGCTTGTTCGGAGTGACGATGATTTGCGCGGGCTGCGTGAACACGGTGGGCGGTGGAAAAACGGGGGCGGTGCCATTTGTCAAAGACCGGGTACAGGGCCGATACGAGAGACCCGTTGCGCAAGTTCACGAAGCGGCGAAGGCTGTGTTGCTGGACAACGGGGTCGTTACGCGAGATGGAACGCTGCTGGGTTTCTCCAACACGGTGTACGCAGTGGAAGGCAAAGTGAACCGCTGCGATGTGTGGATTCGCATCGAAGCGATCGAACCGCGACTAACGGAAGTGACGGTGCAGGCGCGCACCAAATTCGGCGGACGTGACTTTGAACTGGTGCATGAGTTGGAAAAAGAGATCGCGCTCAAGTTGAGCAGGTGACGCAAGCATCCGTTGACGCGAATTTTTAGCCGGACAGAAATGTCCGGCTTCTTTTTTTGTTTGAGGCACGGACGCAGGAAAGGCTGCGTTGAATCTGTCATGCTGGGAAAAGATTCCGTCGAAGCGCCCGAAGTGTTCGACAAGTGATGCAAACGGCCCAGTAAAGACGCGGGTTTTCAGAACACCAAAAAATCTTTCAAAAAACGCTTGCGCGATTCTTGTTCCCGACTATTCTCTGCGCCGTTCTTTCGATTGCGAAAGAAAGATTGTCTGACAAAAACCCTGTTGACAGTCGCAGCGAGAAAAAATAATCTAGCTGAGTAACGACTCGAACTGAGATGCCGAGTTAAGAATGAAGATTCGGCGCTCAGGTTTTTTGTCCCCTAAATTCGGGGCTGGCTGGAAAGATTTATGGCTTCTATGGAAGCCGCTGCTCTTTGAAAATTGAATTGTGCGATAAGTAAGAGCCCCTTCAAGCTAAGGCTGTTAGTAGCTTTAGTTTGGAGAGTTTTAAATTGCAATTCGTCCGATTAATCCTCGGACAGGAATTAAACTAACGTTTTTATACGGAGAGTTTGATTCTGGCTCAGAACGAACGCTGGCGGCGTGGATAAGACATGCAAGTCGAACGATCACTATTGGGTAGCAATATTCGGTAGTGGTAGTGGCGCAAGGGTGCGTAACACGTGGGTAATTTGCCATGAAGTCTGGAATAACTTGCTGAAAGGCGAGCTAATACCGGATGTGATTACTGGAAGGCATCTTCCGGTACTTAAAGTCGGGGACCGCAAGGCCTGACACTTCTTGATAAGCCCGCGGCCTATCAGCTAGTTGGTGAGGTAACGGCTCACCAAGGCTAAGACGGGTAGCTGGTCTGAGAGGACGACCAGCCTCACTGGAACTGAGACACGGTCCAGACACCTACGGGTGGCAGCAGTCGAGAATTTTTCTCAATGGGGGAAACCCTGAAGGAGCGACGCCGCGTGGGGGATGAATGGCTTCGGCCCGTAAACCCCTGTCATTTGCGATCAAACCTTACGACCTAACACGTCGTGAGCTGATAGTAGCGGAAGAGGAAGGGACGGCTAACTCTGTGCCAGCAGCCGCGGTAATACAGAGGTCCCAAGCGTTGTTCGGATTCACTGGGCGTAAAGGGTGCGTAGGCGGTCGGGTAAGTCTGACGTGAAATCTTCAAGCTCAACTTGGAAACTGCGTCGGATACTATTCGGCTAGAGGAATGGAGGGGAGACTGGAATACTTGGTGTAGCAGTGAAATGCGTAGATATCAAGTGGAACACCAGTGGCGAAGGCGAGTCTCTGGACATTTCCTGACGCTGAGGCACGAAAGCCAGGGGAGCAAACGGGATTAGATACCCCGGTAGTCCTGGCCCTAAACGGTGCACGTTTGCTGTAAGAGGAATCGACCCCTTTTGTGGCGAAGCTAACGCGTTAAACGTGCCGCCTGGGAAGTACGGCCGCAAGGTTAAAACTCAAAGAAATTGACGGGGGCCTGCACAAGCGGTGGAGTATGTGGCTTAATTCGATGCAACGCGAAGAACCTTACCTGGCCTTGACATGCACATAGTAGAAGGGTGAAAGCCTGACGAGGTAGCAATACCAGTGTGCACAGGTGCTGCATGGCTGTCGTCAGCTCGTGTCGTGAGATGTTGGGTTAAGTCCCGCAACGAGCGCAACCCCTGTGTCCTGTTGCCACCCCTTAACTGGGAGCACTCTGGACAGACTGCCTCGCTTCAACGAGGAGGAAGGTGGGGATGACGTCAAGTCAGTATGGCCCTTACGGCCAGGGCTGCACACGTACTACAATGCCCGGCACAAAGGGAAGCAAGAGCGTAAGCTGGAGCAAATCCCAGAAAACCGGGCCCAGTTCAGATTGTCGTCTGCAACTCGACGGCATGAAGCTGGAATCGCTAGTAATGGCGCATCAGCTACGGCGCCGTGAATACGTTCCCAGGCCTTGTACACACCGCCCGTCACATCATGAAAGCCGCTTGTACCCGAAGTCGCCCTTTAAAAGGTGCCGAAGGTATGGGTGGTGATTGGGATGAAGTCGTAACAAGGTAGCCGTAGGGGAACCTGCGGCTGGATCACCTCCTTTCTAAGGAGAAACCACGGGTCTCAGATAAAAATGAGACTTCCGAGGTCGAACGCTTCGCAAGAAGCGGATTGGTTCGAAGCTTATCGCACAATTCAGTTTTCAGGAGAGCAGACACGCTCTTTGAACAGACAGTGGTAGAAATCGAACTCCGATTTAACGCGGATTAACGAGCATCTGATTGCGGATTTGGAAATCCAAAATCGCAAATCGGAAATCGAAAATCCCGAGATGGGGCTGTAGCTCAGTTGGTAGAGCGGTAGCTTTGCAAGCTATAGGTCAGGAGTTCGAGTCTCCTCAGCTCCACCAACTTTGTTGGGCGTGTAGCTCAGTTGGTTAGAGCATGCGCTTGATAAGCGCAGGGTCACTGGTTCAATTCCAGTCACGCCCACCACTTTCTGTAAAACGATTTTACCGAAGCAAATTCTCCGGGTGTAAACAACCTTGGGAGCGCGGTTCGGCCCGTTCTTTGACAACTACACATAGGTAAATACTAGGGCAAATTACAATTCGTCGAGTGACCATCCGCAAGGATGGCTCTCAAATTATTGATCAAGCTACTAAGGGCTTATGGTGAATGCCTTGGTGCCAAGAGGCGATGAAGGACGTAGCAAGTTGCGATAAGCCACGGGAAGCCGCAAGCAGGCGTTAATCCGTGGATCTCCGAATGGGACAACCCAGTCTCGCGTAAGCGGGATTATCGACCGGATGAATTCATAGTCCGGCGAAGCGAAACGGGGCGAAGTGAAACATCTCAGTAACCCCAGGAAAAGAAAACGACGTGATTCCGTCAGTAGTGGCGAGCGAAAGCGGAACAGGCTAAACCGGGAGGATTTATCTTCCCGGGGTTGTGGGACCTTGATGTGATAGTCCGACAGTTAGCTTAACCATCTGGAAAGTTGGGCCAAAGACCGTGACAGCCGGGTGAGCGAAAACTGAAAGACGTCTAGAGGCATCCCAAGTAGCACGGTGCACGTGAAACTCTGTGCGAATCTGTCCGGACCACCGGATAAGCCTAAATACTCCTTGGCAACCGATAGTGAACTAGTACCGCGAGGGAAAGGTGAAAAGAACCGCTGTTAGCGGAGTGAAATAGTACCTGAAACCATGAGCCTACAATGTGTTGGAGCCGCGCAAGCGGTGACAGCTTGCCTTTTGCATAATGAGTCTGCGAGTTATTGTCAGTGGCCAGCCTAAATCTCTTTGAGATGGAGGCGAAGGGAAACCGAGTGCCAACAGCGCGACCAGTCGCTGGCAATAGACCCGAAGCGGAGGTGATCTACTCTTGAGCAGGTTGAAGCTGCAGTAACATGCAGTGAAGGACCGAACTCGTGGATGTTGAAAAATCCTGAGATGACTTGAGAGTAGGAGCGAAAGACTAATCAAACCCCGTGATAGCTGGTTCTCTCCGAAATCGCTTGAGGGCGAGTCTTATGGAAGTACCCGGCGGAGGTAGAGCACTGAATGGCTTAGGGGCCCCACCAGGCTGCCAAAACCAATCAAACTCCGAATACCGTCGGTCTCAGTATCATAGGAATCAGGCAGTGAGCGATAAGGTCCATTGCCGAGAGGGCAACAGCCCAGACCATCAGCTAAGGTGCCTAAATGTGATTAAGTGGAAAGGATGTGACGTTGCTTAGACAGTGAGGATGTTGGCTTAGAGGCAGCCATCATTTAAACAGTGCGTAATAGCTGACTCATCGAGCGATGTCGCGCCGAAAATGATTGGCGATTAAATCACATACCGAAGCTATGGATTCCATTCTGATTCGTCAGAGTGGAGTGGTAGGAGAGCGTAATCAGTGCTGCGAAGCTGGACGGAAACGGAAAGTGGAGCGCTGATTAGTGAGAATGCAGACACGAGTAGCGATAAAACAGGTGAGAATCCTGTTCGCCGTAAACCCAAGGTTTCCTGGGCCAGGTTCGTCCTCCCAGGGTTAGCCGGGAGCTAAGATGAGGCCGTAAGGCGTAATCGATGCACAGCAGGTTAAATATTCCTGCGCCCGTTAGGTTAAGGCTGGAATTGACGCATGGAGAGACATGGACTAGGCAATTGAATGCTGAGCTTAGGCTTCGGCCGAAGCGCATCCGTGGGTCTCTGTGCCGAGAAAAGCTTCCAGTTGTTCCCGACACGGCCCGTACCGTAAACCGACACAGGTGGGTGAGTGTAAGCGCACTCAGGCGCGCGAGAGAGACCTCTCTAAGGAACTCGGCACATTAGCCTCGTAACTTCGGGAGAAGAGGTGCTTGAAACCGCATCAGCAATGGCGCGGCGTAAAGCCACAGTAAATTGCGTTTAGCGACTGTTTAACAAAAACACAGCACTCTGCCAAGTCGTGAAGACGACGTATAGGGTGTGACAAGTGACCAATGCGGAAAGATTAAAACATTGGGTTAGCCGCAAGGCGAAGCTCGGTGTCCAAGTCCCCGTGAATGTCGGCCGTAACTATAACGGTCCTAAGGTAGCGAAATTCCTTGTCGGGTAAGTTCCGACCTGCACGAATCTTGTAACGACTGAACGACTGTCTCGGAGAGGATCTCGGCGAAACTGTAACGGCGGTGAAGATGCCGCCTGCCCGCAGTAGGACGGAAAGACCCTATGCACCTTTACTGTAAGCTCGTATTGGGTTCTGATTAACGATGCGTAGCGTAGGTGGGAGACTTTGAAGCGAGTCCTTCGGGGCTCGTGGAGTCGCAATGTGAAACACCACTCTTTGCTAATTAGGATTCTAACCCCGATTGCTGTTAGCCAGCCGGGGGACAGTGCGTGCAGGTCAGTTTGACTGGGGCGGTTTCCTCCCAAAGAGTAACGGAGGAGCGCGAAGCTTGGTTCAGCACGTTTGGCAATCGTGCGTTGAGGGTATGGCTAGAAACCAGGTTAACTGTGAGACGTACATGTCGAGCAGATGCGAAAGCAGGCCCAAATGATCCGACGGTTTAATGTGGAATTGCCGTCGCTCATCGGACAAAAGGTACGCTAGGGATAACAGGCTGATCGGATCCAAGAGTTCACATCGACGATCCGGTTTGGCACCTCGATGTCGGCTCATCGCATCCTGGGGCTGGAGAAGGTCCCAAGGGTCCGGCTGTTCGCCGGTTAAAGCGGTACGCGAGCTGGGTTCAGAACGTCGTGAGACAGTTCGGTCCTTATCCACTGTGGGCGCAGGAAACTTGAGGGGTTCTAACCTTAGTACGAGAGGACCGGGTTAGACGCACTTCTGGTGTGGCAGTTGTTCCGTCAGGGGCATCGCTGCGTAGCCATGTGCGGAAGAGATAAGCGCTGAAAGCATCTAAGTGCCAAGCTCCTCCCAAGATATTGTTTCCCGGACGCAAGTCCCTAAAGACCACGGGCAGACTACCCGTTTGATAGGCTAGGAATGTAATCACCGTGAGGTGTTCAGTTGACTAGTACTAATCGGTCGTGCGGCTTGATCTTAAATTTCCTTTTCGCCGCGAACGCAAGTTCAACGCGGAGGAAACTAAGATTTTAACTCGCGAATTGGTAAATCCAAGTATCGCCTGTGTGTAGTTTTCAGAGAAAGGCCGGATCCGTTTCGGTCCCGCGCGCGAGCGCGGATTGATCTTTAACATTTTTTTGGTGGCCTTAAAGCTGTGGTCCGACCCGATCCCATTCCGAACTCGGCCGTCAAACGCAGCGTTGCCGATGGTAGTAGTCCTATAGGTTCTGCGAGAGTAGGTAGCCGCCAAATCTTTACTAAGAAAGCCGAGACGAAATCGTCTCGGCTTTTTTCTTTTCAACTTCCATACCGGTTCCATTTGCCCCCTTCACGCAGTCGCCATCGTTTTGAGCTCAGCCTAAGGCGTGTTGGGGTGTTCGGAAAGTTTCTGCCCTGGATTCTGATAACGGGTGGCTGCGCCGACACAAGTGCGGTGTCGTGAGCGCAGGTCTGAGTTAGCGTTCGCGCCTGAGTTTGATCTGACGCCCGTTCGGTATAAGCCAAGCCTTGAACTGTTGAGATCGCACGCAGCCGCCGGCTCTTGTGCCTGAGAATTGCGTGCGCGGCTTAACAGGCGGGCGGCGGCACGCGTTGAATGCGGCGCGAAGAGTGACGCGCCCTGCCACCACATTTTCGCTCAGTGGCGTTCCTGCCGTTCGGGACGTCCGCCTTCGCGTGGATGATGCACCTGTCGTAAGGCGCGGCGCAGCGCGTCAATCTCGCGCTCGTCCGCCAGCTTCTGGCGCTCGGCCAGTTCGACGAGCTCGAGCACATCTTCCATCTGCTCGACGGCTTTCTTAAGCGCCTCGATAACCTGCATGACCTCCTCCAAGGCCTGGCTGACGGCGGAAACTTCGTGACGCTGTTCCGGCGCGCGCGCGACTCGCTCGGCCAGTTTCGCGACACGTTGGATCAGCGGTGGAGCTTTGGAAACCTCCTGGCTTGGCGGTGCGGGTTTTTCCGGCGACACCTCCGGCGCTTCGCTGGTGGTTTCAAAATCGGTTACTTCCCCGGGCGCGGGCGTGCCGGGAGTTTCCGCGGCGAGTTCGGCCGCCAGCGCTTGCGGCGGTCGCGGACCACGGCTGCGACCACGTCCACCGCGCCGGCCACGGCGGCGTCCAGCGGGGCGTTTGGGTTGACCGGCGCTGCTGGCTTGAGATTTCGGTGTTTCGGACTCGGACATGCGACCGCCAAGATGCGTGTGACCGGCGGAGTTGGAAAGGGAATTGTGCGCCGCGAAGCCCCGGCGCGCGGCCCTCCGGGCCGCAGCAGCCCCGACTCCATTCAGCAACATGGAAGTTCTCGGGCGACCATGCAATCGTCGCCGCTGCGGCCCGGAGTGCCGCGCGCCAGCAAGCAGCGAATTGGTTGGACGCATCGCGCACGCTTTCTCAAAATGTTCGCAACAATGCCTGATTCGAAGTTCCGCCAACTTGTCATCGCCCTCGTCCTCGTGCTGTTCAGCGCCGGTCCGCTTCGCGCGCAGGCGCTCAAGCAACCCGGGACCGGAGGCGCGACCGCAGCCGCGAAACCCAGCGTCAAAACTTACGCTCGCCGTCCGAACATCATTCTCATTCTCGCGGACGACCTCGGTTACGGCGACCTCGGCTGCTACGGCCAGGCCAAAATTCAGACGCCGAACCTCGACCGCATGGCGGCGGAGGGAATGCGCTTCACGAGTTTCTACGTGGGCAGTCCGGTGTGCATGCCGTCGCGCGCGGCGCTGATGCTCGGGCAACACAGCGGTCATCTGAATCTGCGCGGCAACGTGAAAGGCGGGACGTTGCTGCCCGAGGAAACCACCGTGGCGCAGGTGCTCCAGTCCGCCGGTTACTACAACTGTCTGCTCGGCAAATGGGGTTTGGCGGAGGAAGGCTCGCCGGGCTTGCCGAAGCTCAAGGGCTTCGATCAATTTCTCGGCTACCTCGAGAACAAACACGCGCACGATTATTATCCGTCGTTCATCTGGCGCTACGATCCGGTGATCGAAGTGGACGGCAAATATCTTTTGCCCGGCAATCAGGACGGCGCGCGCGAAGATTACGTGCCGGACATCTGCTCGCGCGGCGCGGTGAATTTCCTGCGCGTGTTCAAGCCGGATCAATTCAACCAGTTTCACCCGCTCTTCCTGTTCCTGAGTTACACGATTCCGCACGCGAACAACGAGGAAGGCCAGCGCACGGGCAACGGCATGCAAGTGCCCAGCGACGCGCCTTACGCGACCAACGACTGGCCGCAGGTGGAAAAAAACAAAGCCGCCATGATCACGCGCATGGATTCGGCAATCGGCGGCATCCTGACGATGCTGCGAACCAATGCGGCGTACACCAACACGCTCGTGATTTTCACCAGCGACAACGGCCCGCACAAGGAAGGCGGCGTTGATCCCGAATTTTTCAAAAGCTCCGGCCCGTTGCGCGGTATCAAACGCGATCTGACCGAGGGTGGCATCCGCGTGCCGTTCATCGCGTGGTGGCCGGGCAAAATCAAGCCGGGCCAGACGACGGATGTTCCGGCGGCGAACTGGGATTTGATGCCGACGTTCGCCGGGATCGCGCAAACCAACGCGCCGAAGACTGACGGCATTTCACTGCTGCCGTTGCTGACGACCGGCGCGCAGACGAACCGTCACGAATTTCTTTACTGGGAATTTTACGAGGGCGGTTTCAAACAAGCCGCGCGCCTGGGCAAGTGGAAGGGCCTTCGCTCCGCGCCGGACGCGAAGCTGGAGCTTTACGATTTGGAAACCGATCTCGGCGAAAAGCAAAACGTGGCGGCAAAAAATCCGGACGTCGTCGCGAAACTCGAAGCCGCGATGAAACAGTCGCACACAGACTCGCCGCAATGGCCGATCAAGCCACAGGACCAGCCAGCGAAAAAAAAATAGCGAATGAAACTCCTCGTCTTCGCCCACGTCCCGCCGCCGCATCATGGCCAGAGCTACATGGTGCAGTTGATGTTGAATGGCCTGGGAGGAGATCATCGTGCGCATAAACGGAAGCACGTCGCGCTGAATCCGGCGGGCGACGCGTTGCAGATCGAGTGTTATCACGTCAATGCCCGCCTGTCCAAAACGCTCGAAGACATCGGCGAGTTGCACGCGGTGAAGCTGATCCTGCTGTTCGGCTATTGTCTGCAAGCCATCTGGTGCCGCGTCCGCTACGGCGTCACGAACTTTTATTACATCCCCGCGCCGGGCAAATCTTCCGCCCTCGTGCGCGACTGGATGGTGATGTTTCTTTGCCGCCCGTTCTTCAAGCGCGTCATCCTGCACTGGCACGCCGCCGGACTAGCGAAATGGCTGGAGACGGCGGTGCAAATCCGCACGCGCGCCTTCACCTATCAACTCACGAAGACCGTTGATCTCAGCATCGTGCTCTCGCGCTACAATCTCGCCGACGCGGAAAAACTTTTGCCGCAACGCGTGCGCATCGTCAGCAACGGCATTCCCGATCCGTGCCCGGACTTCGATCAAACCATTCTCCCGCTGCGCCGCGCCCGTTTCGCCGCGCGAATAAAGCTGCTGGCCGGAGCGGAATTGACCGCCGCCGATCTCGCGGACACCGGCGGTCATCCGGAAACCGTCCGCGTGCTCTACCTCGCCCACTGCATGAGGGAGAAGGGCGTGTTCGACGCCATGCAAGCCGTGTTGCTCGCCAATCGGACGCTCGACGCGGAGCGATCGCTCGTGCGCTTGAAACTTCAGGTCGCCGGCGCGTTCGTCACCGGCGAGGAGCGGGCCGAGTTTGAGCGATTGATGACCGATCCGGAAATGGCCTTCGCCGTCGAGCCCCTCGGTTTCATTTCCGGCGAGGCCAAAGACCGCGCGTTGCGCCGCGCCGACCTGTTTTGTTTTCCCACCTACTATCTCGGCGAAAACCAGCCGGTGAATCTCATCGAAGCGATGGCTTACGGTTTGCCGACGCTCACGACGCGCTGGCGGTCACTGCCGGAAATGTTTCCGCACGATTATGCGGGCCTCGTGGACATCAAATCTCCCGCGCAAGCCGCCGAGGGAATGCTCGGTCTGATGCGTTTGAAAACCGGCGAGAAAGCGCGTGAGCGTTTCCTCGCCGGCTACACACTGGATCGCCATCTCGCTTCACTGGCGGAAGCCATCTTGAGTGTCGAGCGCGCCGCACCGCAAGCGAGTCGGGCGGTCCTGGTGCAGATTTGATGGCTGGCGCTGTCCGGGCGTTTCGTGATTTATCTTTGCGTCGCGCGCCGCTACGCTTTAGCCGTTGAAGTTCGGCATCCTCCAACTGAATTCGACCATCGGCGATTACGAGGCCAACCGGCTCAAACTGGTTGCCGCCTACGAACAAGCCTGCCGTCAGGGCGCGGAATTTGTCCTCGCGCCGGAACTTTTTCTCTGCGGCTATCCGCCGCGCGATCTGTTGCTGCGCGAGGATTTCATCGAAGCCGGCTTGCGTTGCCTGAATGAAACCGCGAAGGCAGTTGGCAATGTTCCGCTCTGCGTCGGCTACGTGGACCGCAATCCCGCGCGGCCCGGGCGCTCGCTGACCAATTCCGCCGCCGTGTTGCAGAACGGCAAAATAGTTTTCCGCCAAAACAAATCGTTACTGCCGACTTACGACGTGTTCGACGAAGACCGCTACTTCGAGCCGGCGAAACAAGGCGAGCTCGCGCCGTTCGTTTTCAATGGCCGCAAACTCGGCCTCACGATTTGCGAGGACATCTGGAACGACGAGGATTTCTGGCCCGAGCGGCTTTATCGTCGCGACCCGATCAAGGAACTCATCACGCAGGGCGCGGAGATCATCGTGAACATCTCGGCCTCGCCGTGGCACGCGGGCAAGGAGCGGACGCGGCTCGCCATGTTGCAACGCGTCGCGCGTGACGAGCGCGTGCCGCTGGTGCAGGTGAATCTCATCGGCGCGAATGACGAGCTGATCTTCGATGGCAACAGCGTGGCGCTCAATCGCACGGGCGAACCTGTCGCGCTGGGCAAGGCATTTGCCGAAGATATTCTCGTGGTGGAGATCGAAGGTGGAGCGAACGATCCCCTCACCCGGCCTGCGGCCACCCTC
>SCTM01000215.1 GCA_004297485.1 Rhodospirillaceae bacterium
GCGGCAGGGGTCGTAAGCTGCGCGATGCTCTGTAGTTTCGTGTTGAGATAGGTGTAGCCACCGTCCAGCGTGAAGTCTTTGAACGGTATAATCGACGTCTCCACTTCCGCGCCCCAGATACGAGACTTGCCCGCGTTGACAATGCCACTGTTCGGGCTCACCGCCTGACCGGGCTTGGCATCGAAACCAAGCTGAAGCTGCTGATTGGTGAAGTTGTTGTAGAAACCGGCGATATTGAACGTACCTCTCACGTCGCCATGGAAGGCCGTCTTCATGCCGGCCTCGTAGGTGTCCACCTTTTCCGCCTTGAATGTCGTATATCCGGAAGGTGCTTGCGGAGCGACGCCGCCGGCGCGATAGCCACGCGAATACTTGGCATAAAGAAGCATTGAATCCGTGGGCTTATAGTCGAGATCGATAAGCCACGTGGGCGCGCTGGACTTCTCAACGATGTGCAAGCCGCAGACGGGGGCCGGTGTCGAATCAGTCACGTTTGTACAGAATGGCGTCTGCGGACCGAACGGCGGCGGGACAAGCCTATAAGTTATGAGTGTGCTGTCGGCCGTCGCGTGATCCCAGGTGTAACGAAAGCCTCCGGTCAGCTTCAACTGATCTGTCAGGCTGTAGGTTGCCTGTGAATACAAACCAACGTCACGGAAGTGGTCCTTGCCGGTGGTCAGGTTGATGGCACCCGCACCGATAAAGTCGAAGCATGTATAGGTATCAAAGTTCGTGCACGACAGCAGGACCGGCGATTTGGCGCCGACCACGCTGAGCGGATTGCTGGACTCCAGATAGCCACCGGCCTGCCAGGTGAGCCGATTGTCTGCGCTCCTGCCCTGGAATTGGAGTTCCTCGGTGATCGTGTTCTGGTCAGCCGTCAAACCACCGGGAGGCGGCAGGCTTACGGCGAAGTCGACGGGCAGGCCGGGTGCGAGGAAGAAGTTCGTCCCGAACAGCGCCGATTTGAGAAACTCGCTCAACTGCGCGTAGCTGGCGATGTTCTTGACCGTCAGCGTATCACTGGCCTGCCACGTTGTCGTGTTGATGAACTGCCACTGGCGAAGGTGCACATCGGGGTTTGGCAGCGCGTTTTGCACCGTATAGAAACCCGCGCCCTTAGCCGTCTCTTGGGCAAGCTGACCGCAAGCGAACGGCCCAAGGCCCCCGGTGGGGTTGCAACCGACGACCTTCTGAATGAAGCCGTTGGTATCGGAATTTGAATAGGAAAAGATCGTATAGTTCTCGAGACTTGGGGTCACATCGATGACCAAACTCGCGCGGGCGGCGACATAGTCGACATTCATGAAGTGTCCCGGCCCTACGCCGGAATCGTTGACCTCATAACCATCACGTGATTGGCGATCGACACCGGCGCGGAAACGAACGTTCTCATTGATCGGAACGTTCAGCACTGCCTGAATACGCTTCATGTCGTAGTTGCCGTAGGAGCCTTCCACATAGCCTTCGAACTTCGACGTCGGCTTCTGCGGAACCAGCAGAACGTCGCCGCCGGTCGTGTTGCGGCCGAACAGGGTGCCCTGCGGGCCCTTCAGCACCTGGACGTTCTGCAGATCGAAGAAGCTGCCCGGACCGGCGCCATCACCAATGGGAATGTTGTTGGACGCGCCGCGCGGCGCGACCACGTCCGCAAAATAGACGCCGACGGAAGGACCCGTACCGATATCCTGCACGAAACCGCGGATGGCGAAGCTCGAGTTCTGGTCGCCGAAATTGTCATTTGACGACAGCGATGGCGTGAAGGCCGCCAGATCGCGCGAGTTGACAATATTGCGGTTGCTCAGCTGCTGCTGGTTGAAGACGGTCATGGAAATCGGAACGTCTTGCAGCCTCTCCTCGACGCGGCGGGCGGTGACGATGATGTTCTCGGAGGCGTCGGACATATCGCCAACGCTTGACTTCGCGGCCGGGGCCGTTTGCGCGAATGCGGGTACAGCAAGACCGAAGGCCAGAACTGTGGTGACGCAGAGCATCGATTTAAAAGTTGCGTTGTTCATGTTTTCCCCTCTAGCTTTCATGTTTATCCCTCCTAAACGTAACTTGCGGTTCTGCTGCCAGCATCCAGGGCTTGGCGAATTGTGCGCCGTTGATCGGGATAGATCCGTGACGATCTATCCCGCCACCGGTTCGTTAGCGCCGCGCTCTTGCCGAGCGTCGTTCATCGTCCAGCGTGCATCCCGTCTTCTCTACGTTCGCAGGGGCAGTCTCCTGTAGTGCCCCCCTCAACAGCAATAACGAATGCCTG
Organism: Rhodospirillaceae bacterium; assembly: GCA_004297485.1. Lineage (GTDB taxonomy): Bacteria > Pseudomonadota > Alphaproteobacteria > Rhodospirillales > Rhodospirillaceae > SCTM01. Next base: position 2,267 of record SCTM01000215.1, read on the forward strand.
TCACCCGGCGGGCATCGCCCGGGCGTTGTGTCGAGTAACCGTCTCTCGGCTAAGAATCTCCCCTGGGAAACCCCGGTCTTCCCACAAACATGCGTCATATCCTAAGCGGCGAGCACTTGTGACTCGCTCGCAAAACGCCACGCACGCGCATTGCGCACCGCTTGGCCGCTCCCTGACCAGAATTGTGTTTCCCCCGCCACGTCCCAAAAAGCCCTCTACCTGACAATGAGCAGGACTCTGCAGCGCCACGCTTTTATTACTCTACGGCTTTTTCTATAGCGTGCAGCATGTTGCACTGCGATATTGTGCAAAATAAAATGCCTGTGGCTTTCCTGTCGATTGCTGCATGTCCGTAGACAAACGGGGCCGCACGCGTCGCGGCATCAATGGGATCGTGATCAGCGGCTCTGCCGGATAGCATGTGCTCAAGTAATACGCCGACACGGCACGCACGCTGAAGGCACAATACGTGGCGCCATATCGAAAGAGGCTAAGGTGCTTAAGAAGCTCCCACAATCTCAGCTGCCAATTCTTTGCCCGAACGAGGAATGCGATGACGCGCCGGACCGACTTCGTCTGAGCGACCTTTCGGAGAGCGCCGTTAAACCGCTGAAGACCGCTCTTGGGCAACTTGTGATCGTATTGCTGTCCAATGGCAGGCCACGCGCCTTTGATGCCCGCTGCCCGCACATGGGATCGAATTTGGTCACAGCCGCATGTGTCGGCGGCGATATTGTGTGCCATTGGCATGGGTACCGCTTCAGCGGCGAATCCGGCGCACTTGTTGCCAATCCCAATGAAGCAATCATGAAGACTCTCAGAGTCCCTTCCGTTGCTTTCGATCCCACCATCAAGCCGAGCTACCAGTTGCGTGAACGCGCATTGGAAGTCGAGGATGGCTGGGTTCGCGTGAAATAGGGACCACGGTGATGCAGCACGTATTTGAGGTGGTGTATGAACTCGATTGCACCGTCGGGGAAGCCGTCGGCGCGTATCTTGATGTCGAACACTACATGCATCTCCACAAAGTATATGCACCGCGCTACGAAGCATTATGGCAAGATGGAACCAAGGTCGCAGTCGTACAAACCTGGCGCGCCGGGCCTGTGAGGTTCGGCAGCAGTTGCACAACCGAATATCAACCGCCGGCGTGTTTCCTGAACTACGATCTCAAGCCGGTACCGGCGTGGATGCCAAGCATCCACCATCTGATCAAGACGCGAACTGAGCTACGATACTACCCCACCGACGATCAAAAACGCACCGTTAGCCATCTGACCGTGAAGCTCGACCTTCCGTGGATTATGTGGCCGTTGCGCAAGATGATCGAAGCGCGCCTGACGCGGCTGAAAATCGAGAAAGACCAGGAAGACGTGGACATGATCGCACGGAGTCAGCGGATATTCGGCCGCGGGAATATCAGCCACTATTTTCGCAAGGACGTATTCATGCTCCATAAGGATGCGTTCGTCGCGCATTTTGGACCGTCCGCCATGCCCAAGGACCGCATCGCGTGACGAGAACGACAACGCGCCAGATCGGCAGATCACGCACATCCTGAGATGGAAAGACGGGTTCTCCTTATCGGATTGGCGGCGGCATGCATCGCCTTCGCGACATTCCTTTTCGCGATGCGCTTTTATGGCCTTTCGCACGCGCTTGTGACTTGCCTCGACACGCTGCAACTGGAGTACGCAGGTTTCATTGGACGCAATCCTACTGTCGTCCTCGCGACTTTCGTTCTTCTGTATGCCCTTGTCGTCACCCTGGCTCTGCCGCTAACCGGCACCATGGATATCGTCGGCGGAGCCGTGTTGGGGCTGGCAGGTTTTCCCGCCGCCATGTTCAGCGTCTGCATTGGCTCGATTGTACCGTTTCTGATCGCACGCAAGCTTGGCGCTACGGCCCTCATGCGGTTCGACTCGGGGCTGGTGCAGCGTGTGCGACATGGTTTTGTTCGCAACGGATTGCAATACCTTATTCTCATGCGCCTGTTGCCCTGGGCCCCATGCAGCGTGACCACCATCATTTCGGGCGCTCTCGGCATGCGTCTATGGCCATTTCTGCTGGGGACTGGAATCGGCTTTGTCCCGGCGGGACTCGCGTTGAATATGATCGGCCGGGGGCTTCGACGTATCGGTGATAGTCGAGATATTTCTGTCGTCGCGCTCTATCGCGATTCCGATTTTCTGCTCGCAGTGGTCGGCGTGGGAATGGTCGCAATACTTAGCCTGTCGCGATCACTTCTCTCAAAACGCGCCGACAATATGCGTGGCGCTGGCGAACGGTCACGTTGATCAACCTGTCGGGACGACCTCGGCTTGACACCGGTGTCCAGAAACGCCGCACCAAAGGCCTGATCTCGCCAACCAAACCTATCGGCAACCGACGCAGGCACATAAGAAACCCCTTGCCCGCAAAGCGCGCGGCACGCATTCATCTCCGTGTGCCCGCCTACCACCGTATATTGCAATGGAGAATCGATGGCGTCCTCATGGATAGGACCACGCCATGAGAGCCCATGGTCGTGCGAGACACGCAGCCTCATGCGAGGTATAATCACGGGGTCTGGCTTTTTAGGCAGCCATGGGCGACCGATGGAGCGTCAACGCGATTTAACGCCCATCGTCAAAATGGGCGTTTTGCCGTTGCATGTCGCGATACTGCATGAGAAGAAAATTGACGGAGACCACCGCGTCATGATGAGCGAGTTAGGACTGAAGCGATCGACATCCCAGCGGTGCCCCGCCTGCCAATTGCAGCTGTGCAAGAGCCGCGATGAACCGCCGCACGGCGCCCTTAAGGCAACAGATGCCGGTGGCAACTTCGCCAATAGCGACACGTTGCACACCCTCTTCCTTTGTCAGAAGTGCGCCGCGGTCATGGTACATTCCTCTAATCTTATGGAGGCCGGCTGGCGTCAACGCCGCTAAGAGCGCCGGCATTACGTCCGCGAGACTTTCATAAAATGTTTGACCGGACTTCCGGCTGAGCCCAGTGTTGGCGGATTGGCGGGTGCCACACACCTGCGGCGCCGAGAGATAAGTTACGATCCTGAATTCATGGCAATGTATCGGTTCAGCCCGCGCCTTTGTGCCCAGGCCACAAATGGCAGCGGCGACCGCCGACTCTGGTTCGGAATGCCCCGGGGATTTCTTCCGCGATGAGCCCCGTGCTGCATGCCGGCCCAGCGAAAACGGCAACCAAATCGATACAAAAGCATCTCATTCCCCGTCTCGGCCGGCCCTTTCAATTGAGACCCGAGTGGACAAAGGCGGTGGCGCGGGGGCGCGAGTTTACCCCCCCTCCCCCGCTGCCTGCCGACTCGATTATTTCCGATGAGAATTTGGCGGACTTTGCAGTACTGACGCCAACACACGTCGCCGAGCGCTTGGCGCAGATCTCGCATGGCGGTACCGTCATGATGATCGCGCGCAGCCCTCTGGAGCGGTTTTATTCGCTCTATCGTCAGAATTTCATGAACGCCCTTATGGACGTCCGCACGCGGCCGACTTGGCTCGGTCGCGCGCGGCTCTTGTCCATCAATGAGCGGTTTGAAGTGGATCGCCGGCTTTTCAACGAACATGGCATTGGTTTCTTTAAGGTTGAAGACCATCACGATGTCGAAACCGCTTTTCGCAAATACTTCGATTTTGTGCGTCTTCCCTATGCCCTTCTGCGGACCGATCCGACCCGGTTTGTGGCACAATTTTGCAAAGCCTGCGGTTGCGCGCCCATGGAGATTGAACTTGGCGCCGAGAACGTCACCTCGTTAGACCGGCTCGATGAGATGCTGCGCGCCTGGCCGTGTCCGGTCGAGGAGCCGGTCATGGATTCTTTGCGAAAGCTTTATCTCGAACCTTTGTCCGCGGACAGAGAGGCCGCTTTGATAAATCTGGCACCGCCGCAAATGACCTTATTTGACTAAACACAGTGTCCGGAAAACGGCCTCACGGCAATTCGCCAATCGCCGTGATGCAGGCATCGGCGATATCCGCGCCCAACTTGAGCCCCCGCTCTTCGGTAAGCACCCGGATCGCGTGATCCTTCCCCAAAGCGCGCCGATATGGGCGGGCATTTATGATTGCGTCGACAGTGTCGGCTGCGGCGATGATTTGGGCTTCGATCATAATAGCGCCGTTACACAGCCCGCGTGGATAACCGCTGCCGTCAAGCCGCTCGTGGTGTTGATAAACGATTTCCGCGACGGGAAAATCGATCTCCATCGGCCGCAGAATTTGGAAGCCGTGCTGTGCATGGGTGCGAAGAACCGCGAATTCCAGTTCGTCGAGTTTGGCCGGCTTCGTAAGATATTCATTGGGAATCGCTATTTTTCCGACGTCGTGAACACCCGCGGCAGCGACAACGGTATTGTGCTGGAGCATCGGCAGGCCAAGCAGGTCGCACATGCGAGAAGCAAGACGGGCGACGTGACTTTGATGATCCGCAGTATAGGGATCGCGGTGCTGAACAGCATCATTGAGCGCGTGCCCGATCTTTTCGTGCAATACGCTGAGGCTTCGCGCGCTGTCTTGCAGCGCTCTTTCAGCTTGCTTCAGTCGCGTGATATCCATGATGAAGGCGACATAGTAGCTTGGCCTACCGTCCGGCCCTGACTCGCCGGCCTGGACATTGACGGAATTTTCTATTTGCGCTCCCGATTTTGTGATGTGGCGCACTTCAACGGCTTGGCCCAGTTGCCCCGCTTCAAAAAGCGACATGAAGTGATCCGTGATCTTTTGAATATCGTCGGGATGGGTGAAATCGGCCCAGGTCAGCTGGCAGAGTTCCTCGGCGCTGTAGCCTAATATCCGGCACGCGCCGCGGTTGGCACGCGTTATGCGGAAATCGGCATTGGCCTCGATGATGCCGATCGCATCGTTATTGAAATAACGGTCCACAGCATAGCCTCCCACCCGAGGGTCGGGATTTATCGCGCTCACGCAACAGGCTGCTGACGATGCGGCCGAGGTGCCCGGAAGAAGCTCCGGCCCCCAACTCTTCGTTAGACGTGTAAGTCTTCCAAACCGTATCTATCATAGATATAACAACCCTTGAGGGCAAGCGCCGTAATTGTCGCGCACATGATGTCTTGCGAGGCACTTCGTCAGATCGATTGGGAACGCGATGTCCGCCATGGAACGCGCGATCGGTGAAGTGCTTTTTTGTCGCGCCTGTCGACGCACCACTATTGAAAGATGCCGACGTCGACCGGCACCGCGTCAGCCTTTCGGCGGCCCGCAATCGAGCCTATGAATCACATGACCGACGGAATCCAGAACGCGAAAAGGACATTGCATGCCGTTAGATGACGGGAGCGGCGGCGGGAGCGGACGCAGACCCTCGCGCAACGTGCTTGGCGAGCGCCTGTTGGGATGCTCGTTCAAGCCGATCACAGGATTCTTCCGCAATGGGTGTTGCGATACCGGCCCGGCCGATCGAGGCAGTCATACGGTGTGTATTGTCGCGACCGCGGAATTTCTGGCGTTTTCCAAAGCCTGCGGCAACGATCTTTCGACGCCCATGCCGGAATACGGATTTGACGGCCTAAAGCCCGGCGACCGCTGGTGCCTGTGCGCACCGCGATGGCAGGAAGCCCTGGAAGCCGGTCACGCTCCGCGCGTGGTCTTACAGTCCACCCATGAGGGCGCGCTCGCGTATTGCTCCCTGGCGGACCTCAAGCGCCATGCGGTGGATGTGAGCTAGAGCCCTTCCCGGCTCGGTGGAATAACCAGACCGTATAAGAAGGTCTCACATTCAAATATTTAGAGCATGAACATGCTTTAGCGGAACGGGAATGAATCGAGGCAAATGAGACGCCTAGGCGCGCGGCCAACGATGAGTGACGTACGTGAGCATCGTGACTGTACGCTCCATGTCGCAGAACGTGGGCACGTCCCGCGCGAGCGGCGCAAGCGCGCCGTCGAGGAGTGATCTGACGGCATCGTCGGCGTTCGCGAACCAGGTTTCGGTGATGCCGTCAAACGGGTAACCGGGCGGCGGTTCATCGAGGAGACTGTTATGCACGTAGCGCGTCACGGCACCTGCCTCGACGGCCCGCTTTCCAATGTCGGCGTGTTGTCGGCCCCAGTGCGCGAAGAAGTCCTCGCGCGAGTCTTCGGCCTTGCGCGCCAGGAAGCGAATTACCGCGGCCTGACCATGGGCACCGCCATGCACCAGGACTTCCTTGCAGTAGAAGGAAAATCTTGGAGTGTAGGTGCTGAACACACGCAACTCGTCCTGGTCGATCTTGGCGCGGTCGGCCGGCGACAGCTCAGCACGCAAGGCCGCCTCGGAAGGGCTCGAGACGACAGCCACGCCGTCGTAACCGAGCGAGGCTCCAGGCGGGTCGACTGGGGTGCCGTTGAGCGTCGGCGTGAGCATGCGGCTGCAATAGAAGAGGCCGGTGAGACTCACGCCGGCAATCGGAAATTGACTGGCGAACACCGCGTGTGAACGCCAGGTGCGCGGCCAGTCTTCCGCCTTGATTGCTGGATTGCGCTTCGCCAGATAGATCAACTTGACGTCCATTATTGTGCCTGCGTACGGTTCGGGTTCACTTCGACCGAGTCCCTCTGATGCTCTGTCCCATCTCGCGGATCAACGGCAACGTTGGCGGCTCGGTAAAACAATAAGGTGTACCATGGGGCGCGCCATGGTGCATGGCCCTTCCGATTTTTGAGCGCCGGGTATCGGTGCTGCGATGCTAACCCGAATTCCACATGCGGATCGATCTCGAAGCTTGCTGACCACCCTTCCGGAGAGCGTATACATTGAAATGTGGAAGGCTCGCGCTGACGCAGATTGCCGCGCAATTTATGATCCGGGATATGGTGTTTCGCTATTACCAGAGACAAAACCGGATGTTCGGCGGCGCCGCGTCGAGACGATGCGACCCATCGGACTCTTCTTATAATCACAGTCCGCGACTGACGTTTGAATGAGCAAGAGTGTCGTGGGCAACGGGATGCGGATCGGTTGGATCGGACTGGGGGCGATGGGTCTCGGTATGGCGCGTTGTGCGGCGCGCGCCGGGCACCAGCTTGTCGGCCACACCCGCGGTCGGCTGGAGCATCAGGCCCTGGTCACTGACGGCGGCGCGCTGTCGGGTGATCTCGATGCGGTCGTGGACGGCGCCGAGGTGGTTTGTGTCAACGTCTTCAGTGCCGCGCAGGTACGTAGCCTGCTCTACGACGATGGTGTTCTGGCCAAGCTCGCCCCCGGCACTGTTCTCGTCCTGCACACAACTAGCGATCCCGTGCTGGCACGCCAACTGGCGGCCGGCGCGCCTCGCATGGTTGAGGTGGTCGATGCGGCCTTCAGCGGTTCTCCCGAACAGGCGGCAGCAGGCGCCCTGACCATGATGGTGGGCGGCAGTCCCAACGTCGTCACACGCCTCCGACCGCTGCTTGACACCTACGCCGCGTTTATCCGCCATGTGGGTGCGACCGGCACGGGCATGCAGCTCAAACTGCTCAACAACTTGCTCTTCGCGGCGCAAGTCAGGCTGGCGGCTGAAACCTATCGTATCGCGGCGACTGAGGGTTTCGCGATGGAGACCGTAACGGACGTGCTCTCACGTTGTAGCGGAGCGAGTCGCGCCCTCGGCATTGTTGGCAGAGACGGGCGTGTCGCGCGGAACCTTGATGGAATGCGGGTCTATATTGAAAAAGATGTCGCGGCCGCGATCGACAGCGCGCACGCCGCCGGCATTGATCTCGGCATCCTCGGCGAAGTCGCCCGCGGCTTTGGACACGATCTCGTGGAACGGATCTGACATTCGCAAGACAGGCACCGAACCGGATGCGAATGTTGGAATCGGAACACTCGTCCGCCGTCGGAACAACCGCACATTTACACAGGGAGAGACTCAATGAACTTTGCGGAACAGTACGGCCCATGGGCCGTTGTCGCTGGCGCTTCTGAGGGTACCGGGCGCGCGTTCGCCCGCAAGCTTGCGGCGAAAGGGATTCCCAGCATTCTTATTGCCCGACGCGCGGAACCGCTGGCCGCCCTGGCGAAGGAAATTCACGCCGAGACCGGGGTCGCCTGCGTTACGGCATGCGTGGATATGTACACGTCAGAGGCACCGAAAAAGATCATTGCCGCGGCCGGCAACCGCGAGATCGGTCTTTATATCGCCAATGCCGGCGCGGATGTTCAAGGCGCGCGCTTTTTCGATCGCCCCATCTCAGACTGGCTCGATCACGTTCACCTGAATGTCATGACGACATTGCAGTGCTGCCATCATTTTGGAGGTCTGATGCGCGCGCGGCAAAAGGGCGGCATCATCCTCGTGAACTCCGGTGCTTGCTATGGCGGGGCGAGTTTCATGGCCACTTATTCAGCAAGCAAGGCGTTCGTTCTGAACCTGGGTGAATCGCTCTGGGCAGATCTCCATCCCCAAGGCGTCGACGTGCTCAACCTGATTCTGACTCAAACGGATACGCCTGCGTTCCGCAAAATGCTTGCCGACAAAGGGATGGCGCTTCCCACTAAATGGGCAACCGCGGAAGAAGTTGCGGAAGTCGGCCTAGCCCGGCTGCCGCACGGTCCGACTTACAATTGGGGGCAGGAAGACGACGTGGTCGGTTATGCGCCAATATCGGCCGCCGCTCGGCGCGCGCGCCTTCTTGCCGTGGATGAGATGAGCAAGGCCGTCTTTGGCAAAGGTTAGAGCATGGTCCGGAAAAGCGGGAACCAGCTTTCCGGATGAAATCGCGCTCAGCAACAAATGATTGGAGTGTGATTGCGATTCAGAGGGGACGATTCGCACGCTCAGCGCGCGTCGTTCTCAACGGAAACAACGTCGATGGCATCGCCGACCATCGTGGTGCGAGGATGCGGGGCAGCTCGCGCTGCCCCGCCCCAGGTGCCCTAGAGTCTTAGAGCGGCTTCAGATTGCCAGCGGACGACTTGCCGCGTTCCTGCTGGATATCGAAGCTCACGCGTTGGCCTTCGTTCAGGCCCGAGAGCCCGGCACGTTCCACCGCCGAGATGTGCACGAACACATCCTTCGAGCCGTCCTCAGGCTGAATGAAGCCATAACCTTTCTGAGAGTTGAACCACTTCACGGTCCCTACCGCCATTGTCTTTCTCCAAAAAAATGACCGCCGCGCGCACGCACGGCGGGCCTAACTTCGAAAACGGGTGGGACCGGTATAGCACCCAGGGGGCACGCAACATGGTCAACCCATAGCGAGTCGACCCTCTAGAAGTATTCCGATCGGGCGAATTTCACAACACCCGAAACTAGGCCCTAAATTTATTGTTATAAATCAATATGTTAACATATGACGCCGCAAGCGGTGGCGCCGGCCAGACGCTGGTTTGCGCACATTTTCCGGTCTCGGGCGGCGGGGCCGGAGTCTAGTGCCGGACAAAGAATATGGCCGTGATCACGAAACAGGCCGTAATGATGAACGCCCGAATCCATCGTGGGTCGACGCGCCGGGCAAGCCGCGCACCGAGATAACCTCCGGCCATGGCGGCGGCCATCATGGTCAAGGCTTGAGGCCACCAAACCTTTCCCGCAACGACAAAGCAGACGGTCGCCACGCAATTCATCGAACCAACAAGAATGGTCTTGGCCGCATTCATGCCGTGGATGTCGTTCCGCCCCAACAGGCTCCACGCGGCGAGCAGCAGGATCCCCACGGCCGCGCCGAAATAGCCGCCATAGATCGCCAGCACGAATTGGATGATCAACAACGTTGGCGGGCCGATCCGGAATACCTTTCGCAGGCGGGGCGCAAGCCACGGACCGAAGGTAAAGGCAAGGCTCGACCCGAGAAGAAGCCACGGCACAAGCGCGTCGAAAAGATGCTGCGTCGTCGACAGCAACAGCACCGCGCCGAGAATGCCGCCGACCACGCTGATCGCCAGCATGCGCTTGATGGAGACGCCATCGAAATCGCGCAGATGGTGCCGATAGGCCCAGGCCGCGGAGAAGTTGCTAGGAAACAGCGCAACGGTGTTCGACGCGTTGGCGATGATTGATGGAACGCCCGTGAACACCAGAACTGGAAAGGTCAGAAACGATCCGCCGCCGGCGACGGCGTTCATGGCACCCGCCACAAACGCGGTGACAGCCAAGAGCAGGTACGAGCTGACGGCGACGCCTTCCATCGGCCATATCCCGCGCTAAAGTTTCCTTGATTCCAAAGGTCGCACGATCGCATAGCATTCGCCAACGTGAACTTTGCAATCAAGGCGATTTGGATGAAAGCGGCGCGCCTTCACGCAGCGGTCGGGAAAAGCTCTAGCGGTTCGCGGGGGCTTGGGTGAACGCGGCGAACTGGCTCGCCGTGACCGGCCGGCTGTAGAGATACCCTTGGAACACGTCGCACCGGGTCAGGCGGAGAATCTCGACCTGCTTCTCGGTTTCAACGCCTTCGGCGACAACATCGAACCCAAGCACATCGGCGAGGCCGATAATCGCCGCGATAATCTTGCTGTCGGCCGTGTGATCCTCAAGATCCCGCACGAACGACTGGTCGATCTTCACCACATCCACCGGCAGGCGCTTAAGGTAGGTGAGGGACGAATAGCCCGTGCCGAAGTCGTCGATCGACAACCTGAGGCCAAGGGCCTTGAGGGACTGGAGCGTGAAGATGGCCTTCTCGATATCCACCGACATGGCGCCTTCGGTCAATTCGAGTTCCAAACAGGCCGGATCGATGGCTGTTTGCTGAAGAATTCTCTGCACGACGCTGATCAGGCTGGCATCCACGAATTGGCGTGGCGACAGATTGACGGACACGCTGGCGATGGGAATCCCTTCCGCTTGCCACTTCGTCAACTGCTCGCAGGCCTCGCGGAGCGTCCACTCGCCCAGGGCCGTGATCAGGCCGCATTCCTCGGCGAGCGGAATAAATTCGCTGGGCGGCACGATACCGCGCTTGGGATGATACCAACGCACCAGCGCCTCGGCGCCGACGACGCGGCCGGTATGGGCATCCACTTTCGGCTGGTAATAGAGTACGAACTCGCGGTTTTCGAAGGCCCGGTGCAGATCGTGCTCGACTTCAAGGCGGCGGGCGCTCACTTCCAGCATCTGTGGTGCGAATGTGGCGAACGGTCGCCCGCGATTGCGCTTGGCTTCATACATGGCGACGTCGGCATTACGGATCAGATCGTCGGCGGTGGAACCGTGCTCCGGATAGTAGGTGATGCCGATGGCCGGCACGCAGAAAATCTCGCGATCGGCGAGCCGGAAAGGATCGGCGAACGTGTAAAGGATTTTCTCGGCGAGATGAGCACCGCCGTGGGCATCGGTCGCGTCGGGCGCGACAATGAGAAACTCGTCTCCGCCCAACCGGCCGACCGCATCGGACAGGCGTGTACAGGCTTTCAGCCGCCGTGCCACGAGCCGCAAGAGCTCATCACCGGCTTGATGTCCGAGACTATCGTTGATCTGCTTGAAACCGTTGAGATCAAGAAACAGGACGGCAAGTCCGGTGCGCTTCCGGGCCGCGCGCAGCATATGCTGCTGTAGCCGCTCGGTCATAAGCCACCGGTTGGGAAGTTCGGTCAGAAGGTCAAAATTTGCGTGATGCCAGATCCGGTGTTCCTGCTCCTTGCGAAAGGTGATGTCGGTGCAGGTCACGATCATCTGGCTGGTATCGTCTTCGCGGCCGCGCACCACGTAGACCGACAGCGCCGCCAGGTAAAACTCGCCGTTCCGCCGCTGGCACGTCGCTTCGCCTGACCAGTGACCGTGCGTTTCCACGTCATGGAGAATCGCCGGCACGAAGGAATTGTCGTGGAACCCTTTCGCCAGCAGGTCGAGGGGGCGGTTGACGAGTGCGGCCGCGTCGAGACCGCAGATCGCCTCATAGGCCGGATTGACGGCTTTCACGACCAGATCGCCGTCCACGATAAGAATGCCCTCGCCGACGCTGTCGAAAACCGTCGCGAGCAAGCGGATGTTTTCCTCGTCGGCTTTACGCCGGGTAATGTCTTCGACGGTTCCTTCGTAGTAGAGAATCGCGCCGTCCGGTGCGCGCACGCACCGCGCGTTTTCCGTGATCCAGATAACGGAGCGGTCGGCCCGGTAGACCTGGGCTTCGAAGTCCCTGACCGTCCCGGCTTCCGCCATGGCCTGCTTGAAATCATCACGCCGCGTCGGGTCGACGTACAACTGGCCGGCAATATCGGTGAGGTTGACGATCAGGTCCGCGGGCGATGCGAACCCATAGATCTGCGCCAGGGCGGGATTGACCCTGATGTATTGGCCGTCGATGGTCGTTTGGTAGATACCTTCGACGGCGTTCTCGAAAATACTGCGGTATTGGCTTTCGAGATCAATGCCGGCGTCGTTGGAAGGAGCCCGGAGCGGCCGAATCTCCGCTTGCCGCGACGCGTCTGTGAGCGCCTCGCCCTTAGGGCCCCCTGTCATAATGCGCTCCAAACTCGAACCGGTATGCATCCCTTCGTGATTAGTTTTTTGCAGGTGCGAAGTCAATCGACGGATATACACTTACGTGTACTATAAAATTTAACTTATTGATATATAACAAAAAAATTGGGAGAACGCGAAAGTGCCAATCGCGTTACATCAATCAAAGATTGAAATACAGTTGCGAGTTAATCTCAAGTCGTGGCAGACGGCCCGCGTTTACTTGCGACTCGCACCTAAAACTTACAGGCCTGAAGGCCCATCCGAGGGTGTCCCCCCAGTCATGGACTCCGCAGCCGCAAGCCACGCTTCCAGTTCAGCCCGGCGCGCCCGGGACTGAATCAATGGTGTCGACTGACGTTGGACCGCGTTGAGCCATGCTTCCAGGGATGCCCCGTCGGCCGGCGCACGGACAGAACCTTCCCGGCGCAAGTACGCAGTGTCGTCGACAATCTGCGTCAGCGAGAATTGGGGCGTGAACGTGATGTGTTCAAACTGTAGGCCCATGACCTGCTCCGGTTTGGCGCGGACAACCTCTGCGCTGTCCTAAACCGTGCCTGGAGCAGGTTAATATTTCTTAAAATGTGCTTATGCGACCCGGTTCGACAGTCCTGGAACCGGGAATCGTTCCCGCGCCGGTGATGTCCGGGTCGCATGGGGAATTTATAATATAATTCAATATGTTATTCCGGGCGCGGAGATACCGGAGGCGCGACGGTAGGAAAATCACGCGGCTTTTCTCTTGATCATGTCATCGATCAGGAAACCCTGGAACATGGTGATGCCGTGGTCGGCACCCACCTCAAGGGCGAGGGCGTTATCAACCCGGATCAGAACCGGCTGGACGCCACACGTCGCCATGTACGCCAAGGCCCGCTTCCGTTCCTTCAGCACGTCCTCGGCACCAGCGCGCCAATGCACCTTGGCGATGCTGGCGCCGATGTATTCAAGGTCCACGAGACCAAGAGTGTGGGGGAAAATCCGGTCGACGGCGATCTTCGCACCCCGCGAGTGAATCAAGCCGCGTGCCACCAGGAATTCATCGAAGTTCTCGACGATATTCGGCTGGCGAAACTCGAACGTGATCTGCGCGAGCGTCTCATGCGGCGTTTCTTCCAGGAACTGCTCGAAAGCCTTGGTGAAGACGCTTTCCACATTCATGTTGAGAGACCAACGGTCGCCACGGGTCTCAATCTTCTTGAAAGCGCGCAGCATGATCTGATCGAGGACCAGCGTGAATTCATCGAACATGCGGCCGGTGCCGCGAAGCTCCACGTCGATGAACAGCGGCTTGCGCAAGGAGTCGATGCTGATGAAATATTCGTTCATCACCGGTTCGAGCCCTCTTTCGGGCATGTTCTGGGCAACGGACTGCGTACGCACAAAAGCGCTGATGAATTTCTCGGCGCCGATCTGCCGGTAGGCATGCATCACGGTCTTGCAGTCGTCCTCCGACAGAGGCCGAAGTTTTGCCGCGCCGCCTGCGGCGGCCTGCTGCTCCAGAGCCGCATACCGTGCCACCCGCTCGGCACCGGATCTGTACGCGGTCGAAAGATCGTAACTGACGATCAGCCGACTCTGGTCGATGCTGCCAAAACTGCCCGGTGATTGACGTTCGATTGCGCGAAGGATTTCAACCTTCAAATCGCGCACCATGGTCACCAACACATGGTGGGCTACCTGCACCAAAATCCCAAAATCCGAGGGAGAAACCCGAAAGGCACGCCCGCCGCGTTTGGCCGCGACAGTGATCATCGATTCGGTGACTTCCTTCAGAAGATCGGGCGTGCGCTTCGCCTGAGGAAGAACATCGGCCAGCGCGACAATGATAAGGTGAGCCACCTTGTCCGGCGCCCGGCGCCATTCGCCCATGCTCTGGACAAGATCACGGAGATCACCAAGACCAACCGCAGACGTCGATTTCTGACGATCTTGAACAGCGCGTATGTCTGACATAGCCCACCTTCGGCGTTCGTCCCGTCGCGCGGCAAGGTAGTGCCGTTACGCATGCAATTCTATATCAATCGTGGCGCAGAGCGGAGAGAAACAGCGCTGGTTGATTGCGAGTCCATCCCATTATTTACATAGGCCGCCGGAACCGGCATCTTCGCCAGGCACGCCGAGATGAGCGAGAATATGCGCATGAATGATCCGAGCTTCGCCGGTCCGCTGATGGATGAAGCGCGCATATGCATCGCACGCGGCGCGCGGGCGCCGGCAAAGCTGTTGCTCACGCGGGCGCTGGTCGCCCTTGGTGAAACATGCCCCGGCGAAGCGTCCGATCGTTTCGATCCCAAGCCGCACGAGGAACTCGCGCGCTTGTTCCTGGAAGTCGGTGAGCCGGAAAGAGCGGTTTACGCCCTCGGCAATCAACCCGAGATCATGTCCCCACCCCTGGTCCGTCGCGCCACATATGAGGCGGTCGCGGACCTGCGCGGCGGCGTCGCGCCCGTCGAGATCGGCTCGCCGTTCGTAAGGCGCGTGCTGCGTCTGCCCGCCTTCCAGCCCGACGATATTCGCCGCACCTATCGTGAAGTGGCGGCCATGCTCGATCCGCACGGTGCCGCCCACAATGAAAACCGGAACCTTACGCGTCCGCCGATTGTCGCCCGCGATATCTACACGATTTGCATGATGCCGCGTTCGGGCAGCAATTTCCTGGTCAAGTGTTTGACCGACACCGGCGTCTTGGGCCGTCCCGGCGAATATCTCCACCGCAACGAACCCACGGCCATGCCGAGCATCGTCGCCCGCTTTGCCACGGCAACGCTGGACGATGTCATGGCCGAGGTCATGGCGCGCACGCGCTCGTCCAACGGTGTCTTTGGCATCAAGGCTCACATCGGCATGCTGTTACCGCTTCTGGTGGAGGGAACCTTCGAACGCACATTGACCCACGGCAAATTCATATACACCACCCGCGACGATCTTCTTATGCAGGCGATTTCCTTTGTGCGCGCGCAGATGACCGGTGTGTGGATCTCGAAAAACGAGGCCCACGCCGAGCCCCGTTTCGATTTCGAGCACATTCATGCCACCATTGGCCAATTGAGCGAAATGATGACGCAGTGGGAGACACTCTTCGCATTGCACGGCATCCAGCCCTTGCGCGTATCGTATGAGGCCGTCAACCGCGATGTGGACGCGGTAATCGCGCGCATCGCCGACTACCTCGGCGTACAATTGGACGGCCCGACCTCGTTCCGGAACCGCCGCGACACGTTGCAGCGGGATGAGATCAATCAGGAATGGCGTGCGCGCTTCCTCGCACAGATCGCCGCACCGACTTTGTAAGGCAACGGTCCCTCACCATGCGTGTCATGCGACTGAACCGCCCAGGAGAAGCGCTCCTTCCCGCCGAGCTTCCGACGCCGCGCCCCGAACCGGGTGAAGTGCTCGTGCGCGTGGACGCCTGTGCCGTCTGTCGAACCGATCTGCATGTGGTCGATGGCGACCTTGCCTCGCCGAAGCTTCCGCTGATTCCCGGCCATGAAATCGTCGGCCGGATTGTCGCGCGAGGAAGCGGCGCAATGCTCCTCGAGACGGGAACGCGCGTCGGCGTGCCCTGGCTGGGCTGGACGTGCGGAACATGCGCTTACTGCACGTCGGACCGGGAGAACCTGTGTCCCCAGGCCCAATTCACCGGCTACACCCGGGACGGCGGATTCGCCGAATATTGCGTCGCCGATGCGCGCTATTGTTTTCCGCTCCCCGATATGTTCGGCGACGTGGCCGCGGCACCCCTCATGTGCGCCGGGCTCATCGGCTATCGGGCCTATCGCAAGATCGGCGACGCCAAACGCCTGGGGCTCTACGGCTTTGGCGCGGCGGCCCACATCCTGACACAGGTCGCCGTTCACGACGGCCGCAGCGTATACGCCTTCACCAAACCTGGTGATGTGAGCGCACAAGGGTTCGCCCGTTCCCTTGGGTGTACGTGGGCGGCCGGATCGGATGCATCGCCCCCGGAACCGCTTGATGCCGCCATCATCTTCGCGCCCGTGGGCGCGCTTGTCCCGACGGCCCTCAAGGCCCTTCGTCCCGGCGGCGTGCTCATTTGCGCCGGGATTCATATGAGCGACATACCGGCGTTTCCCTATCACCTGTTATGGTCGGAGCGGCTTATCCAATCGGTGGCAAATCTGACCAGGGCCGACGGCGAGGCGTTTCTGCGTGTGGCACCGCAGGTTCCGGTGCGCACATCGACCCGACGTTATGGTCTGGCGGACGTCAACGCTGCGCTCGACGATCTGCGCCATGGCCGGTTCGATGGTGCTGCGGTGATCGTCATGGATCAAGGTTAAGCGACCGCGAGCACGATCCCCTCATCCGCCTCAAGACATATAGCACCAGCCGCTGCCACGACGGGCCGACCCGAATGCGTGGAAAGCAGAATGTCGGCCCGATCCGGCACCACTGTCGGAGCCGACCGGCCCGCCATGTTGAGGCAGATCATCAGGCGTCGGCTTTCGTGGGTCCGTTCAAAGATCAGAACGTCGCCCTGGGCCTCAACCCGCCCATAGTTCCCCATCGACAGTGCCGGCTCCCGACGCCGCAACGCCAGGAGCGCGCGGTAAAGACTGAGCATGGAGTCAGAATCATCGGACTGCGCCGCAACATTGCGTGTGGCCGCGTCGGGACCGATGGGCAGCCACGGCGTACCGCTTGTAAAGCCGCCGTGTGGCCCGCTGCCCCACGGCATCGGCGTCCGCACCGGATCACGGCCGAGCCCGAACCCCGGCACATTCTTTTCCCACGGGTCTTGAACCTGTTCAGGCGAGATCGGCACGTCCGTCATGCCCAGTTCATCGCCATAGTACAGGGTTGGCGTGCCACGCAGGGTCAGCAGCAACATGGCCGCCACCCGCGCCTGAGCCAACCCGATGCGACTTGCGAGCCGCGCGCGATCGTGATTGCCGAGAACCCAGTTGGGCCAAGCGCCGGCGGGCAGCAGCGCTTCGTAGCGCTGTATCAGGTCCGCCAGCGCATCGGCCCGCCACGGGGTCGTGAGCAAATGGAAATTGAACGGAAGCTGTAGCCCCGAACCATTTCGCCCGTAGTAGGCCATGAGCGGTTCGAGCGCGATGTAAGCCTCGCCGATAAGAACACGCTCCGGGTATTCGTCGGCGACCCGGCGAAATCCAGCGAGCACGTCCTGGGTCTCGGGACGATCCACGGTGTAAAGGCGCGTGACCGCCTCCGTCGGCGGCTGGCTGGCGTGATAAGCCGGGTTCGGCGGATTGTCCCGCAGTTGCTCGTCCTCGACGAGGTGCTGAATGGTATCGAGGCGGAATCCGTCCACGCCGCGCGCAAACCAAAAGCGCATCGCGTCATGAATCGCGGCGGCGACTTCCGGGTTGCGCCAATTCAGGTCCGGCTGCGCCGCCAGATAGGCATGATAGTAGTACTGGCCCGTAAGCGGATCGAGAGTCCAGGCGGGGCCACCGAATTCACTGAGCCAGTTGTTGGGCGGCCCACCGTCGCGGCCGTCGCGCCAGATGTACCAATCGCGCTTGGGATTGGCGCGCGAGGCGCGGCTTTCCAGAAACCACGGATGAGCCGATGACGTGTGATTCGGCACCAGATCCATGATGATCTTGAGGCCAAGCCCATGAGCGGTGGCAACCAGAATGTCGAATTCATCGCGGGTTCCGAAAATCGGGTCGATGCCCACGTAATCCAATACGTCGTAGCCGAAATCGGCCATGGGCGAGGGATAGACCGGCGACAGCCAGATCGCGTCCACGCCCAGCGCCGCAATATAGGCAAGCCGGTCGGTAATTCCCTTGAGGTCGCCGATCCCGTCGCCGTTGCTGTCCTGAAACGAGCGCGGATAGATCTGATAGACCACGCCCCGCTGCCACCACGGAGACCTATCGTTCATGGTCCCGGCGCCAGAACCCGATCAAGAAACTGATCGATCGCCGCAAGCCAGGCGCCCCGGATATCGTCGCGTTCGAGAAACAACTCGTGACGCGCCGTGGGATATGAAACCAGCTT
>SCTM01000216.1 GCA_004297485.1 Rhodospirillaceae bacterium
CAACCATCCGGATCAGTTCAGGGCCGTGAAGCAGGATCGCAAGCTTATACCAAAGGCAATCGAAGAGGGCCTGCGTTGGAACTGCCCCGTTCCAATGATTGCGCGCACACCCCACCAGGAAATCGAACTTGCTGGTATCACAATCCGCCCCGGCGACCACATGTCAGTCATGCTTGCAGCCGCCAATCGCGACGAAAGCGCGTTTGAACGTCCGGATGAATTCGATATAAGCCGTGGAACACGCGCACACTCTGCCTTCGGCTACGGATCTCACATCTGCATCGGACAGCACTTGGCGCGGTTGGAGATGGCCAATGCGATGAGCGCCCTATTGGACCGCCTGCCAAATATCCGTACCGACGACCGCTATCCTCCACCAGAGGTGAGTGGTTTTGGATTGCGCGGGCCCGCGAAGCTTCACGTACGTTTCGACTGAGAGAAGTCATGACAACGAAGAAAGTGGTACAATTTCGCTCCGAAGGGGTAATCTGTGAGGGAGACCTTTATCTTCCCGACGGGTTCTCGTCTGCGGGGGCCTATCCGGGTCTCGTCATCGGCCATGGGTTTACCGTGGCACGAACGAGTCTCGTCGAGGAAGGTCGCCTCTTTGCGGAATGCGGTTACGTCACGCTGGCTATCGACTACCGTCACTTTGGAGGGTCTGACGGCGAGCCGAGAGGGCGTCTCTGGCCGCTGCAGGAGACCGAGGATTTCAAGTCCGCGATCGATTGGCTTGAATCTCAACCCGGAATCAATAATGACCGCATCGGCATTTGGGGTACTAGTTTCGGTGGCGGCGTCGTGACGCATGTAGCGGCTTACGATACTCGCGTGAAAGCGTGCGTCGCTCAGGCGCCGATCCTTGATGGGAGCTATTGGATTCGGTCTCTTAACAGAGAGACTGACTACCTCGCCGTTCGAAAGTATTTGCTCGAAGCCCGCCGCCGTCGTCTTGTTGATGGCGGAGATCCGACAATGTCCGCGGGAACACCATTACCTGACGGATTCGACCCTATGCCGGTCGACCCCGCGATGGTTGAGGACGTCATGAGCTGGCACGCCAAGACCGGGGACATGCTCATGCATACAGCGCCGCAGATCACGATAGAGAGCTTCGAGCGTGTAATGGAGTTCGATGCCACTCATGCGGCCGCCAAGATCGCTCCGCGAGCCTATTGCATCGTCCAGCTCACCGGACATGACGTCTACCACCCCAATGCCCCGATCCAAGCGGCGTTTGCGCAGGCCGGCGAGCCCAAGCGGATGGTCTCTGTGCCCATCGACCAGCTCGACTGCTACAAACCGGATGGCCGCAAAAAGACGATCGGTGCCGCCATCGCCTTTTTTGATACATATCTGAAGTAGTAGCCCCCCAGGCTTATCAGGCACTCGCCCGCTAAGGCCAATGCAAGCCCGGGATTGCCAGGACCAGAATGAATTTCGATTACATAATCGTTGGTGCCGGTTCTGCCGGCTGCGTGCTAGCTGACCGGCTGAGCGCTGATGGTCGATCGAACGTCCTGCTTTTGGAAGCAGGACCTGACGACCGAAGTCCCCTCGTGCGCATGCCGAAGGGCTACGGCAAGCTTTTGATGGACCTGCGGCAGGTTTGGCATCTGCCAACGGAAGCCGGCGACGGGATACCGGCAGAAACCTGGGCGCGCGGAAAGCTGCTTGGTGGATCGTCGTCTATCAACGGCATGATGTATTTTCGG
>SCTM01000217.1 GCA_004297485.1 Rhodospirillaceae bacterium
ATCACTTTGTACAGAACGAGATGACAGTGTGGGTGATCTCGGATCTGGAACGCACTCAACTCGCTGAATTCGTCCAGCTCTGGCAGGGCGACCCGTAGCGGCTGGCCGATGCATCAGCGATAATAACAGCTCAGTGTTAACGGGAGGGTCGACATGGCGGCAGGCACGCAACGCGTCGCGGTGGTAACGGGCGCCAGCTCGGGGATCGGCAAGGAGACGGCAAAGGCCCTGGCGGCACAAGGATGGCGCATCATCGCCATCGGCCGTGATCCGGGGCGTTGTGCGGCAGCCGAAAAGGAAATTCGCGCTGCCTCCACCACCGGTAAGGTGGATATGATCCGCGCCGACCTGGCACTCATGGCGGATACGGCGCGCGTGGCGCGTGAGATTGCCGCGATCACGGATCGCATTGACGTATTGGTCAACAACGCGGGCGGCATCACAAAGCATCAGGTGATCACATCGGAAGGGTATGAAGAGAATTTCGCCAGCAATCACCTTGGTCCCTTCCTGCTGACCACCAGGCTGTTGCCGCTGCTCCGCCGTGCCGCCACCGGTGCTCCGCACGGCAGCGTGCGCATTATCAACACCTCGTCCGATGCCAGCGAATACGCCAAAGCTCTGGACTGGAACGACCTCCAGATGCTCGAGAATTTCAACGCCGGTGCGGCCTATTGTCGCGGCAAGCTGGCGAATGTTCTTTTCGCCCGCGGCTTGGCCGACCGCCTGGCAAACGATGGCATTGTCGCCTACTCGGTGCATCCCGGTCCCGTCGATACCAACTTCATCACCTATGCCGACGAAAGCACGCAGGCTCATATCCGCAGGCTCGCATTGCTGACGCCCGCGCAAGGTGCCGATACGCTTATTTGGCTCGCGACCACGAAAGAGGCGGAGCAAAGCAACGGCGGTTATTTCTTCGAGCGTAAGCCGCGGAAGGCCAATCCGCTCATCGACGATGTGGCTTGTGTGGAGCGCCTATGGGCGGAGAGCGAGAAACTCGTGGCGCGGGCGGGAGTCTAGCGCGTCACTCCTCGCCAGGTCCGTTCCAAGATTGCTGCGCCGTTTCGGTGAGGTGCCGATCAAGGACCTTGATCGTCGCGGCTTACGGGCGGGAACTATCCCCGCCCCCGATACGGCGGCACGCCCTGGTCGGGCAGCCATAGGCCCTCGGGCGGCGTGCCGGTCTGCCAGAACACATCGATGGGAATACCGCCGCGGGGAAACCAATAGCCGCCGATGCGCAGCCATTTCGGTTCGGTCACTTCAAGGATGCGTTTGCCGATGGTCAGGGTGCAGTCCTCGTGAAAGGCGCCATGATTGCGAAACGACGCCAGAAAGAGCTTCAGCGACTTGGACTCCACGATCACCGCTTCGGGCACGTAGTCGATGACGATATGCGCAAAGTCCGGCTGTCCGGTCACCGGGCACAGGGCCGTGAACTCCGGGCATGTAAAGCGGATCAGGTAGTCGGTTTCCTGATGGGGGTTGGGAACCGTTTCAAGGACGGCCACATCGGGCGATGGCGGAATCTTGCCGCTGCCGCCCAAGAGGGTCAGTGACTCGTGGTGTTCGCTCATGCCGGTGATCCTTCACGCTTTAAGGATGCATTATCGCCAAAGACGCAGCCCCCGCACAGGGTCAATCCCTTGCGCCGGACCTGCCGAATAGCTAACTCTTCCCCATCATGATCCTTCCTGCGGCCCATGCGACCGAAGATCCCATCAGTTCGCCGTGCGTCAGCGTTTGCGCGCTGGATGCCACCCATGCGTATTGCATCGGTTGTCTGCGGACGGTGAAGGAGATCGGCGCCTGGCGCACCATGACCGCGGCGGAAAAGCGGGTCGTGATCGCGGCCTGCGAAGAGCGCGCCGTCACCCGGCAACCCCTGGGCAAAGACGGCAAGCCGCTGGCTGGTTAGCGTGCCTCAATCGTTCAGGCGCGTTTGGCGACCATGAACAGCCGGCGCATGGTGAACAGCACCGTCCCATCGAGCCGTCGCGGATAGGCCGCTGTCTCAGCCGCTTTGTAGTCGGCGATGAACTCCGCCTTTTCGTCGTCGTTCAGTACGGACAAGACCGGCACCAAGGCCGCGCCCGAGACCCAATCCGTGACCGGATGTGCGCCGGTGAGCACATGGTGGTAATCGGTTTCCCATATGTCGGTGTCGGTGGCGAAGGGCGCCAGCAGGTCGTAGTAAAAGGCCGCCGGATGAGGATCGTCATGGGGCTCGACCCCGGCCAGACGTTCGCGCCATCGCGGCGCGTTTTTCACGTGGTGCAAGCATATGTGATACGCGGCTTGTCCGGTCATGGGCATCTGCACCGCCAATATCCCGCCTGGTACGACATCGCCGAACAGCCTCGGAAAAAGGCCGGCGTGATCCGGCAGCCAGTGTAGTGATGCGTTGGCGAACACCAGGGCGGCGGGCGGGTTGGCACGCCATGTGGCAATGTCGGCCTGCTGCCAGGATATGGCGCCGTCGCCATAGCTTTGCCGGGCCTTCCGCAGCATCTCCGCCGACGAATCGATGCCGGACACCGGACGTTCAGGCCAGCGGTCCTTGAGTTGGCGGGTGAGCGTGCCCGGTCCACACCCAAGGTCGTAGATGGACCCCGGCACGGACAAGGCGATGCGCGGCAGGAGATCTTCCATCGGTCGCGCGCGGTAAGCCGCGTAACGCAGATATGTATCCGCGTCCCATGTTCCGGCCTGGCCGGCGGGTTTGGCTTCGGTCATGGCTTTTCCTCAGTCGGGCGGCACCACACCTGGATCATGTGGGCGAAGACCTGAGGGTGGCGTTCCTCGAACGCTTCCCAGAGATCGAGGTCGGCCCAGGCGGCCGGGTCGGGATGGGCGGCGCGAAAAGCGCTACCACCTAAGGCAGGCCGTACGTTGACCCCGATCGCCGCAAGGTCGCATGTCGCCAGCAACCGCTTTATGGCTGCCGGCGAGGTGCGCGATTCGTGGACATTGAAGACGAGGTCGTGGAGACCGTCGAGGGTATAGAAATCGAGCGTATCGACCACGGCGCGCGCCGCGTCGCCCGCCGGCAGGGCGAGCAAGGTGGCACGCGCCGCGCGCAGCCCATCGGGCGTGTCCGCAAAACCGAAGTCCTGGACGAAGCGCTGTGCGGCGACTTCGTTGTGACGGCCGCGTTCGCTGTAGAGCCCAACCATCATCACCCCATGGGGCCGCAACATACCGCGCAGAACGCGGAGTCCGGCCGCCGGATCAGCCATGTGGTGAAGCACGCCGCTGCAATCGATGAAGTCGAATTTTTGCGACATCGCGCCGAGGTTGAGAATGTCGGCTACGCCAAAGCTGATGTTCTCGGTCTGAAGTTCGGCCGCCATGCGCGCGGCATAGGCCAGACTTGTCCGGCTGATGTCGACGGCGAGGACACGGGCGTTCGCGAGTGCGAGCGCCAGCGTCAGCGCCGGCCGTCCGGTACCGCAGCCGGCGACCAGTACATCCACATTGCCGTCGAGTGCGGCATCGAACGGCACATGTGGCATGGTTTGTCCCAACAAGCCGCGCAGGGACAAACGGCCGTCCACATGTACCTGTCGCCAACGGGGATAGGGATAAGCTTCGTATTGGGTGCGCATGGCGGCTGAAAGCCCTGGCGTCAGGGGCGTGAGTTCAGGAAGCGCCGCCGCACGCCTGCGTTCGTCGGCCTCCTCGCGCCAAAGGACGGCGATGGGGGCGGGTAACGTCTCGGCATGGGAACGTTCGATCTCCGAGAGGGGACGATAGGCGGCACGTACCAGTACCGCGTTTTCGTCGGACCGCGTTTTCAATGTGGCAACGATTTCGCCTTCCTGAGCGGTTTCCGCCCATGCGAATCGATTCGTGATGCACTGCCGTACCATGGCCGTGGTGACGTCGCGGAAGTCCGTGAGCAGAATCGTGTCCAACTTATGAGCCACACAGTCGCATAAGTGGCGGCGCAGGACGGTGAAGACGCCCTCGATCTGCGCACCGATGTTCACGGCCCGGGCCAGGACCGCCGTAAGCAATGGATCGGTCAGGAGCCACGCGGCGCCCGGGAGCGCCTTCTCGATGGCAGCGCCGTCACCGGCCAGCATCTTGTTCAGTTCGGGCAGGCGCGCATCGGATTCGATGAGATTACGCACCACAAGGCTCAGGGGCTGGATATCGAGCTTTGGATCGCAAACGGCGCCCGCCAGACCGGCCATCACGCCGACGGGCAGGGTGCGGTAGCCGCCCATGACATTGAGCACCTCGAATGCCGCGTTACGATAAGCGGCGACTCCGGGTGCGATGGCGAAAGCCATGAGGAACGCCATGGCCGCATCACGCTCATTGCCGGCGGCTCTGAGGGCCATGCCGCGCGCGTATGAGTCTGCTGCCGTCGTCACGACCGCGGTCCCAGTTCGCGGGGTCCCGGTCCCCGTCCAGGCAAGTCTATGGAATGCTGCGTACGCGGCAGCGGATGCACGCGCAGCCGGCGATCAGTGCTTTTGTGGCCGCCCGGAATGTTTCGTGGCGGCATCCAGCTTTGCCTGGTCATCCTTGAGTTGGGTCGTGCAGGTGTTAAGCGCGACAACGGCCGCGCCGGTTGTTTTCGTAAGAGCCTCAAGCTTGTGACGGAAGTCATCGCGGTTTTGTGTGGCCAGGGCGATCGTCGTGTTGGCCTGATCAAGGCTCTCACGCAAGTTGAAGACATAGACTCCGAGTGCCGCGATGACGAGCACAGCAACGACAACAAGCCGCGTAGCGAGCTTCTCCATGGCAAACCCTCCCCAAGCCCATACAAACCGAATTCACGGTCGCTCCCAGCCATAGAGTAGCCATTCCAGTGAGGACGAGCAATCTGGACGGGAGGGGAGGCAATTCTGTCGCGCCTTCGCTCCAGCGGCCATGGGACTCGATGTCGGGGTTCCGCCGACGGTGATCCCGCCGTGCCGGGAAAGGCCCTATTGCAGGCGAGCGACGGCAATCTCCGACACGCCGCCGCGGCGCGTCATGAGTTTGGCGTTGAACATTGCCTGTGTCGCCTGCTGCATTAACCGGTCGACGGCTTCGGCCGGAGCGCTTTGCGATGCCGTCATGGTGGCAACGCCGCCGGCAAGGTTTACGTCATGCTTGCCGTCGCGGGTATCGACCGTTCCGGTGATGGCGGAGACGAGGCTCTTCGCCTGTGCCACGGCATGGCCCGGCAACACGAGGTCGGCCATCAGGACGGCAAACTCGTCGCCGCCGATGCGCGCGACCATGTCGGATGCACGTTTGCTGTCCCGCAGCTTCTTCGCCACCGCGCACAACATGTCGTCTCCGACCTTGGTGCCGAAGGATTCATTCAGGAATTTTGTGCCGTTGAGATTGAACAAGGCGACCGCGACCATGCCGTTGCGGCCCGCGTTATCGGCGACCGCGCCGATTACCCGTTCATAGAACGCTTTCCGGTTCGGCAATCCGGTGAGCGTATCGATAAGGGCGTCGCGCGCCAAAGTGCTTTCGCGTTTATGGCGCATCAGAGCATAGCGGATCGAGCGTTCCAAACCCTCGACCGTCAGTTCGCCTTTAACCAGAAACCCGTAGGCGCCGCGTGCGAGGGCGCCGTCATCTATGCTGCGGTCGTCCATTGCCGTCAGCATGATGAAGGGAACGTTGATGTCGTAACGCTTCGCTTCATCCATCAGGTCGAAGCCGGTGCTTGGCCGCAGGTAATAATCCGCCAGGCACACATCGACGTTTTCCCGCGTCAACATCTGTAGGGCCGACGGTATCGTGTCGACATGATGAATATTCGTCGACCGCACCCCGACGGTGAGCAGGAATTTCCTGATCAAGGCCGCGTCGAGCGGGTTGTCTTCGAACAACAATACACGGAGCGACTGGGGGGCGTAGGGCGGTAAGGCATTCATCTATTTGACGGAGTCCAGGAAAGTCGATGGGCGGAAGCGGGAAAACACACCGGCACTGTAGGAAACATCGGTTGAGAGTTCGTGAATCCCCGGCCGGCCCACGCGGGCATTGACAGGGCTGTGCGGGGCCAATAGCGCCACACCACCGGTAGCCGCACCCAGACCGAATGCTCTTCAGCTCATGAGGTTATACGCCAACACGACGCGGCATCCGGGCTGCGTTTTGAGGGTGTCCGGATCACTTGATCCCGCCGTGAAACGGTTACGGCGCTATAGGGCTAAGCGGCACAATGCTTGTTAGTTGTAGAGAACATTTAGTTTGGATTTAGGGAACGTTCAGTTTCCGAACATATCCATGATGCGCTTCGCCGCCACGCGGCTGGGCGAAGGAATTCACGGCGCGATGCGGCAACGCGAGAACCGATATGGCGGCGCGAAACCTTCAGGTGTGTGATACTTGCCTTTGATATTTATGATATTCACCCTTGACAGGGCGACGGGCATGGCCTTGGTTTAGGCCCGTTGTAGGACGCAATCCTCGGGAGATTTGGTCTAGGCCGCGGCGCCGCTGGCCTACGTCATGGTCGCTATTGCCAAGGTTCGAGTGCCCTGGTAGGACCGCTCGGCGTTTTGCGCCACTCACGAGGATATCTCTTATCAATCTCTCGCCCCGTTACCACCGCTTGTAACATTGAAGTGAACATGGCTCGTACGAAGACTAAATCAGGTTCCCGGCACGCCATTGGCTTTCTCATGGTCGTGGTGCTGCATATCTTGATCATCTGGGCCCTGAAGGCTGGACTTGCCACCCAGCTGATCGATGCGATCAAGGGGCCGATGGAAACCAAGATGATCGAGGAAGAGAAGGTGGAGAAAGAAGCACCTCCGCCGCCTCCGCCGAAATTCCAGGCACTCCCGCCGGCCGCGGTCATTCCCGTGGACATCGCGGTCGAAGCGCCAACTGAATCCGCTGACTCCTCGATCTCCACCAAGAATGTCGTCAAGGCGGCGGCGCCGCCCGCGACCGTGCCGCCGCGCTCCAATCCCAGACACCCTGTTTCGCAGCCCGAATATCCGCCGACGTCAAAGCGTCTTGGCGAGGTTGGAACCGTGGTCATGCTGTTGACCGTTGACGAGACCGGCAAGGTGACCGAAGCCGTCGTCGACCGGAGCAGTGGCTACGAACGTCTGGACCAGGCGGCCATCGAAGAGGCATTGCGGAACTGGCGGTTGTTGCCCGGTACGGTGGGTGGGAAGCCGGTCGCTATGAAATACAAGTTCGCGGTGGTGTTCAAAATTACGGATTAAGTTGTCGGGAAGACCCGCGCCGGGCTTCCAAGAAACCGGGACGTGCTCCCGTAGCGTGAAGTTTTTAGTGGAGATCTGGGACGCGAGGTTTCACCCGCGGCCACAGTAAGGGAAAAACCAAGGCTTAGGATGAGGATGACCATGAACGCCCTAGTTATGAAGAAGTTCTGTGATCGCAGCGGCCTTGCCGTGCGCAGCTGGCTTACCGTCACGTCCGTGGCGGCGGCCCTTGCGCTGGCTTCCGCATCTGGCGCCTTCGCGCAGCAGCAGCCCGATGCCTCTGCTGCACCGGCGGCGGGAGCGGCTGCTCCTGCCCCTGCGGACGCGACCGCAGCTCCGCCGGCGGCCGACGCCTCTGCCATGCCCTCGGCCGCGGATGCGGGGGTAAACGTCCCCACCGCCCCAGACAAGACTGAAGCGGCAAATCCCTATGGTCTCGAAGCGCTGTGGACCAACGGCGATCTTATTGCCCGCGGCACCATGATCATCCTGGTCGTCATGTCCATGGGGACTTGGTACATTCTCTTCACCCGCCTTTGGGACCAGAACAGGCTCATGGGCCAAGCCAAGACGGCACGCAGCAAGTTTTGGACCGCTGGCAGCCTTAAGGAAGGCATGAACAAGCTTGAGAAAGAAAGCGCCTATCGTTCCATGGTGGAAGACGGCTTGAAGGCCTCTGAACACCACGAAGGCAAGATGACCGACCGGATCGACTTGAACGAGTGGGTGACCATGTCGCTTCAGCGCTCCTACGAAGGCATCAGCGCCGAAATGCAGGCCGGCCTCGCCTTTCTCGCTTCGGTTGGTTCGACCGCTCCGTTCGTCGGTCTGTTCGGCACGGTGTGGGGCATCTATCACGCCCTGATCGCCATCGGTATTGCCGGCCAAGCCTCCATCGATAAGGTTGCCGGCCCCGTCGGTGAAGCGCTCATCATGACCGCGATCGGCCTCGCGGTGGCCGTGCCAGCGGTGTTGGGTTACAACTGGCTGGTTCGCCGGAACAAAGTGGCCCTCGAAGATGTTCGCAACTTCAGCGCCGATATCCACGCCGTGCTCGTCAGCGGCGCCCGCGTAGGTTGAGCCTGTAACAGGCGTCGCGCAGGGAGGCGTGCCATGGCAATGAATGTGGGTCCGGCCGACGGCTCCGGGGATATGGAGGTCAATTCCACGATCAACACCACACCACTTGTGGATATCATGTTGGTGCTGTTGATCATCTTCCTGATCACCATTCCGGTGGTCATGAAGACGGTCCCCGTCCATATCCCGGTCGCCAGCAACACGGCGACGAAAACCAAGCCGGAAAACGTCAATCTTAGCATCGACAAAGATGGGCGTATCTTCTGGAATACCTCGCTCGTCAAAGATCCGGCGGCGTTGCTTGAGGGCTTGAAGCCTTATGCGGTTCTCGACCCTCAGCCCGAAGTGCACATCCGGGGCGATAAGGATGCGCGCTACGAATACATCGGGCGGGTCATCGTCACCGTGCAGCGTGCCGGGATTCTCAAGATCGGCTTTATCACCAATCCTGACCTGCCGGGCGTGCAGTGAGCTTTAGGCACGCGGCGATAGCGCCGGTATCGGAGTACTAGATATGGCAATGAGCGTAGGTTCGAG
>SCTM01000218.1 GCA_004297485.1 Rhodospirillaceae bacterium
GACAGTCCGGGGAACGCCGTGGTGCTGATCGCCGCAATCTGCGACGTCGTGAAGCCCACAAGCTGCGTCGACGTCAGACCGTTAAGCTGCGAGGTCGTCAACAGGGCGATGTCCGCCGTGGTGATCTTCGCAAGCTGTGTCGTCGTCAGACCACTCAGCTGACCGGACGACAGCACCGAGAATGCCGTGGTGCTGATGACCCCGATCTGCGCCGTCGTCAGACCGCTCAGTTGACCGGACGTGAAGCCAAGGATCGCCGTCGATGTCACCGCCGCAATCTGCGACGTCGTCAGGCCGGCAAGCTGCGTCGACGTCAGGCCGTTGACCTGCGAGGTCGTCAGTAGAGCAATGTCCGCCGTGGTGAACTTGGCAAGCTGCGTTGTCGTCAGACCACTCAGCTGACCGGACGACAGTCCGGGGAACGCCGTGGTGCTGATCGCCGCGATCTGCGACGTCGTGAAACCCACAAGCTGCGTCGATGTCAGACCGTTGAGTTGCGAGGTCGTCAGCTGGGCGATATCCGCCGTGCTGATCTTGGCAAGCTGCGTCGTCGTCAGACCGCTCAGCTGACCGGACGACAACACCGAGAACGACGTGGTGCTGATGACCCCCATCTGCGCCGTCGTCAGACCACTCAACTGACCGGACGTGAAGCCAAGGATCGCCGTCGACGTGATCGCCGCAATCTGCTGCGTTGTCAGACCGGCAAGCTGCGTCGATGTCAGGCCGTTCACCTGCGAGGTCGTCAGCAGGGCAATGTCCGCCGTCGTGAACTTGGCAAGCTGCGCTGTCGTCAGACCGCTCAGCTGGCCGGACGACAATCCGGGGAATGCCGTGGTGCTGATGGCGGTGATCTGGGTGGTCGTCAAACCGCCAAGCTGCGTCGAGGTCAGACCGTTAAGCTGCGAGGTCGTCAACAGGGCGATGTCCGCCGTGCTGATCTTTGAAAGCTGCGTCGTCGTCAGGCCGCTCAGCTGGCCGGACGTCAACACCGAGAATGCCGTGGTGCTGATGACCCCCATCTGCGCCGTCGTCAGACCACTCAACTGGCCAGATGTAAGGCCAAAGATCGCGGTCGACCCGATCGCCGCAATCTGTGTCGTCGCCAGGCCGGCAAGCTGTGTCGACGTCAGACCATTAATCTGGGAAGTTGAGATAGCGGCCCAATCAGCGGTTCCGAAGCCCTTCAGCTGCGTCGTCGTCAGACCGCCCAATTGCGTCGAGGTGAGGTCCCCGAACTGTGTCGTCGTGAGATACCCCAAGTCGGTGGAGGTGAACCCCGCGAGCTGCGTAGACGAGAAACCGAACAGCTGCGCCGACGTCAGCGACTGCATGAAGGTTTGAGTAGCCATGGCGATACGCTCCTACAGCGGGCGAGGATTCAAAGGGCCAGCAAACGATTGAATAATTGCGCAGCGAGGCTGCGATGCAGATCGGACTGATCCCGACTCCCTCGCCCAAAAGCGAGGCACGTGACGCCTAGCATATTCAATCTCCGTTCTAGAGACGCCGAAAATGGAGCTTCGCCCCACTGTCACAAGCTGCATCTGTAACTCATCTGTTTCCAAGCGGCAAGCATTAGTTGTGTGAAAATTCGACTTTGAAGGTACCGCTTGTGCCGAGCATGCCGTCGGCGATGTCGGCGGGCGGAACCATGCATCCAGATCAACATATTGTGGATGCGAAGATTTTCGGAACCGCACATGTAGATATTCGCGCCTATCGCACTGTGCTTTACGCGACCTTTGCGCAAAAGCTTTCTTGGCGCCACTGCTCATACTGCTTCGCACAGCGAGACGTTCACACCATGAAATGAAATCCGTGCCCTGCCCCGAGTCACGGGTTGATGCCGTTATATCTTGGCGCAGATCACGGCTCACGAATGCTCTCCCCGAGAACGCGGGTCAACGGATTCAGGAAGTATGAGATGACGCTGCGGCGACCGACCTTGATCTCCGCCGACATGGTCATGCCGGGAATGAGTCGCGCGCCTGGCGGCATATTGTCGAGATGCGTATCCACAAGGTCGACTCGACCGCGATGGAATGCACCGCTTGCATCGCTTGACGGGCGCGCCACCGCGCCATCCGATGACAGTGAGCCGCCGGATGGGGAAAACGACTCTTCACTCACATAGGCCAAGCGGCCGTGCATAAATCCGTGTCGCTGGAACGGAAAGGCATCCACTTTCACAACAACCTCGTCGCCGGCCTTGGTGTAACCGATATCGCTGGAATTAATGGTGATTTCGGCCACCAACTTGGCGTTTGACTGAACCATCGTGACAAGCGGTTCGGCGGCCCGCACGACCGAGCCGACGGACCCGCGCGCGACGTCGAGAATAACACCGTCGTCCGGTGCGGTTATGACAACCATGTTGTTCATAAGCGCGGCCTTGGACATGGCTTGGCCGATTTTCGCCTCGTCGGTCCGGGCGCTTACGAGACTATCGAGAACCTGATGACGCCATTGGTCTGCAAACGTCTGCCGATCCGCTTCCTTTGACTGCAGTTCGTGATCCAACTCGCCGATTCGATTGCCCGTGTCCTGAAAATCCTGCTCAATCCGCATGCGCGCGGCCTGTGCTTCAAGGAAGTTCAACTTTGAGCCAACCTGTTTTTCCATCATCGCCGAGCGCATGCCTTCGACATCACGCGCGATCTTCAGCTGCTTTTCCAGCGAACCGCGATGATCTTGCGTGGTCCGAATATTCGCGCGCAGCTGCTCGATCGTTTCATCGAGCCCATGCAGCTGCGATGCGTATTGCGCCTGACGTTGCTGAAAAAGAGACAATTGCAGTTGCTCGTCGGAATTCGGCGTGGCGCCTGGATCGAACGGCGTCCCATTGAGTTCGGCCTCGAGTCTGCGGATCTGAGCCTGCAGACTCTGTTGCTGCGATGTCAGCGACGTGACGTCGGCTTGCGCGAAGGTCGGGTCGAGCGTTGCAAGCACCTGTCCCTTCGTCACCACATCGCCCGGCTGCACCGGCAACTCGCGAATGATGGCCTGATCCATCGCCTGCAACATAATCGGCGGCGTAGCTGTGGTGAGTCGGCCGGTTCCGGATACGATGATGTCCACTTTGACGAATGTAGCGATCAGCAGAAGCGATATAAACATCGCGACCACGACGTAGTACGTGGACTGCATGAATCGTGGCGGAACCTCCTCGCACAGCTCGTCGATCGGATCGAGAAATGCAACGGCTTCCGGCAGAATCGCCGGCCGAGATAGTGCCCCAAAGCGTTGCCTTGTTTCTTGAACCCGTTGACGTAAGTCCCGTGCGGTCTTTGCCAACGACCTGGCCGGTGGAGAGAGGAGCTTTAGCACTGCATATGCCCCGTCTGCTGTTCCCACAGGTGCCGATAGATCTCGCAGCGTTCGAGGAGCGTTGCGTGCGGCGCAAAGTCCACGACCTTGCCGCGCTCGAGAACGAGGATCGAGTCAGATTTCACAAGCGACGAAAGTCGGTGAGATACGATGATCATGGTGCGTCCGCGCGCGATGTCCGCGAGATTTTGCTGGACGATTGCTTCGCTCTCGGGATCGAGCGCGCTGGTTGCTTCATCAAACAGCAAAAGCCGTGGTCGAAGCAAAAGCGCACGAGCGATAGCGATACGTTGCCGCTGGCCGCCGGAGAAATTGGCGGCGCTTTCCTCCACATGGGTTTCATAAGACATGGGCAGGCGGTCGATGAATTCGTCGGCCCCGGCCATGCGGGCGGCTTCCATCACTTCATGGAGTGAAGCATCCGGCTTGCCGGCGGCGATATTGTCGCGAATGGTGCCGCGGAACAGAATATTGTCCTGCAACACCACGCCGATGCTTCGCCGCAAGTGCGACAGATCGATATGGCGTATGTCGGTCCCGTTGAGCCGGATCAGACCTTCCTGCGGCGTGTGGATTCCCTGGATCAAACGGGTCACTGTGGTCTTGCCGGAGCCCGAGCGGCCGACAATGCCGATCATCTGCCCCTCTTCAACAGTGAATGTGACGTGATCCAGGGCCGCCGTCGCGGTCCCATGATAACGGAACGTCACGTTCTCAAGTTCGAGCTTGCCTGTAATAAGCGGACGAATACCGCGTTGATTCGGATCGCGCTCGGGCGCGTGATCCATTACGCGCCCCAGCATCTTCACCGACAACTCGACCTGCTGGTACTCGTTGATCAAAGAAACAATTTGGACAAGCGGGCCGGTCACACGCCCCGAAAGCATGTTGAAGGCAACCAAGGCGCCGACGCTGATGGAGCCGTCGAAGATCAACTTGGCCCCGAGCGCCAGGATGGTCATTGTCATGATGCTTTGCAGGGAATTCGTCAGGACGACGGCGGCCGCGCCGAAATATCCCACCGTGGCTCGACGCCGGATCGAATTCGCAACCTTCTGATCCCAGGATTTCATCCGCAGTGATTCAAGCGCGAGGGATTTCACCGTTCGCATGCCGTGAATGGTTTCGACCAGATCGGCCTGACGCGCGCCTTCGGCCTGATACAATTGCATCAGATAGCCGCGAAACGTCGGAACCATGATGCCGATGATCGCAGCGATCGCCGCAGCGAAAGCCAACACCACAAACGTCAGCATGCCGCTGTAGAAGAAAAGTCCGACCAAAAGCACCGGCATCGTGAAGGTATCGAGAAATGTCTGGAACAGACGGCCGGTCAGAAATCCGCGAATTGTCTCCGTTTGCTGCATGTTCTTTAGCAATACGCCGGCAGTCGTCCCCTCAAAAAACTGCATCGGCAGGCGGAGGAGATGGTCGAACGTACGCGAGGCGAGTCGGGCATCGATTTTATTGCTGGCAAACAGCATCAGGTATTGGCGGACGTAGCTAAACGTCCCCTCGAAGAGCATGGCGACCGAAAATGCAAGCACCACCGCAAACAGCGTCTGATAGCTGTGATGCGGAATCACCTTGTCGATCATGATCTGGAAGAACAGCGGCGTCGCGAAACCGATCAGGGTGCACATGACCGCCGCGATGGCCACGTCACGGAAATATCGCCCCTGTCGCATAATTTCCGGGAGGAACCAGCGGAATCCGAACGGCTGAGCCTCGTCGGTGATTCGGAACGTACGTTTGCACAACAACAATCGGCCGCTCCAGG
>SCTM01000219.1 GCA_004297485.1 Rhodospirillaceae bacterium
AAACCGACCACACACGAGCCTCGGAGGGCTCACACCAATCGAGTTCGCAACCCGCCCCACGGAGGGGCAAAACCAGAACAGACTCTCCTCATAAACGAGGGCATCATGGGGAGCAGGTCACACGGTTTCCCGTCCCCGCTTCTAGATTGGTCTCAATCGTACCGGGTTGCTGCGTTCTTCGCGTTCAAAGAAGTGTTAGCCGATAATGTGGCCATATATGTTTTCTCGGAGCGACCAAAGAACATAAAGGTTGGCTCATCCGACGCCCCTTACATCTATGGCTTAGGGCCGAACGTCAAAGCTCATCCAAGGCATTTCCTGCAAAAAAGCGAATACACAATGTGCTGTTTGTTCAAGGATGACCAAATTCAGGTAACCAGCCATCAAGACGTCTTCGCGGATGCGACCAATGACCAGGATGTCGTATGGAAATTTGTAATTCCATCATCCGAGCGGATTAAGGTCCTACAGATGTTCGACGACTTTAATCTGAATGCCTACTCTCTGTTTGGGACGGAAGAAAGTCTCCTAGAGACTATCGCGATGAGAGAGCTTTTTTGATTTTGGTGGTTCCATAAGGCCGGGGTAGGTGGATCGTTCCATCTGCACCCCCACCCGGGGGGTCTTTGAAAATTTTGACCTTCTTAAATTTTTTTCAAAAAAATCTGAAGCTAAGGGCCTAGCAAAATTCGAAGTCATTTCGGCTTTGTAGCCCCCTTGGTTTTTGGAAAGGGCGTCAATAATTCCGCCGGGGTGACACCTAACGCATCGGCGAGCTTGGGGAGAATATCTAACCCGGCCTCTTTCCGACTATTTTCTAACTTCGATAGATAGTCCCTGGCGATGCCCGCACGGTGGGCAAACTCCTCTTGAGTCCACTTCTTCTCACGGCGAAGACGACGCAGATTGCTTGCCAATATGTCCCGAACTTCCATCCGGGGATTGACGCAAAATGTGGTCTATCAGCCCATGGTCGATAGACCACAAAACGCTTCAGAGTAGAGGGGGATTTCATTTACGATTGCGAACGCTGTGATTCCAGTCCGCAATCGTGGAGATATCCATGCCTCGCTACAAAGCTCTGATAAAATTGCCAGCAGGATTAGGAAAGCGAGGAGGGGTGTCAGGCCAGACACGCTGGGTGGAGAGTGATTTCGGAGACGATATTCGGGATATTTATACGGCACGAAAACTCTTTGAATCTCAATATCTGGATTGCCACGTTTCGCAAGTACGAGAGATTAGAGGGACAAAGGCGGCATCGTTTTCTCGGTCACGAGAAGAGTATGGAGATGATGCTGACGATGATTCTGACGGCGGCAATGGTTTAGGGAAGTTGCTGGGCATTGTCTTAGTTGGATTGTTGGTTGTCGCCATAGTAAAGCCTGATGGTCAAAAAGCCGAAATTCCCACACACACCTCACCAAGCTCCGAAAAAAAATCTACCGAAGTTCTAGACCCAGCATCACACCAAAGTGACGGAGGAGTGCCGGAAGGTGTTGGTCTAAACCATAAGGCCATAGAAGCGGCAGAGAGTGGTGATCTAAAGGCGGCGGTCGATATTTGGTTGCCTCTTGCTCACCAAGGAGAAGTATCTGCTCAAGTAAATCTCGGAAAAGCATACAAGCAGGGCGGAAATGGCTTGCCGCAAGATTTCAAAGAGGCCGCCAAGTGGTTTCGAATTGCAGCGGACCGGGGCGACGCGGGTGCTCAGAATAGCCTTGGAATATGCTATGCAAATGGAGAGGGCGTTCCCAAAAATCCAATAGAGGCCGTTAAGTGGTATAGGCTTGCCGCCGAGCAGGGGAATGCGATTGCTCAAAGCAATCTAGGAGCTAGTTACTCACTCGGTATCGGTCTGAGTGCAAATTATGAGGAGGCGGTGAAATGGTATCGCCTGTCTGTCGATCAGGGATACGCACCAGCTACCTATTATCTTGGGCGTATGTACGAGCAGGGATTGGGTGTTCCTCAGGACCGAGAGGAAGCCTTTAAACTATATAGACAGGCTGCCGAGAAAGGATTTGCGGAAGCAGAGGCACGTCTCCAAGAGGTCAAGGCTCAAGACAACTAGGAGCACATTGGTGCTCCAATTTTGAGCAAGCCAGATTTGAAAGAGAAAGAAAATTCCAAAATTCGTTACGCAATGTAGCGGTCCACAGGTTTTTGGGTTGCTAAATAGGAGGTGCGTGTACGTCGCCTCCTCGATTACCCCAGGCTCTCTAAGCCAGCCCAAGATCGCTTGCGGGCACTTACGGCCCGTTGGACTGGAACGTGGCTGGTGTGGACCCCGAACTCGCTAGACGCCCTTGTTGTCCAGTCCCTAGCCAAGTTCTGTGCAGCTAGAAAACTAGACAAAGATAATCTCTACAAAGTGGCAAAAGGACTCAGGCCACATCACCGGGGCTATCGAGCCCGGAGGCTTGGTTAGAGCCCTGTCAGGTTCTTTAACCGCACCATTTTAGCTCCCACATCTTCCGGACGCAGATTTGTATAACGATAGAGCATCCTAGGGTCTTTATGCCCGCTGATGAGAGCAACTTCGGGCATTGTAAGCCCTAATTCAAATAAACGACTTACCGCTTCATGACGCAAATCGTGGAAACGGAGGTTTTGTAAGCCCGACCGAGCGATCAGCCGTTTCCATGCCATATCAAATGAATTGACGGTCAAAGGGAAGGGACGGTCTGGTTCACTCCTTTGGGCCGTTAGGATTGATACGGCTCTTTCCGACAAGGGAATGGTTCGAGGACTGTCAGTCTTGGTGATGGGGATATGCAGGGTTTGCTTTGACTGGCTGACATTCTCCCATCTAATCGAAATGATTTCTGAACGCCGCATAGCTGTCTCGATTGCAAACTCTATGATGGGACGGACCAACTTATTTCGGCATTCGTCGGCAGCTTTAAGAAGCTGATCCAATTCACCGGCCAAAAGCCTCCTGTCTCGGGGTCTGTCAGCTTTCGGTCGTTTAAGACCCGTAAGAGGATTGAGAACGGGAATGCTCCACTCAGACCGTGCCAAGCGGTACACCTGATTTAAGATGCCTAGGTCATGGTTGATAGTTGAGGCCATCGCTGTCTTGGCTCGAAGGTCCCGGTATTCGGCAAAGTGCTGCGGTGTCAGTACCGATAGGCTTAGACGGGTGAATGGTTGGCGGAGGAGGGCATTAATCAACAGCCGCTCTTTTGATCGGCTTTTTTTCGTGGTCGTCACGGTGTCACGGTAACGCTCAAGGAGGGATGCCAAGGAGGTCCGCCGTAGCACATGGCTTCCGGATGCGAGGTCACCTTGGTCAATTTGGGTTTCGGTTAAGAGAGCCCACTTCTTCGCGGCGGCATAGGTCGTGAAGGTGCGGCTGAGTGTTTTGAGACCCGTAAGGCGGATCAACACCTGCCATTTGCCAGACTTGCGGCGTCGAATTGTTGGCATGGACTCTCCGCCAACTGTGCCCGAATTGTGCCCGGGACAGTTTTTGATGGTCGGAGAGGAGAGCCGTGGGGCTTGAAGTGACTGGCTTTTCTAGGAGAAAAGTGGCGGGAGCGACGGGACTCGAACCCGCGACCTTCGGCGTGACAGGCCGACGTTCTAACCAACTGAACTACGCCCCCGCAGTGGGCAGCGGTGCCCGGAACTCATTCCAGACAGCCAAGGCGGCGGGTTTTAACAGGAGTGGCAGAGGGGTGCAAGCGGCGAGGCCAAGTCGAAAACCGTGCTTATGCCGCGCCTTGAAGAACCGGTTTGCCGGGCCGCGCGTAAACGCGGGCTCGCGCGCCTCTTCGGCATCGAGATATTGCCTTCGCTTCTGCAATAAGTATTAGCGAGTAAAAACTACTTATGGTAGCCTCCTGGAACCGATGTCTGGAGCGTATGCTGTGTCATCGCCGCGAAATAAGCCAAACCCCGCGATCGGCATAATGCCGGCTTCGCCAAGCGGAAGTGTGCCCACGTTCTGGGCCAGGAGCAGTCCGGCGGATAAGAGCAGCCTGCTGTCCATGGCTGAAGCCATCGGCAACATGGGGCATTGGCATTGGGAGATCGCCGACGACATCGTGTCATGGTCCGATCAAGTCTATCGGATTTATGGCCTGGAACCGCAGTCCCGCAAGTTCAAATTCGCTTCGACCGTCACCTTCTCTCATCCCGACGACCGAGAAAAATCGAGCGAAGCGATCAAAAGAGCCGCCATCACCGGCGAGCCTTTTGAAATCGACGCACGGATTATACGTCCCGACGGCGAGGTGCGCAGCGTTATCGTCAAGGGCCAGCCGGAGTGCGCCGACGGTCGGCCGGTAGCTTTGTTCGGGGTGATCACTGATGTCACCGAGGCCATCGCCGCCATCAGTTCGATCCAAGACAAGCATGAAATGCTGGACCTGGCGGCCGAAATCGCACAACTCGGGCATTGGGTGTGGGCGGCCGATAAATCAATTATTTCCTTCTGCTCGGACAAGCTGGCCCGGATACACGGTACGACCGTGTCGGCCTTCCTGGCGCGCTTCGCCCATCCGGAGCAATTTACCAACGCTATAACGTTGTCGCATCGCGAGCGGTACGGCGCCACGGTTCTGCAGGCGCTGCGCGATGGCGAGCCCTACGCGATCGAGTACCGCTTGGTGACGCCGGACGGCACGCAGAAGGAAATCCGCGAAATCGGTCATCCGTTGTTCGGGACGGACGGCGCACTGACCCGTTTCATCGGCACCGTTCAAGACATCACTGATGGCAAGCGCCGCGAGAACGAATTGCGACGCGCAAAATCGGCGGTGGAGGTGCAAGCGGAGGCTCTGCGACGCAGCGAAACCAAATTTCGGGACATTGTCGAGGGATCGATTCAAGGCATCCTTATTCTCCGTGACTTCAAGCCCGTGTTCGCCAACGAAGCGTATGCTCGCATGTTGGGGGTGCCGGGCCCGGAAGAGGTGATCTCCTTAGGGGATCTGCGCCGCGTGATAATGCCTGACGCGGCCGACACCGATGCCTACTGGAAGATGGTGGTCGAGGGGCGG
Organism: Rhodospirillaceae bacterium; assembly: GCA_004297485.1. Lineage (GTDB taxonomy): Bacteria > Pseudomonadota > Alphaproteobacteria > Rhodospirillales > Rhodospirillaceae > SCTM01. The sequence continues at coordinate 5,010 of SCTM01000219.1, forward strand.
CTTGATGGGACAACGCATCGCGCCGGCCTGCGCACGATCGACGGCCGGGTCATATGGACGGATGCCGTTGGCCGAAAGGTCGAATGGGAAGGTGAACCGGCGTTCCTTCTCACGGTGATCGACGTGACCGAGCGTCATCTCGCCGAACAGGAACTCCTGAACAAAACGCGGCAGTTGCAGGATCTCAATCTGCAGAAGGATAAACTTTTTTCGATCATCGCTCATGACCTCAAGGGGCCGTTCAATAGCGTCATCGGATTCTCCGATCTGCTCGTTGCCCGCGCCGGTAATCTGTCGCCTGACAAGGTGGCGGATTATGCGCGTCTGGTCCGTGATTCGGCGATCAGCGTACACGGACTTTTCGACAATCTTTTGGCCTGGGCTGCGTTCCAAATTCGCGATGCGGCGCCGCGTTTCACGGCCGTGGATCTGGCCGCGACGACAAACGGTAGCATTGAGCCGCTTCGCGCCATGGGCACGGAGAAAGGCATCACCATCGAGAATGCGGTCGAGGCGAGTGCGTCCGGCGTCCATGTCCTCGCCGATGAAGACCTCTTGCGGATCGTGCTGCGCAATCTGGTCTCAAACGGCATTAAGTTCAGTCACGCGGGAGGGGTCGTGCGAATCACAGCCGCGGTTGGCCCCATGGTTCGCATTTCCGTGCAGGACACCGGCGTCGGCATGAAAAACGCCGACGTCGCCAATCTCTTCCGGCTCGACAGGAATATATCCGTACCGGGCACGCGCGGCGAAAAAGGGACGGGCCTTGGCCTCTACCTTTGTCATGATATTGTGGCCCGCCATGGCGGCGCGATTACCGCCGAATGCGCGCCCAATCAGGGGTGCACGTTCCATGTCACGCTGCCGCGGGCCTATCCGGCGTAGTAGTAGCAGGTCGATGTGTCCGGCCGTTGGTCCGACTCAAACAGATTAGGTCCGTCTGAGTCTTGCCGCTAGGCTGCGCTCTCCGCGGCCGAGGGATCGTAGTTGAGATTGGGGGCGAGCCAGCGCTCAGTCTCAGCCACCGTCATGCCTTTGCGGCGGGCGTAATCCTCGATTTGATCACGCTCGATTTTGCCGACGCCGAAATATGCGGACTGCGGATGGGCGAAGTAGAATCCGCTGACCGCCGCCGCGGGCCACATGGCAAAGTTTTCAGTCAACGTAATTCCGGCGTTCCGTTCGGCGTCCAACAGCTGCCATAACACCGCTTTTTCAG